>JAEXRM010000087.1 GCA_023440865.1 Bacillota bacterium
CCCCCATGCGGATCTCTGTGGACAGGGGCAGATTGCGCGAGGAACCACCGACCCGAATGCGCCACAATCCCGGCTCCACCCGCCACCGGTCGGCTTCCGCGTCGTAATGCCGGAAAGCCTCGGGCTCCAGCGTCATGTCGATCCGCTTCGTCTCTCCGGGTTCGATCCTCACCCGGGTAAATGCCGCCAACTCCCGCGCCGGACGGAAAACCTTGTCCGAAGCCTTCTCCAAAAAGGCAAACGCAATCTCGTCCGCAGCCCGCGGGCCGCCGTTGGTGATGGTGAAGGACAGGAACACCGATGTGCCCGGCATCACCACATCAGGCGCCACCTGCAGCCCATCGTACGAGAACGGCGCATAGGAAAGTCCATGGCCGAACGGGAACCGGACCTGCTTGTCCGCCTTGTCGTAGTAGCGATAGCCGACGTGGATGCTTTCCCGATACAGGACACGCGTCTGTCCGCCCGGGAAATCATGGTGCGCCGGTACATCCGCGAGAGAAACCGGCCACGTCTCCGCCAGTTTTCCGGACGGTACCGTCTCCCCGAGCAGGAGTGATGCGATTGCCCGCCCCATGCCCTCGCCGCCCAGGCAGGCCAGCAGCACCGCCCTGGGCCGATCGATCCAGGGGAGCTCTACCGGCGCTCCGCAGACAAGGATGACCACCGTGTTCGGATTGACATCGCAAACGGCCTCGATCAACCGGTTCTGCGCGGGCGGCAACGACAGATGCGTCCGGTCGAGTCCCTCAGTCTCGTCGGCGGCCGGCAGCCCGGCGAACAGGTAGACGATATCCCGGCCGCGGGCGGCGGCGCAGGCTTCGGCGATCAACCGATCCGCAGTCGCCCCGGTTGCGCGATCGGCACCGCAGGATGCGTCCAGCCGGTAACCGGACGCGTAAACCGCATCCACGCCCAGCCCGCACAGCGCATCCCAAGGCGTGTCGACCTCAGCCGGATGGATCCGTGAGCTGCCAGCCCCCTGGAACCGCGGCTCACGGGCAAAGGCGCCAATGACGGCCGCCCGCTGGTTCTTTCCACCGGGCAGAAGCCCCCCGTCGTTCTTCAGCAGCACGGCCGAACGGGATGCCGCCGTCACGGCAAGCAGGTGATGGGCCTGCGGATCATATCGGAATCCGGGTCGGCGGTTCGCCATGCACATCAGGCGGAATGCAACAAGCCGCTCCGCCGTTCGGTCGAGCGCCGCTTCCGGCAAAACGCCCGCCTTCACGGCATCCAGAACCTTCTTGTCGTTCAGACCGCCGTTTCCCGGCATCTCGAGATCCAGCCCGGCCGCGACGCCCCGGGCACGGTCGTGCACTGCGCCCCAGTCTGAAACGGTGATGCCGTCGAAGCCCCATTCGGTACGCAGCACATCGGTCAGCAGCCAGCGGTTTTCCGAGCAATAGGTGCCATTGAGCCGGTTATAGGCGCACATGACGGTCGCCGGCCTTCCCTTTCGGACGGCAATCTCGAAGGACCGCAGATAGGTTTCCCGCAACGCGCGGTCATCCACGACGGCATCGATCGACATGCGCCGCGTTTCCTGGTTGTTCACGGCGAAATGCTTGAGCGAGCACCCCACGCCCAACGCCTGCACGCCCTGGATCATGGCAGCCGCCATCTCGCCGGAAACCAGCGGATCCTCGCTGAAGTATTCGAAGTTGCGGCCGCATAGGGGACTTCGCTTCTGGTTCACGCCGGGACCCAGGATAACGGAAACGCCTTCCTGCAGGCATGCCTCCGCCAGGGCCCGCCCGACTTCGGACGTCAGGCTCCGGTCAAAGCTGCATGCCAGCGCGCTTGCCGTCGGAAAGCAGACAGCGGGCACCGACTCCCCGATGCCGAAGTTGTCTGTCTCACCGACCTGCTTGCGCAAGCCGTGCGGGCCATCCGCCATGGCGACCGCGTCGAGCCCCAGCCGGTCGATGGGCTTGAGGTGCCAGCAGTCCTCGCCGGAGCAGAGAGCAGCCTTCTCCTTGAGCGTCATGCGCGCCACCAAACCGGCCGCCTGCACGCGCCATGCGGCCGGATCGCCCCAGGCTGCGGGTGCTTCCGGTACAGGTGATCCCTTTTCGCCGTCGCCTGCCATCATATTTCCGCGCTCCTCTACACATGTTTCACTCATTCCGCATGCCCCCGGCCCACAGCCGCTGCCACCGTGCCGTCGCATGCCGACTCCCGCCCAAACCGGCTGACGAACCACACCGAAAGCAGCAGGCATGCCGCAGGCACAACCCCCATCAACACCCGGATGCCGAGCACCGCCACCGGAGATTGCACCACCGTTGTTCCGGGTGCGGCCTCCACGTACCCGAACCAGCCCAGCGCGGCCGTCACGACCGCAACCGTCACGGCCGATCCCATCTTGTACAGGAGCATCGTCACGCCGTAGATCACACCCTCCCGCGGTTTTCCGTTGTGTCGCGCGTCGATCTCCACGACATCGGGAAGAATGGCGAACACAAGCACCTGCGACGCGGAGATGCCCACACCGATCAGCACAACGGCAGCCACCACCGGCGCGATGCTGCCCGCCGGCAGGAGCAGGCATGAAAGCAGCGGCACCATGAAGTACAGGGCCGATACCACATACGCCTTCCTCTTGCCGATGCGGTTGCTGACCGCCACCCACAGCGGTGTCGCGACGACGGCGGCCACCAGCGGAATTGCCATGAACACGGAACTCAGGTCCTCGGAGAGCAGCAGGGCGTGCTTCATGTAGTAGATGTAGAGCGCCATCACGACATCGAACGCCACCATGTTGCACAGGAACATGCCCAGCACGGACCGGTACGCCGGCAGGCGCAACAGCGACAGAAGGCTGTCACGAAGCCGTTCCGGTTTGGCGTCATCAGCCACCGTCACCCGCTCCCGGGTTCCCGCGAAGGAAAGCAGGATGCTGATCGCCAGCATGACGCCCAGGATTTGTCCCATGACGGGAAAACTCTTCGGATACTGCGTCCTGCCAGGGTACAGCGTATCCACGATCCATGTGACCCCCATCGCCGAGAGCAGCGATCCAACGAAGGAGAAGGCCATCTTCCATGCGGAGAGGCTTGTCCGTTCATCCGGGTCCCGGGTCAGCTCCGGCAGCAGGGCATTGTAGGGAATCGAGACCAGCGAGTACAGCGTGTTGAACAGGATGCCGGCGAGTGTGTAGTAAGCGGCCAGCGCCAGGTCTCCCTTGAAGGGGACCATCCACAGCAAAGCGAACCCCACCGCCAGCGGCACGGCACCATACAGCAGGAAGGGCCTGCGGCGACCCAAACGGGAACGGATCCGATCGGACACGGCACCCGTCAGCAGGTCACAGATCGCGTTCCAGATGCGGACCACGAGGAAGATGCCGCCGGCAAGCACGGGCGAAAGACCGGCCACGTCGGTCAAAAAAAAGACAAAGTAGAAACCGACGGCACCATAGGCGATGTTGTTGCCCAGATCACCCAGTCCGTAGGCCGCCTTTTCCCGATGGGTCAGCTTGACATTGCACTCCATGCGAACCTCCCCGTGCGGCACTGCTGGCAGGCCGCTCCCCATACCCATTTTGTCGCGCATGGCCGAATCTGCCTATCACCTTTTCGTGTATTTTGACATGATTTCTTGACAATCCCCTGTACATGGCATACGTTCATCATGATGACGCCTGCGGCGATGCGGCCAGTCGGCGCATGGACCGGGAACACAGGCACGCAGCAGGCGTAGGCGGATCGGAGGAAGGTGACAGGATGCCGGCAACAAAAGAAGCGCAATCCCCGAACACCCGCAGAGAACCAGCGGAAGGCAGACCGATTGCGGAAGGAAGTCCGACTGCGGAAGGCAGTTCGACTGCGGAAGGCAGTCCGCCTGCGTCCGTCGAGCATTCCCTCGTTCAGGAGCGGTTCCACAACCGCGAAGACAACCGCATGCACACCCCCTACGAGGAGGAAAGGGCCATTCTCGATTGCGTCCGCAACGGGGACATTCCCGGGCTGGAGCGGACGTGGCGCTCGCTGCCGGCGATCCGGTACGGCATCATGACGAACCTGTCAGATCCGCGCCAGGAGCTCTTTTACGGCAGCATCGCCAACACGACGCTTGTGACACGGGCGGCCATCGAAGGCGGCATGGACGAGGAGGACGCATTCTCGCTCAGCGACGTGTACATCCGCCGGATGGAGCAGGCCAAGTCCGTGTCCGCACTGCAGTCCCTGAACGAACAGATGGCGCTGGCGTTCACGCACCGGGTTGCAGCCGCCCGGCAGGAAAACCGCCGTACCTGGCCCCGTTCGATTCAGCGCTGCATGGATGCCATCTCCAGCGGCAACCACCAACGGCTGACCCTGCAGGATCTGGCCGGTGAGGCCGGTCTGACTCCGAAATATCTGTCCTGGCTGTTCCACCGGACGACGGGACAAACGCTGACCCGCCACATCGAGCTGAAGCGGGTTGAAGAGGCCAGACACCTGCTTGTCCATTCCCGGCTGTCCCTGTCGGATATTGCGCAGACGCTTGCCTTCAGCTCCCAAAGCCACTTTTGCGCCGTCTTCAAGAAGTTCGCCGGCGTCACGCCGATGCAATACCGGAACCATCCGCCGGCATGAATCACACGGAGCGATTATCGGCGTATCACCGATCGACCATCTTCACGTCCGACAACGCAAATCCGCCATCATGCCATACGATTTCCGCCGCGAAGTCAGGCATGCCTTCATACTGTGCCGACGCAACGCCTTCAAAACAGCACCCGGGGGTGGTGCGCAGCGTGATGCCCTCTCCCGCCACATCGAAGGCGATTTGTGATCCGAACCAGATGCGTTCATACCGGGCGCCCTCACGCAGCCACGCGGACAGGTCGATCCCCTCCCCCATGTTCCTGCCGTCGACGGCAAGCAGCAGCCTGTCTTCCTCCTGGTCAAGGGTGGCCGTGATGTGCTCCGCCAGCTGTCCGAGGTACTGGTCCGGGGCATATGCCACGGCGCTGCATGTGCCATTCTCAAGGATCTCGACAAGATACAGCTGCTCGACGCTGACGCCTGTTCCGGTTCCGGTATGCAGGGAGATCGCGGCTTCCTTGATGCCATCGCGGTCATAGTCCGCATAGCCGATTTGTGGTGGAATCAACCGCGGGGAGGCATATGTCCAACGGAACAGCTGACACCTGTCATCCATCCGAAGAATCACGGCGTCTGCTCCGGCACATCCATACAGATACACTTTCTCATCCGGGATGGATGCCAGCAGCAGGGTATCCCCTTCCGCCGCCAGATACAGGGAATCCGCATCGGCAACCGTGTCAAGCGTGTCGAGCGTCCGAGCGTCCTGTCCACGGAACCACACCTCGACAGGGTCCTCCGCCTCGTTCATCTTGACCCCAGCATCCGCCACAACGGCGTTGGGACTGTTTGAAGCCGTCCCGGCAGCCGATACGCATGCGACACCTGGTTGCGGCGTGTGCCCGACCGCATCGGCAACACCCGTGCGGACGCCTGTACAGCCGCTGCACACCAGCTGGCAGGCAAGCAACAGAAGCAACAGACATCCCTTCCCGATTGCAAGCGTACGCGCGTTCATCCGTATCAACTTTTTCATCCGTGCATTCCCTTTCATCCGTGCATACCTTTTCATCCGTGCAAACCTTTTCATCCGTACATACTTTATCATCCATGCATTCTTTTTTCACCGGCATGTGTTCCATTCAAGACCATCCGCTGAGGATGCCATCACGGAGAGTCCGGCGCCGGCATGCTCATCCTGCGGATTGCACAGAGACTGCACATCAAAAAGGTCATGGATGAACGCTCCTGAACAGGCTCATGCCAGCCGGTAGGCAAGCGCTTCCTCCTGTGAAACCGGCTTGCTGAACAAATATCCCTGCACGGCATCGCAGCCGTATGCCTTCAAAAGCGCCACCTGCGCCTCCTGCTCGACACCCTCCGCGACGATGTCGGCGCCCAGCTTGTGGGATATCCGAATGATCTCCTCGGTGAGGATGTAGCTCTTCTCGTCACGAATCATGTCATCGACGAATGACTTGTCGATCTTCACCGTGTCGATTGGCAGGGTGCGCAAATGATTCAGGGAAGAGTAGCCCATGCCGAAATCATCCAGCGATACGTGGATCCCGCCGTTCCGCAGGCTCCCGACCTTATCCGCCACGGTATCGAACGACTCGAGCAATGCGGTCTCCGTGATCTCGATACCCAGCAGGCATGGTTCGATGCCCGTCTCGCGGATGATCTTCCACACCATGTCCAGAAAGCCGGGATCCATGACCTGAAGCGGGGAAATGTTGACCGACACGAACCTGCGTTCCGCCGGCTCCTGTTCGTTCAGCCGCTTCGCAAACAGACAGGCCTCTCGCAGGATCCAGTTCCCGATCGGAATGATCAGACCGGTATCCTCGGCAATCGGAATGAACCGTACCGGGCTGACCATGCCGAAGGTCGGGCTGTTCCATCGGACAAGCGCCTCAAATCCGACAATCCTTCTGTCGAGGATATGAACCTGCGGCTGGTAGCGAAGGCTCAGCTCGCCATTCTCTGCCGCCTTGCGCAAATGGCTTTCCATCTGCATCCGTTCCGAGGCATCCTCTTCAAGTCTCACATCAAAGTGGCACCAGCCGTCCTTCCCCATGCCCTTGGCCTTGTACATCGCGATGTCCGCGTTCTTCATCAGCTTGCCCACCGTCGTGCCATCCTCGGGAAAACGGGTGATGCCCATGCTGATGGTGAGCTGCAGCTGTCTTCCACTCAACGAGTAGGGCGTGGCAAACGCATGCGCGATCTTCGCTGCCATGTCTTCAATCGCATCATGCCCATGTTCGCCTTGCAGGATGATGGCGAACTCATCACCCCCGACCCTGCTGATGTGGCATTGCACCTGCTTTCCGAGCGTCTGGAGGCGAAGGCCCGTCTGCCGCAGGAGATCGTCGCCGACATGGTGCCCCATGACATCGTTGATGTACTTGAAATTGTCGGTATCAACAAAAAAGAGGACGCCATGCGAAAGGGCTTCGGAATCGGATGCGAGCCACTGCTCGAACCACTCGCCGAACGCACGTCGGTTCGGCAGGCCGGTCAGGCTGTCGACATAGGCCATGTCGAGGATCTTTCGCTCATATGCCTTGATTTCGGAGATGTCGAGGAGGGATCCGATGATGCCCATGTCCATGCCGTTCCGATAGATCAGCCGCGTGGCCTTGTTCCGGACCCACAGCTCATGTCCGTCCCTGTGCCGGGCCCGGTACTCGATCACATACTGGTTGATGTCACCGTCCAGCAGCCGCTGCTCATGTTCCCCCACCATGACGGCATCGTCGGGATGCCGCCGGTTAGGTCGATCCGCATCAAACGCATCCGCCTCATGCGGCTCATAACCGAACATCAGGAAAGCCTTTTCGGAGTACTTGTATTTTCCGGTATCGGGATCGATCTTCCAGATGGCCTCGTTCCCGGCATTGAAGAGCGCCTCATACTCCTCCTCCGACGCTGCGATGCGGTCATACGCGGTGATGAGCTCCTCGTTCTGGGCCTTCAGCTCATCCTCGGAGGCCGCAAGCTGGCCGTAGGCGGCCTGCAGTTCCATCTTCTGGTGGTTCAGGTCGCCGTTAGCCAGCTCCAGGTCAAGGTTCGCCATCTCAAGCGCGTTTGTCTTGGTTTCGATCTCCCGCTCCGTCATCAGGATCATGCCAACACTGTAGGAAATCATCAGAAAGAATACGGCTTTGTGAATGCCTGATTCCATGAGGGTGATCGGCCTGTTTGACAGGACCAGCAGCACGCATTTCCACAGCACCGTCTGAACGGACAGAATGATGCCGAGCAACAGGTTGACCAGGATTTTCATCTTTCGGGACTTGTTGTGCGCGTTGATGGCCCGGCTCAACAAATAACCGCTCGCGGCGCACGATGCAAGGGACAGGACGAGGATGCCGGACGCGAAGCTGACACCGTAGACAACTATCGCGGCCGCAACCGTCATGGCCAGCATGATCAGCGCCGGAACGAGGCCGAACCAGGTTGCGATGATGCTTGTCATGACAAGGCGCACATCGATGATGTCCGAGCTTCTGAGGGATAGATTGCCCCAAATCAACAGGACGGAGACACTGCCGAAATACACCCCCACAAGCATTGACCGGACATGGGGACGAAGCGCCCGTGTCCAGCGGCTGATGAAGAACGACACGTAGAAGACGGATACCAGAATGGCCATCGTCATCAAGGTCTTGAAGAGGATCCCGTCGTATATGCTTTGGATGCCCATGCAGACTCCCTGTCAGGATGTTTTGATTCATTTCGGGCAATCCCGCGAACGCCCCGCAGTTGATTATACCCTGATTTCCCTCCCCATACCCAACAGCGAGCCCGCCTTCGCCCTGATTATCTGCGTCACAACGGCATCCGCCTTCCGGGAAACCATGACCGAACGGCCACACACGAGGACTGCACGCCCTCAGGGACCTTCCCGGCACTGGATCCGGCAACGCGGGCATCCGGCAACGCGGGCATCCCGCCCCGACGTCATCACGACACCCGCCACACCCGCTCAGGACGCACGTCTTGATCACACGGAGCAGGGGGCATGAAACGACAGATACAAGTTGTATATATCATATACCTTACTCGTCCATAACCATGTACAATCAAGTGCTGTGAACCAACAATCCCTTGCCCGCCCCGTTCTCTTATCATCGCATCAAACAAGCATGCTCTATCCATTTCAACAATCATGGTTACGTTCACTCTATTGACATACATGTTGTATAGGTATATGCTCAAGCCGCAATGATCCCCTCGACAAATCGTAACAAGCGAGGCACCCGCATGGCGTTGATCGACAGGGAATCGAAAATCCCCATCTATCGTCAGATCTATGACGACATCAATCTGCGGATACGGCATGGCGAGTTCGCCTTTGGCAGCCTGCTTCCTTCGGAGAGCAAGCTGTGCGCCCTGTATGGGGTGGAACGGGCGACCGTCCGGCGCGCGCTGTCGATGATGGTGGACGACGGCCAGATTGCCAAGCACCATGGCATCGGCACAAGCGTGCTGAACGCCAACGGCACGGTCGACACGCCCAGGAAAAAGACGCTGCTGTTTCTGCTTCCGCGCGGTCAAGGCGATACCGATCTGGTCAGCGAACCCTTCAATGCAAAGCTGATTCGCACCATCGAGCGGGAGTGCGCGCAGAAGGGGTATGACCTGCTGTACAAGTCGTTCTCTCCAAACGAGACGGCCGATGACCTGATCCAGACCTGCAACCCGACGGGTGTGTTCCTTACCAGCTTCATGCCGCATGACACATACAAGCAGCTGCACCAGAGCGGTATCCCCGTCGTCCTCCTCAACCAGAGTCATCCGCTTTATCCCTCCATCTCCCTGGACAACAAGGGCGGCGCAAGGATGGTGGTGGAACATCTGATTGCGCTGGGACACAAGCAGATCGGGTATATCGGAACCCTGTCGGAGCACCAGATTCAGGTCAACCGGTTCAGCGGGTATCAGGAAGCCATGCAGGAAAGCGCGTTGTCCATCAACGGCAACTGGCTGGCATATGGAGACTGGTCGATGGAAAGCGGCAAGACCGCAATGCGCCAGCTCCTCTCCAGAGGCGAACCACCCACCGCGCTCTTTGTCGCGAATGACGCAATGGCGATCGGCGCCATGATGGCGGCCATGGACAGGGGCATATCCATTCCGCATGACATCAGCATCGTCGGATTCGATGACATCGATCAGGCCTCCTATGTCCGGCCAGCCCTCACAACCGTGTCCTTCGACTATCACGCAATGTCCCGTGCCGCATGCATGCTGATGTTCGAGATGATCGAGCACGACAACCGCGCGTTGAACATCAACATCTACCTGCCCTTGAAGCTCATGGATCGGGAATCGACAGCCAGGTACATGCAACCGGCCAGGCCAACAAAATAGGACAAGGACCACAGGAAGGTGGGAACGCATGAAGCTGGGCAAGCCTCAGCCGATCGGGCATCCTCTACCGTTCGGAGTACGTGTCGTCAAGGACTGGAAACGTTTCCGGTCCATCTATCTGCTTGCCTTTGTAGGCATTGCCTATTACCTGATTTTCCATTATCTGCCCATGTGCGGCATCCTGATCGCATTCGAGAACTACAAGCCGCTGAAAGGGTTCTTCCGCAGCGAGTGGGTGGGATTGAAGTACTTCATCGATTTCTTCCAGGGTTATTATGCGAAACGGATCATCCTGAATACCGTGATCATCAACTTTTATGATCTGCTGTTCGGTTTCCCCGCTCCCATTCTCTTCGCACTGCTGCTCAACGAGGTGTCAAACAAGGCCTTCAAGCGAACCGTGCAGACCATCTCCTATCTGCCCTATTTCATATCCCTGGTTGTCATCTGCGGCATCCTGGTGGATTTTCTGTCCCAGGAGGGCCTGATCAACAGCCTCTTGGGCGTATTCGGATTTGAGCCGACATCCTTCCTCCTGTTTCCACAGTACTTCCGGACGATCTACATCGCTTCAGGCATCTGGCAATACATGGGGTATGGCGCAATCATCTACATGGCGGCCCTCTCCTCGGTCGACACGCAGTTGTACGACGCGGCGGTCATCGACGGCTGCAACCGGTTCAAATGCGTCCTCCACGTCACGCTGCCGGGCATCATGCCGACCATCATCATCATGCTGATCCTGCGTGTCGGCAGCATGATGAGCGTCGGTTTCGAAAAGATCATCCTGCTGTACAATCCAGCCACCTTCGAAACGGCGGATGTCATCTCGAGCTTTGTCTACCGGTATGGCCTGCTGCAGGGAAATTTCAGCTACAGCACAGCCGTCGGCCTGTTCAACTCCGTCGTGAACTTCCTTCTGCTCGTCGGCATGAACAAATTCAGCAAGCGCGTCAGCGAGGTTTCCTTGTGGTAGCGTGACAGGAGGTCGTCCGCCATGTGGCAATACGGAAAGAAAAGCATCGCAAGTCGGGCATTTGATGTGTGCAATGCCGTTCTTCTGGCACTGGTCAGCATCGTCACCCTCTATCCGTTCATCTTTGTCCTTTTCGCCTCCTTCAGCGATCCGACACGCCTGCTTGCTCACCGCGGCCCCCTGCTTTTCCCGCTCGGCTTCACGTTCAACGGCTATCTGCTGGCTTTCAAGACAGACGCCATCCTCAACGGGTACAAGGTGACGGCTTTCATCGTTCTCGTGGGCACCCTGATCAACCTGGTCATGACCATGGTCTTCGCTTACGTCATATCCAGGCGGGGCATGATGTGGGGGCGCTTCCTGACGCTGATGGCGGTTTTCACCATGTATTTCAACGGCGGCATGATCCCAGCCTTCCTTGTCGTGAAGGGATTGGGGCTGTATGACAGCATCTGGTCGCTCATCATCCCCGGCATGATCAACACCTTCTTCCTGATCATCATGCGCACCTCCATCCTGGGCGTTCCCGCCGAGCTCGAGGAATCCGCCCGACTCGATGGCGCGGGCGAGCTCGTGGTGCTGTTCCGGATCGTCCTGCCGATGATCATCCCCACCATTGCGGCCTTGGGGCTGTTCTATGCCGTCCAGTACTGGAACAGCTGGTCCCAGGCGCTCATCTACATCAAATCGGAAGAGAAGTATCCGCTGCAGCTGGTTCTCCGCACCATCCTCATCCAGAACAACGCCAGCGGGCAGATGGCTTCAGCCGCATATGAGGGTTCCCAGAACGAGGCGTACCGCAGGCTGATGAAGTACTCGACCGTGGTCATTTCCATCGTCCCCATCATGTGCATCTATCCGTTCATTCAACGGTATTTCACCCAAGGCGTCATGATCGGCGCCATCAAGGGGTGACCGGCGAACAATACCAAGGAATTGGTGTTGATACAGGAGGAGGATTGTCATGAAGAAAAGACGCATGCTAGCCCTGATACTCGTCATGACGCTGGTTGTCTCCCTCATGGGTGGCTGTGGGACGGCACAGGCACCCGCCTCGCCATCCGCCTCTTCTTCCGTTGCGGCCTCGACCGCGGCTTCGGCTTCAACGGAAGCAGCGTCGGAAGCAGCGCCCGTCACACAGGGACCACCCACCACCATCACCTACTACCGGCAAGGCATGAACAACACCAAAGTCGTGGCGAAATGGTCCGAGACGCTGTGGATACAGACACTTGAAGAGAAAATGAACGTCAAGATCGACTTTCAGGGGCCTCCCTCCTCGGACGACTACAACGCCGCCGCGACCATCATGCTGGCGAGCGGCACCCTGACCGATCTGTTCTACTACAACTTCAGCAACTATGACGGCGGTCTCGCCTCCGCCATCGAAGACGGCGTGGTGGTGAACATCAGCGCCAATGAGCAGTACAAGGCGGCCCTGCCGACCTGGTTCGGCTTGTTGGACAGCAACGATGCCATTCGCCGTTCCGTGACATTGGACGACGGCACGTCGGCCCTTTTCTGCCACGTGGATGAAAATCTCAAGCGTGGCGCCTACTGGGGCATGGGCGTCCGGGAGGACTGGCTCAAGAAACTGAACCTGAAATCCCCCACCAGCATCACGGAACTCGAGGAGGTCCTCATAGCGTTCCGCGACAAGGATCCCAATGGCAACGGCAAGAAGGACGAGATTCCGATCACGGACTGGAACCTTGCGGGCGGCACCTACTTCTTCACCCTCTCGAACATCATCTCGGCTTATGGCATGCTGTACCAGGAATGCCAGCTCGACCCCTCCACGGGCAAGGTGAACTACTGGGTCAACGTGAACGACGGCAAGAACTTCCAGGAACTCGTCACCCTGCTGAACAAGTGGTACAAGGAAGGCCTGCTCGATCCGGAATGGGCCGCCCAGGATGGAACGGCACAGGACGCGAAGGTCACCAGCGACCGCGTCGGCGTGCTGCATGTCTGGCCCTCCAACTTCAACATCTTCAACACCGCGCTGCGCAAGACCAATTCCGAAGCAACCTTCAGCGGCCTGCCCGCCATGAAGGGGCCCGATGGCAAGCCGTATGGCCCGAACAGTGCGATGGTTCGGCCTGCCGCCTCCACCGAAGGCACCGTCATCACCCCGCAGGCGGAGAAGGATGGAACCATTGATGCCTGTCTGGCTTTGATCGACTTCATGTACACCGACGAGGGCAGCGACATCATCAACTGGGGCAAGGAAGGCGTCTCCTACACCATCGGCGCGGACGGGAAGAAAGCCTGGACCGACGAGGTGGCGAAGGATCCGGAATTCCTCATCAACGACAAGGTGAACAAGTACGGCATTCCCACATTCGGTTCATGGCCCAAGAAGATGAGTTACGACGCCTGGGCGTCCATCGAGCTGAACACGGCGGAATCGACAGCCGCGCACAAGCTGTGGGGCGAGGCCGACACGAGCCTGTGCCTGCCCAACCTGACGCTGAGCTCCTCGGAAGCGCAGGACTACGCCAAGATCATGAACGACGTCAAGACGGCCATCGTGGAGAACTTCACGAAGTTCGTCATCGGCACGCGTCCGGTAACCGAAGTGCCGGACCTGGTCAAGCAATGCAAGGACATGGGACTGGAAAAGGCATTGGCCCTGTACCAGTCCGCATATGACAGGTATATGGCCAAGTAGGCCATGATCACGTGACC
>JAEXRM010000103.1 GCA_023440865.1 Bacillota bacterium
ATGCCGCATGCCGGCCCTTTCACATCCTTTGAGCCATCCCGGGTCAGGCCTTTTTCGCCAGCTCGAGGATGGCCAGCACATCGTGCTTCTTCAGCTTCACGAACTGCCCTACCGTGCGGGTGTCGCCTGCGGTGGCCTTGTCGGCCATCTCCTCGAGCCGGTCCGTGCCGGCGCCAAGCTCGGCCAGTGTGACGGGCAGCCCGATCGCACGGTAGAAGGCCACATGGCGGCGCATGCCCACGAGCACGGATTCCTCGCGGTTCCAGTGGTTCGACTCGACCCCCCAGACGCGTTCGGCGAACTGGGCGAACCGGTTCAGGTCATGGCGGAAGACATATTTCATCCAGGCAGGGAACACTGTCGCCAGGCCCGCGCCATGCGCCACGTCGTAGATGCCGCTGAGCTCGTGTTCGATGTCGTGCGAAGCCCAGTCGCCCACGCGCCCGGTGCTCATGACGTTGTTGTGGGCCAGGGTGCCGCTCCACATGATCTCCGCGGCGGCGTCGTAGTCGCCGGGATTGGCAAGGAAGCGCGGCACATTGTGGATGACGGTGCGCAGCGTGCCCTCGATGATGCGGTCGGTCGTCTCGACATGGCGGGAATTGGTGAAGTAGCGCTCCATCATGTGCGCCATGATGTCGGCCGCGCCGCAGGCCACCTGGAACGCTGGCAGCGTGAACATGCGCTCGGGATTGAGGATGGAGAACACCGGGTAGAGGAGGTCCGAGGTGTGTCCCCGCTTGAACCATCCGTCCTCGTTGGTGATGACCGAGGAGTTCGAGGCCTCGCTGCCGGCCGCCGGAATGGTCAGCACCGTGGCCACCGGCAGGGCGGCGGCGGGCTGCGCCTTGCCCGCATAGAAGTCCCAGACATCTCCTTCATAAGGCACACCCATGGCGATTGCCTTCGCCGAGTCGATGGCGCTGCCGCCGCCGATGGCCAGGATGAGCGCCACACCCTGCTCGCGGCAGATCCGGATGCCTTCACGCACCAGCGAGAGCCGTGGGTTGGGCTGCGCGCCGCCCAGATCGACATGTTCGACGCCCGCCTTGTGCAGCGACGCGACGACACGGTCCATCAGGCCCGATTTGAGAACGCTGCCACCGCCGTAGTGGATGAGCACCTTGCGCGCATATCTGGCGGTTTCCGCACCGACAGCGTCTTCCATGTCCCTGCCGAAAAGGATGCGTGTCGGATTCTGAAAGATGAAATTGTCCATAAGCCCTCCTTATGCCTTGTCCGGGAAAAAGGCAACCGCATTGCCTGTGCGGCCGCCCACGCGTGATCGCATGCAAACATCCTGCCTGCGGCAGGCGTTGCCCGCAGGCGGTGGATGTGTCATCATGAACTTACCACAGATGCTTCCCACGTAACAAGACAAAGATTCAGTATGTGTAGTCGGTTCCCGTTTTGTACAGATTCCCGGTTCCATGCATCGCCTGCACGCAAGGATGGAGAGGAGTGAGCATGCATGACCACACCGTCAGTCGATTCCGTCAACGCCTGGCTGCTTGCGGGGGAGCCGTGGATCGTGATGCGCACGCAGCTCGATCTGCTGGGTGCATCCCCCTCCTGCGGCGAGGTGCGGCAAGCACGCGGGGCGATGCTGCAGGACACGCAGGTTGTCTCGCTTTTCCGGCTCATCTCGGATGCATGGTCGCGGGAGATCGTCACCTCACACCGCAAGGCGGATCTGGGCTGCCACCGCGCCGCCTTTCTCGCCGACATCGGCGTGACGGCGGAGGATGCGATGGGAGCGGAACTGGTCCGCATGCTGCTCGATCGCCTCTCCCCCGAGGGTGTTCCGCAGGTCAGCATCTGCATACCCGCCCATTTCGGCGGTTCCGGCGAAACCGTGGCCGGCTGGGCGCTGTGCGACGCCCCGTCGATCCTGGCGACCGTGCTGTCCATGGGCGGGCCGCCTGCGCCGCTGCGTGACAAGGTGGAGGACGGCATCCGGCACCTGCTTTCATACGTCGGACCGGAGGGCTGTCCCTGCGCCGTATCAGAAGGGTACGGCCGGTTCCGCGGGCCGGGGCGCAAGGAGGATCCCTGCCCGTATGCGACCTTGCTGATGCTGAAGCTGCTGATCCGGCTGCCGGAGGACTTCCGTACCGACGGCCCGTCCGTCGGCGAACGCATGGCGCGCTGCGCGGATGCATTGCTCGGCCTGTGGGAAGCAAGCCGCGAGCGGCATCCGTACCTGTTCCACATGGGAACGGATTTCCGCAGGCTCAAGGCGCCCTTCGTCTGGTACGACCTGCTGCATGTCGCGGATACCCTGAGCCGGTGCCCCACAGCCGTGCAGGACGCCCGGTTCCGCGACATGGCCCGCCACCTGCTGGACATGGCGGATCCGGAAGGCCGCTTCACGCCGCAGTCGGTCTGGAAGGCCTGGGATGGATGGGAATTCGGGCAGAAAAAGCAGCCCTCCCGCTGGATCACCCTGCTTGCCCACCGCGTCGCGGTTCGTGCCGGCATGGACCGGCCTGGCCGATGATCCCCGGAATACGAATCGGCCAGCGTTTTCATTTTGGCCACACTTTGGGATTGACTTGGTTTTTCATCTTGGCTATAATGAACAGGCACCCGCGGGCTCGGCATGACAAACGAGTCACCGGCTCCGGCACAAGGGCGATTAACTCAGCGGGAGAGTGCTACCTTCACACGGTAGAAGTCACTGGTTCGAACCCAGTATCGCCCACCAACAGGCAACCGTCTCCAAGAGACGGTTGTTTTTCTTTTTTCCGCACCTTTGTCCCGCACTCCTCATCCCCGTCTGCGCAACGCCCTTCGAATCATCACGCAAACCCGCCCACCGCACGGCCCGGCCACGCTCATGAGGGAAATGCGTTCCGCCCCGCATGCCCGCGGATCAGCCACCCGGCCATGCCGCATTCACGGGAACCACGCACGCGTGCGGAATTGTCGGGCGGCGGTATCGGCAGCCTGCTATCATGAAGACAGTCACGCCCCCACAGGGAATCCTCTGACCGCAGAGGCGCTCTTGTCGGGCAAGAGGTAGGAGGCACTCATGAATCCGGTTCCAAAGACACTTCCCGCCATGCTGGCGCCCCATTGGCACGCCGATCCCGCCACGCTCGCCCTGTTTGCGGGCGGTCGGCCGGAGTCGGACGGCATCCTGTTCCGCTTCACGCATGCAGGCGGGCCTGCCGTTCTCAAGATCATCGAGGTCGACGGGAAGGATCCCCATGCGCTACGCATTTCGGAGGAACGCGCCAACCTCATGGCGCACCTGGCAACGCACGGCGTGTCGATGCCGCGATTGCTGCCCGCGGCGGATGGAGCGGCCTCCGTCGTGATGAAATCCGAGGGCCGCACCTTCCGCGCGTATGTCATGGAACAGGTATCCGGGAAGCTGTACCACCAGACACCCGTATCGGCGCGCTGTGCCTTCATCGAGGGCATGGGCGCCGTTCTCGGGCAGATGCATGCCGCCGCGGCATCCTATCCCCTCTGGGAAGGGCTGCCCGCCGGCGGGGATGTCCACGCGCCGTTGTCCTGGCAGAATGAGATGGATTTCTTCCATGGCTGGATGCACGACGACGCGGCCCGCGCCTGCTGGGAACGGCTGCGCGTCCGGCTGGCGGACCTGCCCCAGACCCGCCGGACCATGGGCTTCATCCACAACGATCCCCACCCGTGGAACTTCCTGTGGCTGGACGGCACCCTGACCGTGCTGGACTTCGATGTGGCGAACTGCCACTTCCTGCTCAACGATCTGGCCATCGCCCTGTTCTCGCTGCTGATGGAACAGACGAACCATTTTGAAAGGCCACTGGATCCGATTGCGGCGAAGGAAGCGCTTGCGGGGCTGCTGCGCGGCTATCGCCGGTTCCATGTCCCGCCGGAGGGATGGGAGGCGCAGCTCGACCTGTTCCTGCAGTACCGCCGCCTGCTGCTGCTGTGCGCCATGAGCGACGGGCTGGGCTCGGTGCCGCCGCATCTGGCCTCCATGTACAGGCTTGCATTGGCCGAGGCGCCCGTCTGGAAAGGCTGAGTTCATTTGGATCAGGCCCCCTGTTCGGCAGGGCCGAGCGCGCATGTGCAACAAGGCTGCACGGTTCCGTCCAATCCGGACGGTTCGTGCAGCCTTGTGTTCATGCTGCCGGACGCATGGATGACAGCCGAAAGGGCTGGTCCCGAGGCACCTGTCCGGTCATAGCGCAATCCCCAGCTCCGCCGCGATGCCGCGCACGTACGCGGAGGCCGCGCGGTAGTCCGCCTCGAGCGTCATGTGCTCGAGCATGAAGGGCGTGTCGGCCGGAAGCCGGTCCATCCGCCCCAGGAAGGTGCGGTAGCACAGGCCGCCATCGCCCGGGCGGGCTTCATCCAGGTGCGTGGTGAGTTTGCCGGAGAGTGTGATGTCCTTGGCGTGAACACTCACAATCTGTTCGCCCAGCTTGTCGAAGCACTCGTCGAGGAATGCGCCGCTCTGCAGGAACCGGATGGGGCTAGAGATCATGTTGACCGGATCGAGATGCACGCCGAATGCCTTGCGGTCGATGGCGCGCAAGAGTGCCAGATAGGTATCGGGGTCGTACGGAAAGATCCAGGGCATGGGTTCGAGCGAATAGACAGCATGCCCGGGGCTGACGGCATCGATGATCGCCTGCGTCTGCAGCACGATGCGCTCAAAGGTGGCCTCCGAAAGGTTTTCGGGATGCGGCCCGTCCCATTGCTCGCCGCAGCCTCCGGCGATGTTCACGCAGCAGCGTGCGCCGATGCGCTCCGCCAGATCGAGCTGCCGCTTGCAATGCTCGATCGCCTTGCGGGATATCTCCGGATCGGGGGAAAGCGGATTGCCCCAGGCACCCACCTCCGCGATCACGATGTCGGCCGCCTCGGCCGCGCGCCGGTAATCCGCGACCACCGCACCGGGTGCGTCCGCGCCGACCGGGCAATATGCCGCCCGGTATCCCATGTCCCGCACCGCCCCGACCCATGCCGCGGGCGTCGAGGTGTCTCCGAAAACCAAGCCGCCAAGTCTCATCCGTTCGCCCTTTCCGCGCCGCAGCACCCTTGCGCGGCGTCTTGTCCCGTCATCGGCCGGTCATGCCTCCGATCATGCTTTCAGATATCCCACAACGCCGGGTCGCCTGTCGAGGCGCCCATGGCACCTGCCTTGAGAATGCCGAGGATTTCTTCCTTCGAGGAGATCAAACCGCCTGCGATCACCGGTGTGTCGACCGCTTCCCTGAACCTGGCGATGACCGCCGGCATCAGCGCCGGCATCAGCTCGACCAGATCCGGTGCCGCCGCGCGGACGGTTCGTACGGCCAGGTCGAATGACTGGTGGTCGATCAGGAAGAAACGCTGGATGACGAAAAGCCCATACTCGCGCGCAGTCCTGACGTGCTGGCTTTTCGTGGTGAGGATGCCCGAGGGACCGACAATCTGCGCCAGCCACTGGATCGCCTTGGCGTCACGTCCGATGCCCTCAAGAAAGTCGACATGCACGAACACATCCTTGCCCGCCCGCCGGAAACGCGCCACCAGACCGGGCAGCGTGAAAATGTCGGCATGCAGCAGGAACACGATGCCGACCGGAGCCACGACGGCAGCCTCGACATCCTCGTCACGCCGGACTGCGGCAATGACCGGATTGGACTCGATGCGCCCGATGAGATCGGCCCGTTGTGCGGCCGTCATGTCCGAACCGCCCTGGCGGGCGATGATGCGGGGGGACGTCTGCCCGTCGTCATGCCGTCACCGCCTTGCCGCCCACGAAGCCCAGGATGTCGGCCGGTGTCTCCGCAACGAATTCCGGCTGCTCCGACGCGACCGCCTCGTAGCCGTCAAAGCCCCACCGCACCCAGATGACGGGCACGCCCGCCTTTTTGCAGGCCACGACATCGCGGTGCTCGTCCCCCACATAGAACAGGTCGCCGGCGGTCAGCCGGTTCCGGCGCATGTGGCGGCGGATCATCCGCGCCTTGGAGAATATGCGGTGCGAACACAGCACCTCGCGTACCTGGCGGATGTCGTGCCGTTCGAGAAACAGCCGGATGTTGTTCTCCGCATTCGAGGACAGGATGGAAACGACATACCCCTTGCTGTGCAGGGCTTCGATGAGCTCGGGCATGCCGGCAATGGGGTTGACCGCCTCGACGGCGTGGCTGAACAGGCCGTTGTATTCCTTCGCCCAGCCTGGCAGCTTGCGCATCGGCAGCCCCAGGATGCGGAAGCGGTCGCGGATGGGCATGCGTCGCAGGCTTTCGATCTCGTCCATGCGGAGGTGGCGATAACCGTGCCGGTCCGCCAGCTGGTTGATGATGCCGAGCGCGGCTTGTTCCGAATCGGCGATGGTGCCGTCAAAATCAAAGAGTACATGCTTCATGTCTCCCATGGTACCGCATCCGGGGCCCTGCCGCAAGCGACGTCAGGGTGTTTTGCCACAGCCAGGCAGCACCGCGGGGCGGTTCGGACGCAGCAGGGCCGTGGCGAAGCGGAAACGGCAGGGCCGTGGCGAAGCGGACGCAAAAAAGCCGCTTCCCTGTGGGAAACGGCTCCTTGCAGTTGCAACCTGTTTCGTACGATCAGGCAGCTTCGAACATGTCCTTGCCAACACCGCAGTCGGGGCAGACCCAATCTTCCGGAAGCGCATCAAACGAGGTGCCGGGTGCGATGCCGGCAGCCGGATCGCCCTCCGCAGGATCGTAGACATACCCGCAAATGGTGCATACATACTTGTCCATGAATCGTTTCTCCTTCCTGTGATGTTCGATACCGGTCCGGTGTGCCGATCAACGAAAACCTTTTCCGGTGTGATTCCTTGTTTTTCATCTTACCACAGGACCGGCGGGGTAAACACAAAAACAATACGAATCCGCGTCATGGACGCCATCTCGCCCCACGCGCACATGCGAACGGCATACCGGGCGCGGGCCGCTTGCCGGTTCTACTGCTGCGGCGTCCCCGGCTTCTTCATCGACAGCGAGATCCGCTTGCGAACCGGATCCACGGACAGCACCCGCACCTGCACCACGTCGCCGACCTTCACGACCTCCATCGGATTGCGCACGAACCGGTCGGCGATCTCGGACACATGCACCAGACCGTCCTGATGCACGCCGATGTCGACAAACGCGCCAAAATCGGCCACATTGCGGACAGTGCCCGCCAGCACCATGCCGGGCTTGAGGTCCTTCATCTCGAGCACCTCCGAGGAGAGGATGGGCTTTGGCATCTCGTCACGCGGATCGCGACCGGGTTTGGCCAACTCCTTGAGGATGTCGCGCAGCGTCGGCTCACCGACGCCGATCTCCTCCGCCAGCGCCTTCACGCCCCGTTTCTCCGCCCAGCCGACGATGTCGCCGAACGGCGCGGAACCGGAACCCGTGTCCGCCGGCAAGCCGGCACGCCGGCCACCGGATGCCGCGGTTCCCGAGGATGCGGATCCCGCCAGCTGCAGCAGCTGCTTGACCGCCGGATACGATTCGGGATGCACGCCCGTGTTGTCGAGGATGTCCTCGCCGCCCGCGATGCGCAGGAAGCCCGCGCACTGCTCGAAGGCCTTGTCGCCGAGCTTCTTGACTTTTTTGAGCTGCCTGCGGCTGGTGAAATGTCCGATCTCCGCCCGGTACGCCACAATGTTCGAGGCAACTGAGGCGTTCACCCCGGCCACGTGCGACAGCAGGGAGGGCGAAGCGGTGTTCAACTCAACGCCCACCCGGTTCACGCAATCCTCGACGACGCCCGAAAGCGCTTCATCGAGACGCTTTGCGTTCACATCATGCTGGTACTGCCCCACCCCGATGGCCTTGGGGTCGATCTTCACGAGTTCCGCGAGGGGATCCTGCAGGCGGCGCGCGATGGATACGGCGGATCGCAGCGAGACATCGAAATCCGGGAACTCCTCGGCCGCCAGCTTCGACGCCGAATACACCGAGGCGCCGGCCTCGCTGACCATCACATAGTGAACCTTCCGCTCCACCTTGCGCAGCGTGTCGGCCACAAACTTCTCGGACTCGCGCGAGGCCGTGCCGTTGCCGATGGCCACGACCTCGACGCCGAAATGCCCGATCAGCGAGTGGACGACCTTTTCGGCCTCCTCCACGCGGTTCTGCGGGGGTGTCGGGTAGATGACACCGGTATACAGCACGGCACCGGTGGCATCCACGACCGCAAGCTTGCAGCCCGTGCGGTAGGCGGGATCGAGCCCCAGCACGGCATGGGCGCGGATGGGCGGCTGCATCAGCAGGCCCTGCAGATTCTTCGCGAACACGCCGATCGCCTGTTCGGAAGCCGCATCGGACAGGATGTTGCGCACCTCGTTCTCCATGGAGGGCTGGATGAGCCGCTGCCAGGCATCGGTGGCCGCCTGCGTCACCTGCCGGCCCGCAGGCGACGTGCCGTCGGTTCCCGGCCGGTGCACGGTGCGGAAGATGCCGCCGAGGATGCGTTCCTCGGGCATGCCGATTTTCACCTGCAGCCATTCCTCCCGCTCCCCGCGGTCGATCGCGGAAACACGGTGCGGCGCGATGCGCGCCACCGGCTCCTGGAACTGGTAGTACATGCGGTAGGGCGAATCGCCCTCCTTTTTCGCCGCAACCGTCACGATGCCGTCGCGCAGCGCCACATCACGGATGTTGCGGCGGATGTCGGCATTGTCCGAGATCTGCTCGGCCAGGATGTCGCGCGCCCCCTGCAACGCCTCGCCGACGTCCGCGACGCCCTTCTCCGCATCGATGAAGACGGCCGCCTCCTTTTCCGGATCCAGCTTCGGATCCTGCAGCATGAGCAGCACCGCCAGCGGTTCGAGTCCCTTCTCGCGGGCGATGGAGGCGCGGGTGCGGCGCTTGGGACGGAACGGCCGGTACAGGTCCTCGATTTCAGCCAGCGTCTCCGCCCTTGCCAGCGCCTCGGCGAATTCGGGTGTGGTCTTGCCCTGCTCCTCGACCAGACGCGCCACCTCGGCCCGGCGCGCCTCGAGGCTGCGCAGGGCGTCGAGCCGGTCGGCCAGCGTGCGCAGCACCTGGTCGTCGATGGAACCGGTCATCTCCTTGCGGTAGCGGGCGATGAACGGGATGGTGTTGCCTGCGTCGATGAGCTCGACGATGTTCTCCACATGCTTGAGGTTGAGGTTGAGCTCGGTGGCGAGCCGCTGCTGCAGGGTCATGGATGTTTCCTCCCGATCGCGGCCCTGCAGGCCGCCTCGTTGGTCATGGCATCCTCCGGTGCGGAAGTGCCGATGATGGCGACATCAAGGATCTGGGTCTTTCCCCCGGAGGTGCCCGATCTGTTCCTGGACGACGCAATGCGCTCTGCCATGGTTATGTGTCCGGCTGCCGGAGACGCCGGCATGGCATCTCCGACACCTGCCGCCGCAGCCGCCATGCGACGTTTCAGCCAGGCCGCAAGGTCGCGGATCATCGGCAGGTCGGGGGGATGAATCTCCGACTCGGACGGGAAGGCGTCGAGCGGGAAGAACCGTGCCTCCAGGCACTCCTCCGGATCGGCGCGCAGCGTGCCCGCATAGCGGTCGCACACATACGTCGCCGCCACCACGTAGACCTCGTCGCCATTGGGATAGGTATAGTGCTGGCTTTCCCCCGTGTAGGTGCCGAGCAGCTCGAGGGCTTCGGGATACAGGCCCGTCTCCTCGACCGCCTCGCGTCGCACGGTGTCCTCGAACGTCTCACCGGGTTCCATCGACCCGCCGGTTCCCGCCCACAGGCCGTTGTCCGCGCGGCGCTGCAGCAGCGCGCGGTTGTGCCCGTCGATGAAGAACACGCCGGCTCCCGGCATGAAAAGCGGCCTGTGACCGACAAGTGCGCGCAAGTCCATGATGTAGCCCATGATGAACGCCTCCGTCCGGCCCGCATGCGCAATCCGGCGTGCCGCCGGTAATCCGGCGGGGAATACGGATGCGTCATCGGACCGCATCTGACCGCATTATACCATAACCTGCCCCCTGGACGGATCGGCGGCCCAACCGCGCACAGGGTGGCACGCGCGAGCAGGGGCAGCCTTTCGCCCGTCGGTGCCGCAAAAAGAAAATCCAGGCGCCCCTTCAGGGGACTAGCAAATACTACTAACTTGTTTTATAGTTAAATAGAAATATAGAAACTTGTAGAGGTGTTTTTCCTATGTCGGTGCGTTTCGGCCTCCTCGGCCTCATCGGCCAACAACCCCGGCACGGTTATGACCTGCTGTCCGCCTTCACCGCCCTGGTTGGCGGCGAGGACAGCTGGGAGGTCAAGCCGGCACAGGTGTACTCGACCCTGGCGCGTCTCAAGGAAAGCGGCTGGATCGAGGAAGAGGGAACCGTGCAGGACGGCGGCCCTGAAAAACGGATCTACGCGATCACGGACGCGGGGCGTGAGGCACTCGTCAGCTGGATGGACGAGCCTGTCGCCTCGGCGCACCGGCGGGACGAGTTCTTCGTCAAGCTCATGATCGCGCTCTTCCAGGGACAGGCGCAGGCCATGCGCACGCTGTACCGGCAACGCAGGCAGCTGCTGCAGGCGTTGCATGACGCGAACAACAAAAGGCGCACGTACGATCCGCGCACGCATCTGGCGCACATCCTGCAGCTCGACCAGGCCGTGATGCATCTGGAGGCCGACATCCGATGGCTCGACATGGTGGAGGGACGGCTCGATGAAATCCGCCGCCAGCCGGTTCCCCTGCCGGAGGCGAAGCAGCGGGGACGGCCCAGGAAACAGGTTCAGGGTGAATGACGGAAATGACGAAGGGCCGGTGGACCGGCAGGAGGCATGTCATGGCCATTGTGGAAATCAAGGATCTGAAGAAACGATACGGCAGGGGCGACGCGGCTGTCACAGCGCTCAACGGCGTCAGCCTGACTCTTGAGAAGGGCGAGTTCGTATCCGTCATGGGCCCGAGCGGCTGTGGCAAGTCCACGCTGCTGCACCTGATGGGTGGGCTCGACCGGTTCGACGCGGGAGAAATCGTGCTCGACGGCGAACCGCTTTCCGGGCTGACGGACGACCGCATCACGGCGTTGCGGCGCCGCAAGGTCGGCTTCGTGTTCCAGTACTTCAACCTCATTCCGGTGCTGAGCGCGTTGGACAACGTGGCACTTCCACTGGTCCTCGATGGCCGCAAGCCCGCCGAGGCCAAAGCCGTGGCCCGCACCTGGCTTGAACGGCTCGGGCTGGGCGATCGGCTGACGCACCGTCCCTCCGAGCTGTCCGGCGGCCAGCAGCAGCGGGTGGCCATCGCGCGGGCGCTCTCCGCCGAGCCGGCCCTCATCCTCGCCGACGAGCCGACGGGCAACCTTGATTCGCTGATGAGCGACGAGGTGGTGTCCCTCCTCAAGACCATCGCTTCGGAGTACGACCGCACGGTGCTGATGGTCACGCACGATTCGCGCATGGCCGCCTATGCGGACCGCATCATCTTTCTCAAGGACGGCACGGTCGTCGACGAGACCCGCCTCGAGCGCGCCGTCTCCGCCGCACGGGCTTGAAAGGGGGCTTTCCGATGAGAACCGAACTGATCCTTGCCTGGCGGTATCTGGCGGTCCGGCGCGTCCGCAGCATCCTGACGACGCTCTCCATTTTGCTCGGCGTCGCCCTCATTTATGGATTGAACAGCCTGATGCCGGTCTTCATGGAAGGCTTCAGCCAGAACCTGATGGCGATGTCGGGCTATGTCGACCTCTCCCTGACCGCCGCCTCCGGCAGCACCTTCCGGACCGACCGCATCGACCCGATGCGGCAGGTGGATGGTGTGGACGCGGTGAACCTGCAGCTGCGGCGCAACATCGTGCTCTCCGGCGCCACCGCCCCGTCCGGCCGCAACGGGAATCCGATCGCCTCGTTGACGATCACCGGCGTGGAGCCGGCTTCATTTGACAGCTTCCATCTGCCAAAGACCACCGGGGGTGCATGGCTCACCGATGACACGTCAGGACGGGGCATCGTGCTGTCCGCGCCGCTGGCGGACTCCCTGGGCATGGGGGTCGGCGATGACCTGATCCTGCCGACCGGGAACGGCACCATGACCTTCCGGGTCGTCGGCGTGATGGCCCAGATGCCCTCCGCCGCTAAGGACGAGCTGTGGATGTCCCTGGAAAACGCCCAGAATCTGTTCAGCCTGCCCGGACAGGCGCTGTTGGCGGAATTCCGATTCAAGACCGGCGCCGACGCGCAGGCGGTGACCGACGCCATCCTTGACGCAGGCGGAGCCGGTTGGTCAACCGCGGTTTCCCAGACGGGTTCAGAGTTCGAGAGCGCCCTGCGGATGGGCAACAGCGTTTTCATGGCCCTGGGCGCCATCGCCCTGCTGATGGGCGCCTTCATCATCTTCGTGACATTCCGCACCATGGTCGCCGAACACCGGCGCGATATCGGCCTGCTGCGCGCCGTCGGCATGACCCGCGGGGGCGTGGTCCGGGTCATCCTGTTCGAAGGCCTCATCCAGGGTGTCATCGGTTCCGTCGGCGGACTGCTGGTCGGCACCGCGCTGACCTGGATCATGGTCGGCTCGATCCGGGGCATGTGGGAGGACCTGACACACCAGACGCTGGGGCGGCCCGCACTGGATTTCGGCCTCATGGCACTGGCCATCGCGCTCGGCCTTGTGACAACGCTGGTCGGCGGATGCGTGCCCGCCATCGGCGCGGCGCGCATCCAGCCCCTTGACGCGCTGCGTCCGATCGAGCCCATGGGCACGCGCATCACGCGCCGCCGCACGGTCGCCGGCTTCATCCTGCTGGCGATGTCCGTCCTGTGCCTGCCCTGGGGGAACGAGGGGTTGACCGCGCTCGGCATGCTGCTGTTCTTCATCGGCATCGGCGTGGCGGGTCCGATTCTGGTGGGCCCGGGCGTGCGCGTATTCGGCAGGCTGCTGGCTGCGCTGTTTCCCTCCGAGAACGGGCTGGCGGGCGGCAACCTCCAGCGCAATCCGCGTCGCGCCTCCGCCACGATGATGACTGTCGGCATCGGCATGTCCCTGCTGGTCGCGGTCTTCGGACTTGTCACCTCGCTGCTGGGGGCCATGGAAGGCTACCTCGACAAGAGCCTTGGTTCGGACTACATCATCTACCCGCAGTCGATCATCCTCAACACCGGCAATGTCGGCGCCGGCCCCGAGCTGCTGGCGTCCATCCGCTCAACCGAGGGTGTTTCCGATGCGACCAGCCTGAAGGTGACCTCCGCGAAGGCGGGATCGCTCGGCATCCAGGTGGTCGGTGTCGAACCGCAGGCGTACGCGCGCCTTTCCGGACTTACGTTCAGCCAGGGATCCGAAGATGCGTGGGAGCGGCTGCCTTCGGGCGAGGTCATCCTCAACGGCATCATGGCGAGCGCCACGGGTCTGCGCAAGGGTGACACCGTTTCATTGGAAACAGGCACCGGAGCGCGTGACTATGTCATCGCCGGTGTCGGTCTCGATTTCATCAACGCCAAGATCAACACTGTCTACATGAGCCAGACCGCATTGAAGGAGGCGTTCGGGGAGCAGCCGGACATGCTGCTCCTGGCCAACCGCACGCCCGGCGCCAGCGAACCGGAGGTGCGCAAGCGCCTGGATACCGCCCTGTCGGGTCATCCGGCCTTCTCGCTGCAGGCGGTTGAGGTGTACAAGAACAGCCTGGTCGGAGATCTGAGAAACACCATGTCCTCGATGTACTTTCTGTTGGTATTCCTGCTGCTTCCCTCCCTCATCGCGCTGGTCAACACCATCAGCATCAGCGTCATCGAACGCACCCGGGAGCTGGGCGTGCTGCGGGCGTTGGGCATGCTCCGCAAACAGATGCGCGCGATGATCACCGCCGAAAGCCTCCTGCTGTCCTCCCTCGGCGTGGCGATCGGCATGATCGGCGGGGTCTGGATGGGTGTCGTGCTGCTGCGCGCCACCGCGACTGCCGGCTTTCCGATGGAATGGTCCTTCCCCTGGACGGGCCTGGTGGCGGCGGCGTTCTGCGGTGTGGCCTTCGCGCTTGTCGGTGCGCGCCAGCCGGCCAAGCACGCGGCGAGACTGGATGTGGTGAAGGCGCTGCAGTACGAGTAGCCCGGAACATCACTCGTACGTGCCGACGACAGGCAGCTGCTCCAGCACCTTCAACCCATGAGGCGACCGACCGATGGCATCCGTCTGGTCCATGCCGGCCGTGTTGCCCTGATGGGACCCGTTGCGCCATTGCGGCACATCCGTGACATCATAGACGATGCCGTTGACGGCAACGTAGGCCGGATTTCCGTTCTGTCCGTCGTACACAGCCAGAGATTCTTTCGTGAAGACCTTGGCGGCCGCACCGGTTTCACCGGAAGTCGCTCCCGTTCCGGCAGCCGTCTCCGTTCCGGTGTCCGTCTCCGTTCCGGTGGCCGTCTCCGTTCCGGCGGTCGTCTCCGTTCCGGCGGTTTCGACGGTTGCAGGGGAGCCACCGCCTGCGGCCTCTGCCGTGCCTGAGCTCGGCGGGGTCGAGGGCAGGGGGGATGTGCCGGCTGCGGTTCCGCCGCAGCCGGTCATGACAAGCGTCAGCAACAAAACGGGTATCATTGCCCGTATGCCCGATGTGTTCATATCGATTCCTTTCCCGCCATCCGGCGGATCATAGGGAGAAACGCTCATCATGGATGTTGCGTTTCGGTATGCCCATCCGGGTGAGCGCCTTGCGCAGCGGCAGCAGCATGGCGCTCGGACCACAGATGTAATAACCCGTATCGGGGCCTTCAAAGCCATGCGCCCGTGTCAACCGCTCCACCCGCGCCTGATCGATGACACCCTTCTCGCCGTCAAAGCCCGGATCCCGGAAGGCGACGGGCACGAACCGGAAGCCGGGCATATTCTTGCGCATCGCATCCCATGCCTCGGGCCTGAGGATGTCGGCGGCGGTATTGACACCCCATACCAGCAGCACCGGCCGATTCGGGTCGGTGCGGCACAGGTGCGCGAGAATGGAGAGGATCGGGGTGATGCCGACGCCGCCGGCCAGCAGCACCCATTTCCCGTGCCCGTGCCGGGAAGGCACGAACGAACCGTAGGGGCCGTCAATGACAGCCTGATCACCCGGCTTCACCAGGCCGATGGTGTGGGTGTAATCGCCCAGCTCCTTGACCGTCACGGAAACGGAGCCACTCCCGTCAGGCGGGCTGGAGATCGAGAAGGGATGCGGCTCCCGCGATACCGATCCGGTCAGGAACCGAAGGAAACCGAACTGCCCCGCCTCGTGTCGGAACGAGCGGCCGGGCGCCACAGACAGATGGATCGTCCAGACGTCTGCGGTTTCCCGAACGACTTCCCGTACCGTGAAAGGCTTGCGGCGCAGCCAGGCAGGCCGAAGCACGCGATGCCACAGCCAGGCCGCGGCGGCCAGAACGAACGTGACGATGTACACGAGCCGCACCGGCAGGCTGTAGCGTGCCGAAGCGGAAAGCATCACATGGAGGAAGACGGGGATCGCTCCGATCGGCACAAGGTTGTGCAGCAAGCGCTGCGCGCCGTATCGAAACACCCCGAACGCGGACAGCCGCCTGCGGAGCATGCCGAGCGGCTTGATCCAGCGCACCAGCAGATCTCCCATGAACAGGAGCGCCAACGTGGACAGTGCGGCAAATACCACAAGGCCGGCATCGCCGAGCCGCGTCCTGAGGCTCTCGCCGAAGAGATCCTCCAGCATCAGTTTGTGGACGAATGCCAGCGCGATGGCCAGAACCGGCGTGAGCGCATGCAGGCGCAGCAGCCGGTCGAGCCCGAAGCGCCGCTCGATCCAGCGGATGCGTGCGCTGAGCACCAGCTGGGCCATGAACCAGGTGAACGCCATGGCGCCGATGATCATCGGCACCGCATCGATCACTGTCGTGTATCGTCCGGGATATGCGGCCCATGTGACCAGAATGGGCACCAGGGGTGCCAACCAGTATGCGAACAGCAGCAGCAGTGTCTCCATGACGCCTTCCCCCTCCCGACATGCAGGAATGAATGCCTTGCCTGTACTTACCCGATCATCGGAAAAGGCAATCCGGTTGGCGCCATGATTTACAGATTGTTCACAATCGAGCGCCCTCGTCTGCAATGCGAGGCACCTTTCAGCCCCGGCGCCGCATGCCGGCACCTTGCCGTGTCATGACACAGCGCCGCCGTTTATGCAAGTTTGGATTTGACAAATTGCATTTGCACATCATACAATACCGATATCCAATGGAAAGGCGAGGGTGCCTCGGGGGGGTGAAATCCCCCCGTGCCACCCTCGCCTTTCCCGCATGCAGGAGGCATCATGAAAAAGCTGGAGATCATCACGCGCCCCGAACAACTGGTTGTGCTCAAGGAAATTCTCACCGCCCATGACTGCAACGGCATGACCATCTTCTCCGTCATGGGTTGCGGGACGCAGCGAGGGCTTGCGGGCCTGATCCGCCGGCTGGCGACAAGCATGAACCTGATCACCAAGATGCAGATCAACGCCGTCGTGGCGGACGAAAAGCTCGAACCCCTGCTCGTGGACATTCACGGCAAGCTGGCAACGGGCAGGATCGGGGACGGGAAAGTGTTCATCTATGACGTGGCGGACGCGATGCGCATCCGGACGGCCGAACGCGGGGTGTGTGCGATTCACTGAGGGCGGTGCCGTCGCCGGCGTCATCACTCGTAACGCAACGACTCGATCGGATCGAGGTCCGCCGCCCGTTTCGCCGGGTAGACGCCGAAGCCGAGACCCAGCACCAGCGAGAACAGGAACGCAAGCACGATGGTCTGCAGATCCACGACCGGTGGAATGCTGATGACGGCGGAGATGACAGATCCGGCCGCAACGCCCATCGCGATGCCGATGGCTCCGGCAATGCCCGTCATGAGCATCGCCTCGGCGACGAACTGCAGCACGATGTCGCGCCGGGTCGCCCCCACCGCCTTGCGGATGCCGATTTCCTGCGTGCGCTCCTTGACCGAGACCAGCAGGATGTTCACGATGCCGATGCCGCCGACCAGCAGCGTCACGGCGGCGATGATGCCGAGCGCGATCTGGATCATGCCCAGGATGTTGTTGAGCTGGTTGAGCACATCATCCGAATTCGATGCGGCATATGCCTCCTCGACACCATGCACGAACTCGAGCGCCCGCACGGCGCTCACGCCGGCTTCCTTGAGCGCGGCATTGTCGGGCATCACAAAGCGGATCTCGTCAATCTCGTCCCGCCCGGTCAGGGCCATGGCTGTCCGAAGAGGCGCATAGACAAACACGGGCGCCTCGTCACCGAACATGCTCGCCAGCGAGTCGATCTGGCTGTCGATGATGCCGACCACCGTCAGCGAGACCGCTTCTCCGGTCCGCGCCTTGAATTGAAGCTTGCGGCCGACCGCATTCGTGCGCCGGAACACCTGGTAGGCCGTCGATGCGCTGATGAGGCACACCTTCGCGCCGGTTTTCACATCGCCGTCCGTAATGAAGCGGCCTTCGACGATGTCGATCGAGGCCTGTTCCCGGGCGACCGGAATGACCCCGTTGAGCAGGATGCGCCGTGTCTTCGCGCCGATGCGGATCGTGCCGCCCATGCCCGTCTGGTAGGGCGCCACGTTCTTGAGTTCCGGTACGGCATCGCGGACGATGGCGACATCGGACATGGCAAGGCTGTCGATCGGGCCACCGGTGCGCGTCTGCACCACGACCGTGTTCGAGCCGATCTTTTCAAACTCGGAGTTCACATACACCTTGATGGCATTGCCTGTCGCCACGATCGCGATGATCGAAAACACACCCATGATGATGCCAAGCATCGTCAGGAAGGAACGCAGCTTGTTGCCCAACAGGCTTTCGAGCGACTGGCGGAGGATTTCGAACAGGCTCATGGACGCATCCCCCCAAACAGCCCCCCGCCCGCATCCGCCTCCAGGCGGATACGGGCGCCGTCGGTCAGCTCCTGCGGCGGATTGAGCACCACCTGCTCCCCGCCCCGCAGGCCCTTGGTCACCTCGATGTCCAGATCGGAGGTGATGCCTGTTTCGATCGGTGTCAGCACGGCGACATCGCCGTCGACGACAAAGACGGCCGAACCGCCCTCGGGCGTCTCGGTCAGCATGGCATAACGGATGACCGGCACATCGGTCCTGGTATCGGTGATGATGCGGGCGGTGACGGTCAGTCCTGGACGCAGGCCTGCCGGCGGGTCGTCGATGGTCACGGTGACGGCGACCACGGTTTCCTCACCGGTGCTGTTCCTCAGCAAGTCGGCGGTCGAGGCGATCGCGGAGACGACCCCGGTCACACGCACCGCATCATTAATGCCGTCGCCGGTGATCTCGACGGCCTGTCCCACCCGGACATGCCGGATCTCCACTTCCTTGACCTGTGCCTCCACCTCGAGCGCCGACAGGTCGGACACGCGGTAAACCGGCTGCACGGTTGACAGCATGCCGCCCATCTCGGCGTTCATGACCGTGACGACGCCGTCCAAAGGACTGCGTGTCGCCTGCCGGATGCGGTCGAGGCGGTCCTCCAGGGTCTTGACGTTCAGCTGCTGCAATTCAAGGAGATTTTCCTGGGTGGCTATGTCGAAGGCGCGCTGCTCATCGGTTTTGCGCGTGGTCGATTGGCTGCTTGTCAGATTCGCCCGCGCCGACGAAAGACTGATCTCTGACAACCCGACGCGGGTCCGGGCATCCTGAGCGGCGCGTTCCAACCGCTGGAACTCGGCTTGCGAAAGGGAGCCGGCATCATACAGCGGCCGGTTCCTCGCCAGATCGGCATCCGCACGTTCGAGTGCGGACCGGTCCGAAGCCAGGACCGATTCGGCCTGCCGCACCGCCAGCTGCAGGGCCTCGAGGCTGGTGGACGAATCGACGTCGCGCACCCGGCGCAGGTTCAGCTCCGCGCTGTCGCGGTTGAGCCGCGCCTGCGCCAGCTGGGTTTCAAGATCCGCCAGATCGACCGAAAGCACCGCGTCGCCCTCTCGGACGGACGCATCGCGGTCGGCGGCGATGCCGGTCACCTTGACCGGCACCTCAACATAGATGTCGCGCGTTTCCCGGGCAACCAGCGTGCCGTTGGCGGAGACGGACGCCTCCAGCGCCTGTCTTTGCACGGCTGCCGTGCCGGTCACCGCGACACCCCGGTCGCGCGAGCGCCAGACGGCAAATCCGGCGAGGGCGGCCAGCAGCACCGCCAGCAGCAGCAAGGGGACAACCAGCTTTCTCTTCTTCATGCAGGAGCCTTTCCGCCCCGGACGAAGACCGCCGGCCGAGCACCTGCAAGGCCTGGAAGGAAAGCGCCTGCCCATGCACCGCGGAGCAAGGTGCCACCGCCGCATGTGACACAGGATGCGGCAATATCCTTCCGACGCCTCAGGCACCCGGACCGCCGAGATCGCCCGCAAGGGCATGGATGGCGTCACGCTGCATCCGTTCGTACTCTGTCTGCGCGTCAAGCGGCGTATCATGCCGTTCGTCCGCCTGGATGCGGCCGTCGCGGAAGACGACGCGGCGATGGGTGTGCGCCGCGATCTCGGGTTCGTGCGTGACGATGACGACCGTGACGCCTTCCCGGTTCAGCCGTTGGAAAATGATCATGATCTCCTCGCCCGACAGGCTGTCAAGGTTGCCCGTCGGCTCGTCGGCGAGAATGACCGCAGGCTTGTTCACCAGCGCGCGGGCGATTGCCACGCGCTGGCGCTGGCCGCCTGAAAGCTCGTTGGGCTTGTGGTGCACCCGGTCCTCGAGGCCGACGCGCGCCAGCGCCTCCATGGCCCGCCGCGTGCGTTCCTTCGGGCTGATGTTCGCATACAGCATCGGCAGCTCGACGTTCCGCAGCGCGGTCATGCGCGGCAGCAGGTTGAAGGACTGGAACACAAAGCCGATCTTCTGGTTGCGGATGTCCGCCAGCTGGTTGTCATCCATCTGCGAGACATCGGTGCCGGCGAGGTGGTAGGCCCCGTCCGTCGGCCGGTCGAGGCAGCCCAGGATGTTCATCATCGTGGACTTGCCGGAGCCGGACGGCCCCATGATGGCGGTGAACTCCCCCTCCCCGATGGTCAGGTCGATGCCCCGCAGGGCTTCCACGGAAAGCGAACCGTTGCGGTATACCTTTGTCAGACCCTTCACTTCGATCAAATCGGCACCCTCCCGGCGTTCCCCGAACGGGAACCCCTGTCGCGGATTCCCTCCGGCGGGCCACGTGGCGCCATGCCGGGAGGAAGCTGGGGATCATTGCTTATTTACCCATTTCCGCATGAGTATGATACCACGCCGGAAAAAGGTTGTCTGATGAAACGGGGGACGGCTTCGCACCTTTGCCCGCCGATATGCGGCGTGGCCGGCCCGCCGGCGCGCATGCGCAGGCCCGGCCGCTGGCCCGTCCGTCACGGTCCGCCGCGCCGCGCGGGCCGCAGCACGCGGGTGGCGTTCATCACCGCCAGCAGCGCCACGCCGACATCGGCAAACACCGCTTCCCACATGTTTGCCAGGCCGAAGGCGCCCAATACCAGCACCAGCCCCTTTACCCCGAGCGCGAGCACGATGTTCTGCACCACGATGCGCCGCGTCCTGCGCGCGATGCCGATCGCCTCGGCCACCATGCCCGGATCGTCGCGCATCAGGACGATGTCCGCCGCCTCCATCGCCGCGTCGGACCCGATGCCGCCCATGGCGATGCCCACATCCGCCCGCACGAGCACGGGCGCGTCATTGATGCCGTCGCCGACGAATGCCGCCCTCCGGCCATCGGCGATCATGGTTTCCAGCCGTTCCACCTTCTCGTGCGGCAGCAGCTCCGCATGCACTTCGGCGACCCCGAGGCGGTCCGCCACATGGCCGGCCGCATGGCGGCTGTCGCCCGTCAGCATGGCGATGTTGCGGATGCCGGCGCTCCGGAGCGCATCCACGGCTTGCCGCGCGCCTTCCCGCGGGGTGTCCTCCAGCCGGATCTCACCGAGATGGACGCCGTCCAGCGCGACGTGCACGGACAGGTGGTGCGGATGCCGGTCGTGCCGGGCACCCGAAAGCGCCCCCTCCGGCATCGGGACGCCAGACGCGGCCAACCACCCCGGCTTGCCGCACAGGATGTGCCGTCCGTCATGCCAGACCTCCACCCCGTTGCCCGCATGCTCCCGCACGCGTTCCGCCGTGGGGACGGGGCCCTGCGCGCGATGCCGGAAGGCGGCGCGGATCGAGGCTGCCACCGGGTGCGTGGATTGGCCCTCCGCGATCGCCGCGAGCCGCAGCAGATCGAGGGTGTTCTCCGGATCGTCCGATCCGTCGGCAGGGTGCAGCGAGGCGACACGGAACCTTCCCTCGGTGAGGGTGCCGGTCTTGTCGAACACCACCGTGTCGATGTGGTTGAGCGCTTCAAGGTACTGTCCGCCCTTGACCAGGATGCCCCGTCGCGCGGCGCCGCCGATGCCCCCGTAGAAGCCCAGCGGAATCGAAACCACCAGCGCGCAGGGGCAGGACACCACGAGGAAGACGAGCGCCCTGTACAACCAGGTGCGGAACGACGCATCCGGCAGCAGCAGCGGGGGAAGGACGGCCAGCAATACAGCCGCGCCGGTGACCAGCGGGGTGTACACCCGCGAGAAGCGGGTGACGAAGCGCTCGGCGCGCGCCTTGCGGGAGCTCGCCGTCTCCACCAGCGCCAGAATGCGGCCGACGGCCGATTCCTGATACGGACGGACCGCCTCGAGCGTCAGGGTGCCGTTCGTTCCGATGGAGCCGGAAAGCACCTCCATGCCGGGTTCCGCGGATACGGGCAGGCTTTCGCCCGTCAGGGCGGACAGGTCGAGGTCGGACTGGCCGGCAATCACACGGCCGTCCACCGGCACACGCATGCCGGGGCGCACCACGAACCGGTCGCCGACCGCCACCGTTTCCGGAGGCACGGCAACCACCTCGTCACCCCGCACGAGCAACGCCGTATCGGGTCGGATGGCCATCAGGGAGCGGATCGAATCCTTCGAGCGGTCCACCGCCGCGTCCTGCATGGCCTCGCCGATGCGGTAGAACAGCATGACCGCGACCGCCTCGGGATGCTCGCCGATGACAAAGGCGCCGAGGGAGGCCACCGTCATGAGGAAGAACTCGTCGAACCACCGGCCCTGCCGGATGCCGCGCACCGCGCCAAGCAGCACCTCGCGGCCGAATACGAGCCATGCGGCTGCAAAGAGGGCTGTCCGGCCCCATTCCGCCACAGGCAGCAGGAGCGCCGCCGCAAACAGCGCCACACCGGCTGCGCCTTCGAGCCAGGTGCGACGGGGGATGCCCAGCCATGCGGCCGGCTCGGCCCCGGTGAGGTTGTCCGCGTCGCGGGCATGCGCATGCCCCGCGTCATGATCATGCGACATGGCGCATGATCCACAGCTGCAGCCGATGGCGTCAAGCCCCGACTGTCCGTTCGAACCGGATGATGTTTCCTTGCTTGTGTCTGGCATGATGTCACCTCCGTTGTCAGCCGGCTCACTCGCCGACATGTGCGAGCCCCAGGGCGAAGATCGAGCGGACATGGTCGTCGTCGAGCGCATAATACACAACCTTGCCGTCCTTGCGGTACCGGACCAGCCGGGCCTGCTTGAGCACCCGCAGCTGATGGGAGATCGAGGACTGCGTCATGCCAAGCAGCGCCGCGATGTCGCACACGCACAGCTCCGACTCCGCCAGGGCGCAGAGAATGCGGATGCGCGTCGTGTCACCGAACACCTTGAACAGCTCCGCCACATCATACAGGCTTTCCTCGTCCGGCATGGCGCCGCGCACCCTGTCGATCGCCTCGCGGTGAAGCACCACCTGGCCGCAGGTGGCATCCTCCCCTGTCAGTCGTCCCATCCCGTTTGCCATGGTCTCGCCTCCCCGGCCTGTCGCGGCTTTCTGCCACGGTTCCGTTGCATCATTGATCATATGAGCACATGTTCATGTATAGCATACACCGATGCAGATGATGCGTCAACAGGCAGCACAAGCAATAGAAGCGACATGCCGGTGCTGCGGGCGTGATTCGGCCTGATCGCCGGGATCAACCCTGAGAAGAACCGCACCAGTGTGACAATGTCTGTGCCAGCACCTGCGGTTTGACGGGCTTGATCAGGAAGTCGTCCATCCCGGCCTCGAAACAGGCCTCCCGCTCGCCGGGCATGGCGTTGGCTGTCAACGCGATGATGGGCACGCGCGTTCCGCCATGCTCGAGCGTGCGGATGAAACGGGTCGCCTCAAGGCCGTCCATGACCGGCATCTGGATATCCATCAGCACGATGTCGCACGGCGTCGAACCAAACAGGTCGACCGCCTCCAGGCCGTTCTCCGCCGCCTGCACCACACAGCCCGCCTTTTCGAGCAACGTGACCATGAGATTTCGATTGGCGAGCGTATCCTCCACCAGCAACACACGGCAACCCGAACGCACGGCGGGCCGCGTGCCTGTTCTCGCGCCATGGGTCGAATCCGTGCCGTTCGGCGTATCCGTGCCGTTCGGCGTATCCGTGCCGCGCGTCGAAACCGTGCCGTTCGGCGTATCCGTGCCGTTCGGCGTATCCGTGCCGCGCGTCGTATCCGTGCCGTTCGGCGTACTCGTACCGTTCGGCGTATCCGTTCCGTGCGCCTCCTGCTCGCGGTGCGCATCGAGAACCGCGGCGTATGGCGCATCCGGCGAAGCGGCGAGAGCGGCAAGTCCGACCGGCTCCACATCGGTCCGTTGTCCCTGCCGGACGACAAAAACACGTTCCCTGCATGGCGGCGTCTCATCCGTCCGCACATCGGAAGGTTCCATGACCAGCAGGGGCAGAATGAGCGTGAACGTCGACCCGATCCCCGGCCAGCTTTCGAGCCGTACGGCTCCTCCCATCGCCTCCGCGAGCTTGCGGGTGATGGGCAAACCAAGGCCGCTGCCGCCATACTTGCGGGCCGTGTCGCGATCAGCCTGCGTGAACGGCTCGAAGAGGCGTTCAATCTGATCCTCCGCTATGCCGGGTCCTGTATCCTGCACATCAAGTGCCAGCCAGCACATGCGACCGTTCACACGGGCGTCGCCTGAAACCGGGCGGACGGATTCCTGTGGCATTTCCCTGGCGAGGGCATCGCGCAGTGCCAGGCGGATGAATCCGGCTTCGGTGAACTTGGCGGCATTGCCAAGCAGGTTCAGCAGCATCTGCCGCACCCGGCCCCGGTCTCCCCTCACATGCACGCAGTTCGTCCGGATGTCCACAGTCAGATCCAGCGGCTTGCCCAGCAGGCGGACGGAAACCATCGAGGCGCATTCCTCCATCAATGTATCCAGCTGGAACGGGGCATCAACAAGCTCCATCCGTCCCGCCTCGATGCGGGAAAGATCAAGCATCTCGTTGACAAGGCCGAGCAAAGCGTCGGCCGCCGTGCCGATCTCGCGGGCATGCCTCCCCTGTTCCCTGTCCAGCGGCGTTTCCTCCAGCAGGGCCAGGTATCCGGTGATGGCGATCAGCGGTGTGCGCATCTCATGCGACATGTTTGTCAGAAAAACGCTCTTTTGCCTGTTGGCCTTGTCTGCCTCCCGCCGCGCCGCCTCCGCGACCCCATGCTCCTGCTCGGCCCGCGCTTTCTCCGCCTGCAGCTGCATTTCGTACCGTTTTCTGAGGGAGATGTCCCGAAAGGTCAGCAGCATGCCCTCCCTCTTGCCGGTGCGTCCCAGCAGGTCGGAACGGCGCAGCTCGAGCCATCGGTCCGCATTCATCGGCAGCGCGACGGCCTCTTCCGCCGCAGGGTTGCCGACGGCCGAGGCTGGCAGCCAGGGGAGCGCCTCATGCGGTTCCTTGCCCTGCCATGCGCGCCATTCCCTTCCCAGCATGAACCAGGCGAGCGCCGTGGCATTCATGTCCGCGATGCGCCCATTCCGGTCCAGGATGAGCACCGCATCGGCCAGGCTGTCAAACAGGCGGTCCCGGGCGACGGGCAGCAGGTCGAACATGCGGAACCGCATGATGCCGATGGCAAACGCCAGGCCGGACACGATGAAGAGAATCGGTGTCGTGTCCAGCGAGGGCCATGGTGTCAGGCCCGTAAAGTACAGCATGTTGCCGACCAGCGGCACGATGGCCGCGACCGTCATCAGCACGCCCTGCCAGCGCTGCATGCCGCGCTCGCGCAGCGCCGTCCGCGTCAGAAGGAACGTGGCGTAGATGATGGTGCCGTAGGAGATGGCCGCATAGACGTTCAGGGCGGGACCATGCCCGTAGATCAGCCGGTTTCCCGTCGCGTCCGGATCGATCGTGAAGGACGGCCAGACGGCGCCATGCCATTCATTGGTGAAGACGGCCGCAAGGATGCCGATCGCGGGAACCAGCACCAGCAGCTTGTGCCACGTCCGGACTTCCGCATCCCGTCCCCGGTATTGCACGGAGAATGTCAGCCACAGTGTGACGGTGAGGACGATGCCAACATACGAGAACTTCGACAGGAGAATCTTGACCGGAATGTCGGTCATTGCGAGCTCGCATCCATTGATGAAGGCCCAGCCGGCAAGGGATGCCATGAGCAGGCACAGCGTCCTGAGGCCGTACTGGTTCTTCCGGTTGGAGAGGTAGAGCACGACGCCGAGTGCGATCACGGCCGCCACGAAATTGATCAGGACGGGGAGATCCAGGTTCAGGTCCATGCATCCTCCTCCAGGCCCCCGGCGCAGGGCAGCGGAACCGTACGGTCAGGCCGTTTCGAGGACCTGGGCGATGCGTTCCACCAGCAGCGCCGCATCGATGGGCTTGACGAGATAGCTTTTCACCCCCGCCATCCGGGCGATGGCGACCTTCTCGCGGTCCGCATGCTCGGTGAGGATGACGACCGGCACGTCACGGTACTGCTCGATTTCGCGCAGCCTGCCGATGAGATCGAACCCGTTGGACTGGTTGAGGTTGAGATCCATGAGGACGAGCTGCACCTTCTGACCGTACTCCTCCATGGCGTTGAGCATGCCGATCTCGCTGCCGGCCTCGCGCACCTGGCACCCTTCCCTCTCGAGAATGGCGCGCACCTGCTTGCGGATGGCCACCGAATCATCCACGATCAGAACGATGCGGTTCCGGATGTTGCCGGCCCGTGTCTTGCTGAGCTCTGCCATGTACCGCTCCCCCGGGGCCCCCCGAACGGATTCGCCCCCTCATCACCCTGTGAATCGCGCAATCAGGACCAACCGGAAATCTCACGAAGCGCCGCTTCGGCAGACGCGCGCAGCTCCGCCGCAAGACCGAATGCGGCCTCCAGCTCGCCCGCCTTGCAGTAACGGTCCGCGTCCGCCAGACAGGCGTGCAGAACGTCGGCGTGGTAGCTCGCGGAAGTGCCCTTCATCTTGTGCACCAGCCGCGTGAAGGCATCGCCGTCGCGCCGCGCCGCCGCCGCATCCATCTCCGCCATGTCATCGGCGAGTTCCTCGGCGAAGTAACCGTACAGTGTCGCCACCGTCTCGCCATCCAACGCCATTTCCGCAGCAAAGGCCGCACGGCCGACAATCTCCATACCCATGCGCAACTCCATGCATGCCGGTTTGACCCGCAGCCATCCCGGGAACGCCCTGTATCCATTTTGCGATACCGGGCAGGAAAAGGGAAGCAGTTTTTCGCCCGGAACGGCACGTGTCTTTTTGCGTCGAGGCCGCTCCCGCAGATGACGGGACTGGCCCGGGAAGCGGTACGCCCGCCTGTTGCCCATGGAACGCGCGAACTCTATAATGGGAAGGTAGACCCGGATGCGCGGCATTCGCGGCTGGAAGGAGAATGGAGCATGTTCTGTGGAAAATGCGGCAAGCAACTTCTCGACAACGCCCGATTCTGTGGTGCGTGCGGCGCTCCGGCCGGAATCGGCACCAACCCGCCCCCGGTTCCCGCAGGCGGATTCCCGGCGCCGTCCCAGGCGGGCTTCAAC
>JAEXRM010000113.1 GCA_023440865.1 Bacillota bacterium
CCGCATGATGAAGACCTATGCGCTGCCGACGGATGAGGCCGCTGTCTGGGACGCGCTTTTCGCCATGGGCGACCTGTTCCGCGACACCGCCCGGTTCGTGGCGGAATCGCTCGGATACGTCTACAACGAGGACGAGGACCGCCGGACGACCGCCCTGCTGCGTGACATCCGCGCATTGCCCAAGGAAGCGGTCACGCTCCGATGAAACGCGACACGCCGTGAGAGGGGGGCATGCCATGTGCCTCCCACACGGCTTCTTCGTCCCAGCATGCGGTGATTCTTCCCTGCATGCGGCTTTTCTTCCTTGACAGTCCGGTTTCCTGCAGGTATTCTTTCATGAAAAGCAATGGCGGAACAGGAAATCCGCGTTCCGCCGGAACGGGGTGAAGTCATGCAACACGATTCGCAGCAATCCCTGCATGCCTACTATGGCGCGGCCTATGACGAGTCCGGCCGCCTGCGCCGCGACCGCGCGCACTCGGTCGAATGGATCACCACCTGTGAGACCTTCCGGCGTTTGCTTGCTCCCGGTTCCGTCATCCTCGACGCCTGCGCGGGAACCGGCGCCTATGCCTTCGATCTGGCGAAGGCCGGCCACACCGTCACTGCCGGCGACCTGATGCCGAACCATGTGGCGGCCATGCAGGCGCGGCAGCAGCAGGAGCCGCTGCTTGCAGACATCTACGAGGGATCGGCCCTTGACCTGTCGCGATTTGAGGACGGCAGCTTCGACGTCGTCCTGAACATGGGCGCCCTGTATCACCTCAAGGACGCGGCCGACCGCGGGGCCGCCGTCCGGGAATGCCTGCGCGTGCTCAAACCCGGCGGCCTGTTCTTTGCCGCAACCATCCACCGCCATGCCAACGTGCTCAAGTGCCGCACCTCGCTCGCGGACGGCGGCGACCTTCCCTACAACGTCCTCGACCATGGCTTCGACACGGCGGACGACCTGTTCTACAACACAACGCCGGAAGAGACCGAACGCCTCATGTCGGACTGCGGACTCGAACAGGTGGCGCATGTCGGAACCGACGGAACCGGCTACCTGCTGGTCGAACAATTCGAATCCATGACCGAGGAAGCGTTCACTCGCTGGCTGCATCACCACCTGGCGGACTGCGGCAATCCGAACGTGCTGGGTCTGAGCCTGCATGGCCTGTACGTCGGCCGCAAGCCCGCGCACGAGCGTTCGCATGAGCCGACGCACAGCCATTCGCATGAACCGGCGTTCGCGTCTTCGCATGAACCGGCGTTCGCGTATTCGCATAAACCGGCATTCGCGCCTTCGCACGAACCCCCGTTGCTGGTCAGCGCCTGTCTGGTCGGCGTCAACTGCCGCTACAACGGGGGCAGCACGCGCATCGAATCGCTGGTGCGTCTGTTCGAGTCAGGGAAAGCATTGCCGGTTTGTCCCGAAATGCTGGGCGGACTCGCCGCGCCCCGCTCCCCCTGTGAAATCCAGCGGGCTGCCGATGGCACGGAGCGCGTGATGGATCGGGACGGCGTGGACCGCACCACCGCGTTCCGGGAGGGTGCCGAACGCACGCTGGCCATCTGCCGTGCCGCGGGCATCCGCAAGGCCGTCCTGCAGCAGCGCAGCCCCACCTGCGGCCACGGCATCATCTACGACGGATCCTTCCAAAGCGTGCGCATCCCCGGCAACGGCATCACGGCGCAGCTGCTCGAGGTGAACGGCATCGAGGTCGTATCCGATGAGGAATGGCTTTGAAGGAGGTCCCCATGTTCGAACCGCTTGCAAGCGAACGGCTCATCATCCGCAACTTCAACCCCGAAGACGCATCTGCGCTGCACGCCTACCTGTCGCGCGCCGACGTGCTGACCCACGAGCCCGATGATCCGCGCAGCCTGCCGGAATGCGAGGCGCTGGCGGCGGAGAGGGCACAGGGAGATCAGTTCCTGGCGGTCTGCCTGCGCGATGACAACCGCATGATCGGTCATCTGTATGTCGCCCTGCAGGAGCCGGCCGAATTCGACACCTGGGAGATCGGATACATCTTCAACCCCGATTTCGGAAAGCACGGGTATGCCACGGAAGCCGCACGCCGCCTGCTCGACTGGCTCTTCACGGAAAAGGCCGCACACCGCGTGATGGCGATGTGCAGCCCGGAGAATCCGAATTCATGGCATTTGCTTGAACGGTTGGGAATGCGGCGGGAAGGCTTGTTCCGGCAGAAAGCGTTCTTCCGGCGCGATGTGCTGGGCCGGCCCATCTGGCTGGATGCATATGAATACGCCATCCTGTCTTCCGAATGGCCTTCCGGCGGAAGCTGCTGAGGTGTGTTGCCCGCTGGCTCCTTCGGTGCCATGCCTTTGTTCCAACGGGCCAGCGGATGTGTCATGCCACTGTCCCATCGGTGTCAACGGATGAACAGCACCTTGAAAGGGAAGCGCCGGCCGGTTACGCCCAGAGCTCCCGATACAGCGCGGCGACACGACCGGACCGCTTCGCCAGCGTTTCGACCGCATCCGCCTCGCCCCGCAGGTGCGCGAACATGGCATCTCCTTCTGTCGCACACAAGTCATCGTGCAGCGGGAAGATGTCGCGGAGGAGGAACAGGGCAAGCTTGACCAGACGGAACGGTCCGTAGGCGCGCGGCACCTCGCCATCCATGGCTTCCACCGCCACGCTCAGACCGGCGCGAATGGCATCGGAAACCGCTTCCCGCGTCAGTTGTTCCGACCAGGCAATCGTGTGGTACCAGCCGAAAAGCGGGCTCGCGGCACATCCGTGCGCATCGGACACGCCCACGATCGGTATCTTGCGGCCCTGGGCGCGTTCCTCATGGTAGCGTGCGACCTGGAGGGTGTTGCTTTCGGCCTCGTACTTGTGGTATCCGCCGATGAGCTCGTAGGCGTCGTACGGCTGGTTGCGGAACATCCAGGAGGTGACGGCACCGGAGATGTGGTACCCTTCGCGCACCTTCCAGTACGGATGGCAGAAGATACCCAGCCCGCCGCAGGCGCGAATGCGGTCGAACACCCAGCAGCACGAGGCGATGTGCCTGCGGACCGCCGGATCGGCGACGTCCTGCAGCTTGGCCTCATAGACGTCCACTTCCCGTTCATATGTCGCGGGATCGTTCCGCATGCGGTCGTTGATGCTCTCCGCGCCGCCGAAGTGGATCATGTGGACGGGATTCTCCGGCGGATGCACCTCTTCCCCCCGGCAAACGAGCATGTCGAGCGGCACACCGGCAAAGGCTTCCTGTGCCTCGATCGACGGCGCATACTGGCCATGGTCCGTCAGGGCCATGAAATCCATGCCGATTTTCCGACAGGAGGCCGCGACAAACCCAGGCGCCTCACGACCGTCGGCCCGGTGGCTGTGGATGTGCACATCACCCTTCCAGGGCTTCTTGCCATACAGGTCCGCATCCAGCGCATAAACGCGCAGTTCGATCGGACGGGCGCCCTCGATCCGTCTCAGGGAAAGACCTTCACCGCGTTCCATGGGCGTCAGCTCCACAAGGTATTCCTGTTCCTCCCGGAACACGAACGGAATGTGCAGAACTCCCTCTGTAACATGCACGACGGCGGACGGCATGTCGCGCTCGTCCCATGCATGTCCCAGCCACTCCATCGGCAGGACCTGAACCCCGAACCAGGCGCCCTCCGTCATTGCCTTGTGGGGATAGGCGCTGCGGATCTGCAAGACGGTTTCGCTGCCCACCGGCACGATTTTTGGCCGGATGTCGAAATCGATGATCTCCTTTTTCCAACTGCCGTACACCTGTCCGCTCATGATTCTGTTCCTCCTGTTCGGTGTCTCCCGGTATATCCACCTGCTGTGGCCGATTGATCCCTGATACCCGCGCAAGCGAGGCGCGATATGCGCTTCGCTCATGCGGCACTGCCGGAACGCACCTCCGCCCCTTTGGACTGCCCTGCGCCCATCCATGCGTGTGCCAGCAGCGCGGCCATACCGCATGCGGCCAGCATCACCCAGCTTGCCAGCACACCATTCCAGCCCGACGCATCCACCAGCCATCCGGTAAAGGACGATGCGAAGCCGGAAGCCATGTATGCCAGAAAATTCAGCAACCCGGAAATGAAGGAGGAACGCCCGTACTGCTCGAACTGTATCGGCACGACACCCAGCAGCAGCGTGTTCACACCATACATCAGGCCGGATGCGAGTCCCAGAAACAGTACGGCGACTGTCACACCGGATTGTCCGAACAGCAGCATGCCCCCAAGCATGGCCATCGATGATAGGAACAGGATGGCTGTCGCCAGCGCCACGCGCTTCCCCAGTCGTTCCGCCAACCAGCCCGACAACAGTATGCCCCCGAAGTTCATGGCAGGAAGGAACAAACTCGATGCCGTCGCCTGGGAAAGACTGAGTCCATGTGCTTCCATGAAGAAGGTCGGTGCCCAGAGCGTGATGCCGTCACGAATGATTCCCTGGGCGAAACAGGCCACAACGATCAGCCACAGGTTGGATGCCCTGACGATGGCCCATAGTGACATCCGTGCATCCACGCGATGGCCGTTTTCTTGGATTGGCGTTGCGGGATCGGCTTTACCCACTGCGCCGGCATCAACCATTGCATCCCAATGGATGTCGAACGCCATGTCCGCCGGCCGGTCACGCATCCAGAAAAGCCACAGCACCGCGGTCGCCGCCATGGAGATCGAGGGAACAAGGAACAGCATCCGTACCGAGCCGTTTCCAGCCCAGAATCCCAAAAGACCCCATGCCAGCAGGAAACCGCCCACCATGGAGGTGGACACGAGCACAACCGCCCGGCTGTGCCGATCCGGCGCGTTCCAGCGTGCGATCGTCTTGACGATGGGACACCACAGCAGTGACTGGAAGACGCCGTTGAGCGCCCACACGACATACAGCCAGCCAAGCTGGCGGGTGAACGCGAACAGCAGATTGCATAGGGCGGATGACGCCAAGCCGAACGCCACCAGCCGACGGATCGGCAACCGGTCGCCCAAAGCGCCGCCCAGCAGCTGCCCCACGCCGTAAAACCAAAAGAACAGTGTGCCGATGAGTCCGATTTCCGTCTTGCCAACAGAAAAGTTCGCCTGAAGGTCCGGAATGGCGACCGAAAGGTTGAGCCGCCCGAAGTACGCCATGGCGTACACAAGCCAGCAAAGCAGCATCATGCGGATTTGAACGCGGCGAAAGGATGGGCGCATGGAACCTCCCGTGCATTCTATCAAACGGATGGTCCCAGTATAGAACGGTTCGAGTGTGTTTTCAAGCGTTTATGTGTGTTTATATGTTTTTTCGCAACGAGTGCGCTGTGCACAACGATACAGCAGGTCTTTCTTGCCTCTGCCTCATCGATTCACCACTTCGACGCCTTGATCGGCATACTTCCTCAGGATGGACTCCTTGAGTCCGGAATCGGTGATGATCATCCCCACTTCCTCGATGGGACACACCTTCAGCAGCGATACGGTGTCGAACTTGCTGCTGTCGGCCAACACGACCGCCTCCTGCGCGATGCGCATCATGGCCTTCTTGACGGCCACCTCGCCAAAGCCATAGTCCGTGATGCCTTCACGGAGCGATATGCCCGAGGTGCTGAGAAAGGCGGTGTCGATGTGGAAGCGGGTGATGTATTCCTCGGTCATATCACCGATGAACGAGCCTTCCTCTGAACGGAATACGCCTCCCGGAACGATGATGGTGAACCCCGGCGCTTCCGAAAGGATGTTGAGGATGGGCAGCGAATTGGTCAGGATGGTCAGACGATGGAACCGCTCACACAGCAGCTCGGCAAGTACGTTGTTCGTCGTGCTGACATCGAGAGCGATCGACTGGCCCTCCCGGACATAGCGGCAGGCGATATCCGCGAGTTCCCGCTTCTGCGCCGGAAAAGCGCCCTCACGCGCCCGCCAGGTTGTCTGGCGGCCATCGATGCGTTCGAGCACCGCACCGCCATGAACGCGGCGCAGCAAGCCCTCCGCCTCCATGTGCTCCAAATCGCGTCGAACCGTCTCGAGCGAAACATCGAACAGCTTCATGAGCCGTGATGTCTTGACCGAGTTCTCTTCCTCGAGAATCTGCGTGATCTGCCTGTACCGGTCCTGTGCCAGCATAAGCCCTCCGGTTTCCGCCCCTGTCATCCTGATGTTGTTGGGACAATCGCGGCGATTCATGCCCCATCATACCACAGAATCGCACAAAATCGCGAAATTTGCTTGACGGACACCACCACATCCTGTTCAATCATAAGGGGCCGATGGTTTCCAGACAGGCTGGCGACGACGCACTGCGGAGCACATGCGCCGCAAGGGGAGAGACATCATGCCGAAGAACCACTTCAAATCCACCATGCGGGCCTGCTATCTCGGGTATGTCACGCAAGCCGTCGTCATCACGCTTGCCCCGCTGCTCTTCATCATCTTCCAGGACAGCTTCCACATTTCCTACGAACAGCTGGGGCGCCTGGTGCTGTTCAATTTCGTCACCCAGATTTTCGCTGACTGGATCGCCATGCATGTCGTCGACCGCATCGGCTACCGCGCCTCCGCCCTCATCGCACATGCATGCTGCGCACTCGGGCTGATCGCGCTGGGTATCCTGCCGCAGGTCATGACGAACCCCTACATGGGACTGATCGCGGCCGTCATGATCTATGCGATGGGTGGCGGCTTCATCGAGGTCATCATCAGCCCGATCGTCGATACCCTGCCAAACGAGGCGAAGGCATCCGCCATGAGCCTGCTCCATTCCTTCTTCTGCTGGGGACAGGTTGGCGTTGTCATCATCACGACCCTGCTGCTCACGCTCATCGGCACATCCCTGTGGTTCCTGCTGCCTGTGGCCTGGGCACTGATCCCCATCTACAACTTCTTCCGGTTCATCCGCGTCCCCCTGCTGCCGCCTGTGGCGGAGCATGAACGGATCCCGATCCGCTCACTGCTGAAACAGCCAGTCTTTGTCGTGGCGCTTCTGCTCATGCTCAGCGCCGGCGCATCGGAGCTGACCATGTCGCAGTGGGCATCCCTGTTCGCCGAAAAGGGACTTGGCATCGGCAAGGTTCTCGGGGACTTGCTCGGTCCGTGTCTGTTTGCCGTCTTCATGGGCATCGGCCGCACCATTCACGGCGTGATGGGACATCGGATGAACCTGCGCAACGCCATGATGGCGACAGCATCGTTGTGTGTGCTGTGTTATCTTGCGACCGTCTTTGTTCCCTTCCCGGTCTTTGCCCTGCTTGGCTGTGCGTTCTGCGGTTTTTCCGTCAGTCTGATGTGGCCCGGTACCTTCAGTCTGGTTGCGGAGGCCTTCCCGAAGGGCGGCACCGCCATGTTTGGACTTATGGCCATCTTCGGCGATCTGGGCGGGTCCATCGGGCCATGGCTGGCCGGGTTCCTGTCGGACGCCGTGCAGCGGTCCGACCGTGCCGTGGCCTTGGCAACACGACTTTCACTGTTGCCCGAACAACTGGGGTTGAAGGTCGGCCTGCTGGCTGCCATCGTGTTCCCGATCCTGATGCTGATTGGTTTATCTGCTTTCCGGCATCCAACGGCCCTTCCGGCGGAGCTGCCCGCCCGGGAGGAACCCGGGACATAGGGGGCAGGATGGCTCGCCTTCCATCACGATCGCAAGGATGGCTGGATACGGGTACTGCCGTCTGTCGGCAAGGCAGTCTCATATCAAAGGACATCGGGGTTCGGCAAGCAGACATGGATGGACCTGGTGCGTAACGAAGGTGAAATGGCCCTGCGATACCACGCCACATTGAACATGCGGCGAGCCTGACAAAATCATGAAACCGGAGGATACACAGTATGAAGACGTTGATCCTGTACGCCAGTTTCCATGGCGTGACGACGAAATGTGTCGAGGAACTGTCAAAACGGCTCGGCAAACCCGTGGACGTGGTGCAGCTGACCTCGGGAACCGGCCCGGACCTGTCGAAGTACAGCGAAGTGCTTCTCGGTTCTTCCGTTCAAGCCGGAAGCCTGCATAAAAAACTGCGCGCTTTCTGCGACACGAACAAAGAGGCGTTGTTGACCAAGAAGCTTGGCCTTTTCGTCTGTTGCATGGATGACGACAACCCGCTGGGCTATCTGCAAAAAGGCCTGCCTGAAGCGTTGGTGCGCCATGCGACCGTGTTGGCGAAAATCGGCGGCGGTTACTTCTTCAGCAACATGAACATCTTGATGCGCGCCATGTTCAAGAAGGTGGTCAGCGATGAGGTGGCAAAGGGGAAGCTGCCTGCCGCTTTTGATGGAAAGAATGATGCATTCGTCATCAATGAGGAAGGCATGGCGAAACTCGCCGCGGCTTTTGGCTGATACGCCGGTAGCGGTGCCGACAGGCTTCATGTCAGCCCATTGATATATGATTCCACATCGAAAGGGTCCAGCGCACTGTCCGCCTTCAGATACAGCGGATGGTGCGGGTGGCCCTTTTTCGAGCGGCTTCCGGCCGTAAACCAGGCAGCGCCATGCGCCTTGCCGATGGCGATCATGTCCAACACGCACAACGGCAGATAGGGACGCTTTTCGATGAGGTTTCCCCAGGCAGCCCAGACCGTAGGCATGCGTCCTCCCGACAGGGTCAGCATGTGGGCGAAAGCCTTCATGTTCTGCTCATGAAGCACCGGATTCACATCCCGCTCCATGTCATCGGGACTGGTTGCCCGTTGCGCATATACATTGAACATGAGAAAGCTGTCGAACCCGTTGGCGGTTGCGATACGCTGAACCGATTTCAAGGTGTTGTCCAACGCGTCCGGTGCTGCCGTGGACGGATTGATGCCGATGCACAGCAGCGGATGTATGCCCCTGGTACCGAGCACATACCGGTACTCCGCGTATAGGGGAGGCACGTACAGCCATTGCCGTTGATCATATGCCGATTGTGGTTCCTGGGCCAACGCCCAGGCGGTTTGAAATGTGAGGATCTCCTGATCGGCGGTTCGTCCGGCCGGAATGTGCATGGTCCCTCCTGGCGATGATCGTGATATGAAGAGACGGTCCGTAGCATGCGCGACAAGATGACCGGTTTTTGCCCATGCCCAAGGTGATCACGGACCGCCAATACAGGCGCCTGCAGTCACGCAGACCAGTCACGCAGACCAGTCACGCAGACCAGTCACGCCTGTCATTGTAACAGAGGAAGTGAAGCGGGGGAACGGGAACTTGCAACTCAGGGTCAAGGTAGTCATGTTGCAGGATACGCGATACAAGAGACGCCAAGTGATGGCTGTTCAGGCATATGACAAACAGCCCCTCGCGCTTTGGGCGCAAGGGGCTGATATAAATTCCGGCAACGACTTATCTTCCCAGGCCGTCTCCAGCCAAGTATTGTCAGCACGGGAGAGCTTAACTTCTGTGTTCGGAAT
>JAEXRM010000120.1 GCA_023440865.1 Bacillota bacterium
AGAGGTAAGGGGTTCGATCCCCCTCATCTCCACCAAGGAAAGAACCCGTCGATGATCTCATCGACGGGTTCTTTCCTTGTTTATGAAAAAGAACCGGCTGGTTCAAGGCTTGGGCAGGAATGCCACCAGATAGGCGGGATCCAGGCGGAAATAGGATCCGATGCCTTCATAGAAGCCATGCATCCGGATCATGTGGATGGACAGGTCCGTCCAATGAACGGCCGCACCGGTCGCCAGATTCTTCACGAGGGTGTTGCGCTTGTCCGCGCGGTGGTTGTCGGCAAACGGACAGGGAATGGTGCCCATGTACTCGTCCACCTGGACGGCGAATCCCTCGGCCAATGGCAGCAGGGCTTCCGTCATTCGTTTGCCGATGTCCGTGATGGCCTGCATGCGGTCGGCGATCTGCCCATGTGTCAGGCCCAGCCGGTTCACGGTCTCCTGGTCCGCCAGCAGAATGTCCTGCAGGTTTCTCGCATCGGTTCCCAGAAACCCCTCCGCAGTGAGCTTCCCGGGCTGCATCCTGTCCTGGACGGCCTGCATGTCCATGGTTTGCTTCATGACTGCCTCCCCTTTCGGCACCTCAGAACTTGTCATAGAAGATGCGATCATCGGTGAGTCCCTTTTTCTTCAACACTTGGATGCAGGCGTTGATCATGCCGGGACTGCCGCACAGCAGGCCGTGAAGTCCGTCCGCCTGCCCGATGTTGCGGTCCACCACCTCGGTGATGAGCCCCGTCTGCCCGTCCCAGTCATCCTCCGGAAGCGGGGCCGACAACGCCGGCACATAATGCAGGTTCGGATGCTTTTCCGCCAACTCGCGGAAGAACTCGACATCGTACAGGTCCTTCCGGGTCACCGCACCGAAGAAGAACCACATCTCCTTGTCGACGCCGCGTTCCAGCGCATCGAGGATGATGGCGCGCATGGGTGCCAGGCCTGAACCGCCGGCGATCATGATGTAGCCCGTCGCCTCCGGTCTCGGGTAGAAGTCTCCATACGGACCGGTCAGCACGATCTCGTCCCCCTCCTTCACATGGTCGTGGAGGAAGGTGGTGCAGATGCCCTGCGGCACGCGGCGTACGATCAGCTCCACGGCCTGGTGCTCGGAGGGGTTCGAGGAGATGGAGTAGGCGCGCCACACCACCTCGGATACCTTGGCGTAGGGCTTTGTGGAAACCTGCATGTACTGGCCGGCCTTGAACGTGATGGGACTGTCGAGCGTGAACCGGTATTCCTTGATGTCGTGCGTCTTTTGCGTGATGCGCTCCACCCGGGTCCTGTACTCCCTGACCAGAAACAGCTCCTCGGGAATGCGGATGCGCAGGTTGCGCTTGATCTTTACCTGGCAGGAAAGCCGGACATCCGCCGCCCGCTCCTGCGGGGTCAGATAGGGCTCCTCCGTCGGCAGCAGCGGATCCGCCCCTTCGAGCACCTGCAGCTTGCACATGCCGCAGGTGGCCTTGCCGCCACAGGCGGACGGAATGAAGATCTTCTGGCCCGAAAGCGTTGACAGCAGCGAAGCGCCGCCCTCCACCTCCAGCACCTTGGCACCTTCGTTGATGTCGATGCGGCAGGTGCCGTAGTTGTTGAAGAACCGCTCGGCCAGGATGATGAGGATGGTCAGCAGCGTGGAGATGCCGGAGACACCCGCCACGGTCACGAGAACTTCCATGCCCGAACCTCCTATTTGCTTGATCACGGCAATCGGACCATATGGGTCCGCCCGCAGGCGCACCCGTTCTACTGGACAGCCACCATGCCGGAAAAGCCGATGAACGCCAACGCCATGATGCCGGTGATGACAAAGGTGATGCCGGGCCCTTCCAGCCCCGGCGGAATCTTGGTTTTGGCCATCTTCTCCCGGATGGCGGCCAGCGCGTTGATGGCCAGCAGCCAGCCAAGACCCGAACCGAGGCTGAACAGGATGGTCTGCAGGAAGCTGTATTGCCGGATGACCATGAACAGGATGATGCCCAGGATGGCACAGTTGACGGTGATCAGCGGCAGGAAGATGCCCAGCTTGCGATGCAGATCCGGCGTGAACCGGTCCATCGCCATTTCAATGATCTGCACCACCGCGGCGATGACCAGGATGAAGATGATGTATTGCAGGTATTCCAGCCTGAGCGGCACGATGAACCAATGGTACACCACCCAGCCGATGGCGGCCGTGACCACGGACACCATGGTTACGGCCTTGCCGAGACCCGAGGCGGTCTTGTACTCATTGGAGACGGAGATGAACGAGCACATGCCCAGGAAGTTGTTCAGGATCATGTTGCTCGTGAAGATGGATGCGATGAAGATGAGCATGGGATTGATGGCCGGACTCTCCATGACATGTTCCCCCTTCGCCTGTGGATTCGCCTGTCAAGGCGGCTATCTCCCGTTCCGGCAGACAGTGTCCTCGCAGGCAACCGCTTGCCGCCCTGCGGGCGGCGGGCGGCACCTTCGCAGTCGGCCTACGCCTTCGCCGGCGTCCCGGCCGGTGCGCCGGTGGCCCCCGGCTTCGTCTGCGCCTTCCGTTTGGCCTCCCGCTTCGCCATGAGGTTCGTGTTGCCCCAGATCAGCACGGCGATCAGGAAGAAGGCGGCAGGCGGTGTGACCATGATGGTCCATTTCGTGAAGGACACCCCGAGCGACAGGCCGAACAGGGTGCCGAATCCCATGAACTCGCGGATGGAGGCGACCAGCAGCAGGATGGCCGTGTAGCCGAGGCCGGCGAACAGGCCGTCGAGCATGGACAGGATGGGCTTGTTCTTGATGGCGAACGCCTCCATGCGGCCCATCAGGATGCAGTTGGTGATGATCAGGCCCACGTAAGGCCCCAACGCCTTGCTGATCTCCGGCAGCTGCGCCTTGAGGAGGATGTCCACGAAGATGACATAGGCCGCGATGATGAGGGTGAACACCATCATGCGGATGCGTGCGGGAATGAGGTTGCGCAGCAGCGAGATGGTGAGACCGGAGAAGGCCAGCGCGAAGGTGACGCCCGCCCCCATGACCAGGGAGTTCATCATGAGGTTCGTGACGGCAAGGCTGGAACAGATCCCCAGAATCTGGCGGATGACGGGGTTCTCCTTCCAGATGTTCCGCTCGATGACGAGTTTGACATCCTTGTTCATTTCCGAATCCCTCCCTTCACGGCCGCACCCGACAAGGTGCCGTTGACCAGCGACATGACCGAACGCGAGGTGCTCGTCGCGCCGGTGATGGCGTCGACATCCCCCACCCCCGCCGCGTCCTTGAGCCCAAGCGTACCACCGGCCGGCACCGCGATGCCGCGGAACTGCTCCTTGAACCAGTCCTCATCGATGCGCCCGCCAAGCCCCGGTGTCTCGGAGTGGCTGGTGAACACGATGCCGGTCAACATACCGCCATCCGCCGCCACACCCAGATAACCCTCGATGGTGCCCCACAGCCCGGGCCCCTTGAAGGGGAACGCATACGCGGTCGGCAGACCGTCCGCCCCCCTGCCTGCCGGTACGGTCATGCCTGCGAGATCGACCTCTGCGACTTCGGCCGCATAGGTCTGGCGGATGCCCGCATCGGTTCCGTCATGGCCGATGTGCAATGCGTACAGGATGCTCCGTTGCTTCTGCAAAGCCTGGTTGGCCTCGATGCTGTCCCGGGCGAACACATTCGCGCCGGCCAGCAAAGCGGTAAACACGCCGCTGACCACCAGCATGAACAGGATGGTGAAGCCGTACCCCTTCTTCATGCGCCCGCCTCCGATCCCGCCGCGCGTTTGGTCTTGTCCGAACCGGCGGTATCCCCGCCGGTCCCCTTGCCCGCATGCTTCGCCTTCCATTCGAGCATCGTGCGTTCCATCAGCGGCACGAACATGTTGCCGATGAGCACGGCGAACATCATGCCCTCCGTGAACAGGGAGAAACGGCGGATGATGAGGGTGACGACGCCGATCAGGATGCCGTAGAGAATTTTGGTCGTCTCATCCTTGGGGGCGGAGACGGGGTCCGTGGTCATGAAGACCGCACCGAACAGGAATCCGCCGGACAGGAGCGAGAAAAGCGGATCCGCCGCGGCGGCGCCGGTCGCGAACAGCAGGGACGCACAAACAAGAAAGCTGCCGATCGTGGACACCATGATTTTCCACGAGGCTGTTTTGGTCACGACCAGATACACCGCCGCCGCCAGTATCAGCAGCGCGCTCGCCTCGCCAAGGGAGCCGGAGACATTTCCCAGGAAGAGGTCCAGATAGGGTGCGGCCTCCCCGGACTTGTTGAAGGTGATGATGGGGGTTGCGGCGGTCAGCATGTCCGCATCCGGCGTGAACCGGACCAACCCGCCGGGCCAGAAGGCCATGGGCTTCGCCCAGCCCAAGGTCATGGGGGCGGGGAACGCCACATATACAAAACAGCGCGCGACCAGGGCCGGGTTGAAGATGTTGCGTCCAAAACCGCCAAAGACGCCCTTGCCGAACACCACGCCGAACACGATCCCCACGACCGCCATCCATACCGGCAGGGTTGGCGGCAGGGTGAGCGTGTACAGGATGCAGGTGACATGGACCGCTTCGGTGATCTTGGTCTTCTCCCCCTGGATGGTGCGCATGATGAGATACTCCGCAGCCATGCCGGCCAGGAGGACCACCGCCTGCGTCAGCAGGGCACGCCATCCATAGAACCAGACGGAGAGCAGCACCAGGGGCATGAGGGCATACTTGACGCGTTGCATGGGTTTCTGCCGAAGCAGCACGGTCCGGAGTGCCTTGAGATCCAACATGAGGTACCCCCTTTTGTGAAATGACGCAGCCATGCTTCATCAGGCTGCGGGTGCGCCCGACATGCCGGCGGTTCCGCGGGCTCGCCGGCAGCGGCCGCACAGCCGATGGTCACGAAGGAATCATACCCCGATTCAAGAAAAAAACGCGCTCTCGCGCGTTTTTCTACCGATTTTGGGTTGATGATCCCGAAAATCCCATCCGTTCCATGCACTGGCGCAAGCCATGACCTGTGCGGCCGGTGTCAGCCGGACAGGGAACCCGTATGGATCATCGACGCCATGACCCTTCCCCCCTGCGCATTCGGATGCAACCGGTCTCCGACATGCCAATGCTCCGTCAGCCGCTCGGGACTGACAGGATCGCGCAGCGCCAGGTCGAAATCGATGGTTCCGTCAAACTCCCCGCTGTGTCGGATCCATCCGTTCACCGCCTGACGGACGGCCTCCCGTTCGGGCGTCAGGGTCAGCAGGTACCCGCCAAACGGCAGGATGGTGCCGCCCAGAATGCGAATCCCCTTTTCATGCGCCAAATGGATCAGGCCACGCATCCCGTTCACCAGACTCTCCGCGTCCTGTTCCTGCTCCCTGGGCGCGGTCAGCCCCGGTTGCAGCAGATCGTTCACCCCGATGAGCGAAATCACCGTCGCCACACCGGACTGGGCCAGCGCGTCGTGTTCGAACCGCAGGATGCCGGCCGGTCCGTATATGCCCTTGCCCAAGCCGCTTCCGGCATCATGGAGCAGCCGGTTCCCGCTGATGCCCTGATTCAGGAGCGAGAGCGCGCCCGGCATCTCGACCGACAACCGTTCCGCCAGCACGGACGTCCACTGGTTCAGGGCCGTGATGGAGTCACCGAAAGCGACCACCGCGCGGCACGTGGCGGGCGCATGCACGTCGACACCGGCCAGGATGCCGACGGTTGCGGGCAGGAGGCGGTTATCCAGCCGCCTGACACGAAAACCCTCCCGCACCGGCATTTCTCGTTCCCCGACATGCAGGCCGGTTCGGGAAGCCTTGTGCCAGACCGGAAAAATGTTGCCGGATACGAACCGCCCCCTGCCGGGGAAGTGCAGATCAACGGCCACCCGGTCGCCAGGGAGGACGGTGAGGGGCGCGGGGTCGCTGAACCGCTCCTCGCCGGGCGCCAGGCGGATCCATGGCGCACCGTCGAACAGCAGGGGGACCACGGCGCCGTTGAGCGTGCCGTCGATACCGGCATGCGACACCGCGGCAGCACCGATCTGCACCGCCTGCTTCCCATACCGGTTCGACACGCGCACCCGCAGGGCGTCTCCCGGAAGATTCAGGGCGACAACCGTGCGGAAGGTCTGGTTGTCATACAGGACCGGCAATCGCGAAAGGCTCGTGTGCGCGATGCTCCATCCGCCCACCCAGTGGCGGTCCGCCTGGTTGCAATGAGCCTTCTCAGCGGTTCGGATCATGTCCGGCACCTCATTTCAAGCATAATTCCACCGGACAATGATCCGATCCCATGACGTCCGGATGGATGCGCGCATCCGCCAGCACCGGCTTGAGGCGTTCCGAGGCGACGAAGTAATCGATGCGCCACCCGACATTCTTTTCCCGGGCCTTCATCATGTAGGACCACCAGGTGTATGCGTCGCGCTGATCGGGATGGAAGTGCCGGAACGTGTCCACGAAGCCGGCGTTGAGCAGCTCTGTGAACTTGCCGCGCTCCTCGTCGGTAAAGCCGGCGTTCCTGCGGTTCGTCTTCGGATTCTTCAGGTCGATTTCCTGATGGGCGACGTTGAGATCTCCGCAAAAGATGACCGGTTTCTTCGCCTCGAGACCCTTGAGCCAGACGCGGAAATCATCCTCCCACTGCATGCGGTAGGGCAGCCGGGCCAGCTCGTTCTGTGAGTTGGGCGTATAGACGGTCACCAGGTACCAGTCCGGGTACTCGGCGCACAACACGCGTCCCTCCTGGTCGTGATGCGCCAGATCGATGCCCTTCGTGACGGCGATGGGCTTTTCACGGGTGAAGATGGCCGTACCCGAGTACCCCTTCTTCACCGCGTAGTTCCAGTATTGATGATACCCCTCGAGCGGCAGCTCCACCTGTCCCTCGGAAACCTTGGTCTCCTGCAGGCAGAAGATGTCGGCGTCCAGATGCAGGAAGGAATCCATGAATCCCTTGCCCATGCAGGCCCGGATGCCGTTGACATTCCATGACACAAGTCTCATCCGCGCTCCTCCCCCACGCGCCAGCGGCGTGTGCCGGCCGGCGTCTTTTCTTGATTGTATCATGAATCCGGTCGCGGGCGCATCGGAAGGATCGCCTGTGCCGCTTCCGCAAGCAAATGCAGGGGGAACCCGTTCCGACGGGGAGCGGCATGCACCCGGCCGTTGTTGCGCCATGGGCGCATGAAAAAAGGGGCGCCCGGATGGGCAGCCCCTTGATAAAGAGCAACGAATGCTGGAACTACGCCTTGGCTTGCTGAGAGGTAACTTGCTCTATGAATTCCAGAAAGGGATGGCCAAACTCGCCATCCCTTTCTGAAAAAGAGCAAGTAACCTCTCAGCTACACCTTACTTGTCGAGCATCTTCTTGTAGGTGCCCAAACGGATCTTGGCGTTTTCCTCCGCCAGCTTGAACAGCTCGTCGGCAACGGCCGGGAACGTCTGCTTGAGGGAGGTGTAGCGCACTTCGCCGCCCAGGAAGGCCTGGAAGTCGCCGGTCGGATCCTTGGAGTCGAGGACGAACGGATTCTTGCCCTCGTCGCCCAGTGCCGGCACGTAGCGCCACAGGTGCCAGTAGCCGCACTCGACCGCTTCCTTCTCACGTGTCTGCGTCTTGGCCATGCCATACTTGATGCCGTGGTTGACACAGGGTGCGTACGCGATGATGATGGACGGACCTTCGTGCTTCTCGGCCTCGAGGATCGCCTTCATGAACTGGTTGACATCGGCGCCCATCGCGACCTGCGCCACGTAGACGTAGCCGTAGGTGGCGGCGATCATGCCCAGGTCCTTCTTGCGGATCTTCTTGCCGGAGGCCGCGAACTTCGCGACCGCACCCGTCGGGGTGGACTTGGAGGCCTGTCCGCCGGTGTTGGAGTAGATTTCGGTGTCGAACACGAGCACGTTGACATTCTTGCCGGAAGCCAGGACATGGTCGAGGCCGCCGTAGCCGATGTCGTACGCCCATCCGTCGCCGCCGACAATCCACACGCTCTTCTTGATGAAGTAGTCGCGCTTCTTGTTCAGCTCGTCCACCAGCGCATCGCCGGCCTTGGATGCGTCGAGGGCCGCGCACAGCTGAGCGGAAACCTTCTTGGACACATCGGCGTCCTCACCCTTGGCCGCGCGGTAGTTGGCCAGCCATGCCTCGGCGGCTGCCTTCAGTTCGGCGGAAGCCGTCTCGGAGGCAACCACCTTGTCCATCGTGCCGGCAATGTGTTCGCGGATCTGTTCCACGCCCAGCGCCATGCCAAGACCGTATTCCGCATTGTCCTCGAACAGGGAGTTGGCCCAGGCCGGACCCTTGCCGTTCTTGTCCTTGCAGTAGACGGTTGCGGGAGCGGAGCCGCCCCAGATGGAGGAGCAGCCGGTGGCGTTCGCGATCATCATGCGGTCGCCGTACAGCTGGGTGATGGCCTTGAGGTACGGGGTCTCGCCGCAGCCCGCGCAGGCGCCGGAGAACTGGAGCAGCGGCTGTGCGAACTGGGAGGTCTTCACGGTGTTCAGCGGAGCGAGGTCGTCCTTGACGGTGACCTTCTCGATGAGGTAGTCCCAGTTCGGGATTTCCACCACATTCTGTTCCGCCTGCGGCTTCATGATCAGCGCCTTCTCCTTGGCGGGGCAGGCGTCGGCACAGTTGCCGCAACCGGCGCAGTCGAGGGTGGAGCACTGGATCTTGTACTGCAGGCCCTTGAATTGCGGGCCGGAAGCGGGCAGCGTGGCCATGCCGGCCGGCGCTGCGGCCTTCTCGGCATCGGTGAGCAGGAACGGACGGATGGCGGCATGCGGGCAAACCAGCGAGCAGCGGTTGCACTGGATGCACTTGTCGGCCTGCCATTCCGGCACCATGACGGCGATGCCGCGCTTCTCGTAGGCGGAGGTGCCCATCGGGAAGGTGCCGTCCTCGATGCCCGTGAAGGTCGAGACAGGCAGATCGTCGCCCTTTTGGCCGTTGATCACATCGACGACCTTGCTGATGAACTCGGGGCGCTTGCTGTCGGTGGCGACCTCGTCCTTGGCGGTCTTCCAGGACGCGGGCACGGCCACCTTCGTGAAGGAGGCGATGCCGCGATCGACGGCCGCGTAGTTCATGTTGACGACCGCTTCGCCCTTCTTGCCGTACGCCTTGACGATCTCACCCTTGAGGTACTCGACGGCCTTCTCGATCGGAATGATGTCGGCCAGCTTGAAGAAGGCAGCCTGCATGATCATGTTGATGCGGTTGCCAAGGCCGATCTCGGCGCCGATCTTCGTGGCGTCGATGGTGTAGAAGTTGATGTCGTTGTTGGCGATCTGACGCTTGAGGTCGGCCGGGATCATCGTCTCGAGCTCGGCATCGGACCACTGGCAGTTCAGCACGAAGGTGCCGCCCTTCTTCAGGCCCTTGATCAGATCGTACTTGCCGACATAGGACTGGTTGTGGCAGGCGATGTAGTCGGCGTTGTCGATGAGGTAGGTCGAACGGATCCTGTCCTTGCCGAAGCGCAGATGGGAAACCGTGATGCCGCCGGACTTCTTGGAGTCGTAGGAGAAGTAGCCCTGCGCGTACATGTCGGTCTTGTCGCCGATGATCTTGATGGCGGACTTGTTGGCGCCGACTGTGCCGTCGGAGCCAAGGCCCCAGAACTTGCAGCGCTTCGTGCTGGCGGACTCGGTGACGATCTGCTCCTTGATCGGCAGGGACAGGCCGGTGACGTCGTCAACGATACCGATGGTGAAGCATTCCTTGGGGGAAGCGGCATTCATGTTCTCGAACAGCGGCAGCAGGCTTGTCGGGGTGACATCCTTGGAGCCGAGGCCGTAGCGGCCGCCGAGCAGGACGGGCTTGATGTCTGACTTGTAGAAGAGGTTCTGCACATCGAGGAAGAGCGGCTCTGCGGCAGCGCCCGGCTCCTTGGTGCGGTCGAGGACGGTGACGATCTTCGCGGTCTTGGGGAACACCTCGAAGAAGTGCTTGGCGGAGAACGGACGGTACAGGTGCACCTTCACCATGCCGACCTTCTCACCCTTGGCGCGGAGGTAGTCGATGAGCTCCTCCATGGCTTCGGTGACCGAACCCATGCAGACGACGACCTTCTCGGCCTGGGGATCGCCATAGTAGTTGAAGGGCTTGTACTCGCGGCCGGTGAGGGCGGAGATCTCCTTCATGTAGCCTTCGACGATGCCCGGCACGGCGTTGTAGAAGCTGTTGCTGGCTTCACGGGCCTGGAAGAAGATGTCGGGATTCTGCGCGGTGCCGCGGGTGACCGGATGCTCCGGGCTCAGGGCGCGGGCGCGGAACTCCTCGATGGCCTTCATGTCGACCATCTTGGCGAGGTCTTCGTAGTCGAGCACCTCGATCTTCTGGATTTCATGGGAGGTGCGGAAGCCGTCGAAGAAGTTCAGGAACGGCACGCGGCTCTTGATGGTGGACAGGTGGGAAACGGCCGTGAGGTCCATGGTCTCCTGGACGGAACCGGCCGCCATCATGGCGAAGCCGGTCTGGCGGCAGGCCATGACGTCGGAATGGTCGCCGAAGATGGAAAGCGCATGGGAGGCCACCGCGCGGGCCGACACGTTGAAGACGCAGGGCAGCAGCTCGCCGGCGATCTTGTACATGTTCGGGATCATCAGCAGCAGGCCCTGGGAAGCGGTGTAGGTGGTGGTGAGGGCACCGGCCTGCAACGAGCCGTGGACCGCACCGGCCGCGCCGGCTTCGGACTGCATCTCGACCACCTTGACAGGCTGGCCGAAGATGTTTTTCTGGCCGCGGGCCGCCCATTCGTCGGTCGCTTCGGCCATGTTCGACGACGGTGTGATCGGGTAGATCGCGGCCACTTCCGTGAAGGCGTACGATACGTGCGCCGCGGCAGTGTTGCCGTCCATCGTCTTCATTACTTTCTTTGCCATGTCTTTCCCTCCTTGACCGGTTGGGTATTGCACTTTGTATACATAGCACATTGTACAATATAGACTGCCCTCGAGGCAATCACTGAGATTATATCACAAACGATCCGTTGTTCAACGGGGGAGCCCGTCGGAATGAAAAAAAAGCATCCATCCCGGATGGATGGACGCGTGGTTGCCGTGTGGGCCTGCCGAAGGGACTCCCGGGCAGTGCCGGCGAGGCTGGCAGGCACTGCCCCCGCAGGGGCGCAGGCAATGAACCGTGCGAGGGATGGCGGGGCATGCGGCCCGCAGGCACAGGCGCGGCCCGTCTGCGGATGTCAGAGACGGTACAGGCGCAGCTTGTTGCGGAAGCGCTCCATTTCGGACGGCGAGAGCTTGCGCAGCGGCTCGCGCAGGGCGGTGAACGCCATGCTGTCGTGAATGCCGTTCTCCATGCGCTCGATGAGCCGATCGGGCTCACGTTCCTCGGAGGGATAGTTCGATCCGAACAGATAGATGCGGCGCTCGTGCGTGAACTCGCCGAACAGGTCGGCGTATGCCTGCCGTGTCTTGCGCTCCACCTCGACGATGAACGCCTTGGTCGTGAATGGACACACGATGATGAATGCGGACGCGTCATAGGGGAGAATGCGGTCCGTATCGCGCAGACCGTCCTGGAGCCGTTCCGTCAGGCGCTGCAGCTCGGACTCGGACAATCCGGTGCTGCGGACCATCAGCAGGGACACGGTATGTCCGCCGCGGTTGGCCATTTTCAGCTCGCGCAGCAACTCGGCGCGCAGTTCATCCGGGTCGGACCGCTCCGGGTCGTCCCGTGTGGGCTCCTCAACCGTTTCGGGAACACCGTGCAGCCGGATGCGCCCCTTTTCAATGACAGCGGGAAGCCGTTCGGCCAGAACGGACTGATAGCGTTCGCGACGCTGTGGCAGCAGCATGACATCGTCAATGCCTGCCTTGAGGGCACCGCCCACCATTTCCGCGCTCTCATTCGGAACAAGCGCGAGCACGGTGCCGCGGACCGGACGCCCGGCCGTCGACATCCGCTTGATCTCCGCATACAAACGTTCACGGTTCGATTCGGTCACCTCGATGATGAACAGCACGATGGCCGGTCCGAACAGACCGGTCTTGAAGCGGAGATCCTCCTCGTCGATCGCGTCCGCGACATCCAGGCCCGCATCCACGAGGACGCGGAACAGAATGCCCTTGAGATATCGGTTCGTACAGCTGACAAGCACCTTGTCCATGGCATCACCCGCACATCCTGTGCCCCTGCCGCCATCCCTGCCTTCGGAAGACCGCATCCCGCGGTTCCGTCATCCCGATTCGCCAGGGAAGCCACGCCATGTCGGTCCAATGGCGAAGAAGCTTTCCAGCAAAGGTTTCCGTCGTCTTCATCCGGAACCTGTCGGAATGATATGTGGTGACACATCCTATATCGACATGTTTCCCCATATGCTGAAGGCCCAACCGGACAGCCTTGCGGTCGGCGCCTCCCTTTTCCCCATGCAGCCTTTATGGTATAGTATTGCTGACCATTTGGCACCCCCGTCGGGTTGCCGCAAGACAAACGAGGCATACAGGAGGCATTTGATCATGGCAAAACTCGTGGGCAATCTGATTTTCGGCCAGTCCGGCGGACCGACCTCGGTCATCAACGCAAGCGCGGCGGGCGTGTTCATCGAAGCGCTGAAGCAGGACTGCATCCCGAAGGTGTACGGGGCCGCCAACGGCATCCGCGGCATCCTCGACGAGAAGTTCTACGACATGGGCGCCGAGGATCCGGCCGAGCTCGAGCTGCTGAAGACCACGCCGTCTTCCGCGCTGGGTTCCGTCCGCTACAAGCTCGCCGATCCCGCCAAGGATGACACGGACTACAAGCGCCTGCTGGAAGTGTTCAAGAAGTACGACATCCGCTATTTCTTCTACAATGGCGGCAACGACTCCATGGACACCTGCAACAAGATCTCCAAGTACATGCAGAAGTCCGGCTACGACATCATTTGCATGGGCGTGCCGAAGACCATCGACAACGACCTCGCCTCCACGGACCATTGCCCGGGCTTCGCCTCCGCGGCGAAATATGTCGCCACCTCCACGATGGAGGTATACCTCGACGCCCGCGTGTATGACACGCCCATGGTCTGCGTGCTCGAGGTCATGGGCCGCAACGCCGGCTGGCTGACCGCCGCCACCTCCCTTGCCGCCCTCAAGGGCCATGGCCCAGACCTCATCTACCTCCCCGAGAAGGCCTTCGACAAGGACGAGTTCCTCTCCATGGCCAGGAAGATCTACGAGAAGAACAACGGCAAGCTCATCGTTGCCGTATCCGAAGGCATCAAGGACAAGAACGGCACCTACATCTCCGAGTATGGCTCCGATCTGGCCAAGGAGAAGGACTCCTTCGGACATGCCCAGCTCGGTGGCACCGGCGCCGTCGTGGCCGACATGCTCAAGAAGGAACTCAAGTGCAAGGCCCGTGCCATCGAGTTCAGCCTGCTGCAGCGCTGTGCCGCCCACTGTGGCTCCGCGACCGACGTCGAGGAGACCTTCACCGCCGGGCGCAAGGCCGTGCAGTTTGCGGTCGAGGGCGTGACCGACCACATGGTCGCCTACGAGCGCAAGATGGTCGACGGCAAGTATGTCTGCGAGTACAAGCTTGTCAACCTCAGCGAAGTCGCGAACACGGAGAAGACGATCCCCCTGTCCTGGATCAAGGAGGACAACACCGGCCTGACCCAGGAATTCTACGACTACGCGCTGCCGCTCATCGCCGGCGAATCCAAGCCCCCGATGGTCGACGGCCTGCCCCGCTTCGCCAAGCTCAAGAAGGTTTTCGCCACGAAGTGAAATCCCCTCCCCTGAACGGCGAAAAACCCCGGGATCAACATCCCGGGGTTTTCTTTCGCTGTCGACGATGCGACGTCCGGCCATGCGCCGATTCCTGCAGCCGGCACCTCGGCCGGTTCATCCGCCGGAGCGGTCACGGCTTGACAATTCTGCCCGCCTCGATCTCCGCAATCCACGAGGTGGCGCTTTTTGCCTTTGTGGTTTTCGCATCCAGGGCAATGACCTTTCTGAAGGCCTCCACCGCGCGCAGGGAGGCTTCCTCCTGGTTCGGCAGTCCAGCCAGCCAGTAAGCCTTCGCGGCCAGGTAATACAGATCGGCCTGATATGCGGGCTTTTCCTCCAGCTGTTCGAGAATGCCGATGGCCAGGTCGAACTCGGACATCGCCTGCTGCCATACGGTCTTGTCCTGCACCTTGGTGTTGCCCTTGTACAGGGCGACCGCCGCGTCATATACCTGCTTGAGCGCCTTGGGGCGCACTTCCTGTCCAATCGCGCCGATTTGCGCCTGAATGTCCTCCGGCACCTCGAGCCCCTGATAATCCTGCTCGACCATGCGGACCACATCGCGGTACTTGCCCTCGGAAGCAAGCGTCCGCAGTTCCGCGACACGTGTCACCCACTGCTTGTATGCCTCCATCTCATCGACCAGGGACTGCTGGATGCGGTTGGCATTGTCGAGGTCGCGCGATGTGGCCGTCAGGGTGTCCTGAAGGATCTGGTTTTCCTTCTGAAGCGCTTCGAGCGAGGCCTCCAGCTCCGGCTTCGCCCTGTCGAAGGACAGCAGCGGCGTTTTTCCGGCAAACTGCCATAGCAATCCCAGCAGCAGCAGGCCGGCAAGGAAGCCGGCAAGGTACTTCAACGCCCACGGGCCTTCGCGCTCCGGGGAAAGGCCTCGGGCGATCCAGGCTGGAAGCGCCTTCGCCGTGCGCCCGCGATGATGTTTCCGGTGTGTGGGATCGGTTGCTTCCTGCACCATGCCGTCGAGCTGGTCCAAATACGCTTTCGCGCGCAGGCTGCTGTCGTCCATGCGGACGACCTGGCCGAACTGCGCGCGCGCCTTGTCCTCCTCCCCGAGCTCGAGATGGCACAGCCCCATGAGGTTCATGGCCTCGTAGAAACCTGGATACAGGGAGATCGCCTTGCGCAGGGCGATGACAGCCATGTCCTCGTTGTGGTTGGTGATGTCGTCAAGCGCCTTGTTGTACATGGAGATGGCTGTCCGGACATCGTCCGGAATGGCGCCCAGCTTGCCTTCGAGGTGTTTCAGATCGATGGGTGTGAAGCGCGGCAGCTCTTCCTCGAGTCTGATCATTTCTTCCTCCACCGGTGGCGTGTCTTCATCGGGCGTACAGGGACAGCAGCTGCCGGATTCGTCCGACATACGAGATGGAGCCGACCGCCGCAAGGATGCCATCGGGGCCGGCTGAGGCCAGACCGGCATCCAAGGCCTCTTCCATTGTAGCACGTTTCTCCGTTGCGCAACATGTGCGCACGGCAAGTGCCTCCAGTTCCGGCAGGGTCATCGCCCGCGGCGTATCCGGCCGGACGAGGATGAAGCGCTCCGCGATGCCGGCCAGCCGGTCGAGCATGCCCGCGACATCCTTGTCCCGCATTGCGCCGAACAGCAGGATCGCCTTCCTGCCGGGAAACACCCGCCGGAACGTGTCGACGAATGATTCGACGCCGTCCGGATTGTGGCAGCTGTCGAGGATGACGGGCGGACTGCCCGCAAACAGCTCGAACCGGCATGGCCAACTGACCGCTGCGAGCCCTTCACGTATGATTTTCCAGGTCAGCTCGGGCACCATGCCCGTCCGTTGGAGACGCACCAGGGCATAAGCGGCCAATGCGGCATTGCCCGCCTGATGCGCTCCCGGCAGGGAAACGCGGTACGCTCCGCAGCCTTCTCCGCAGTCTTCTCCGCAGTCTTCTCCGCAGCCTTCTCCGCAGTCTTCTCCACAGTCTTCGCCGCAGCCTTCACCGTGGCAGCCGGCGACCAGCGCTTCCGGGTCGGGCAGGCACAGACGGAAGCTGGTGCCCCGCGCGTCCACACGGATGTCGGAGACCGCCGCCCTTGGCATCGTGTACAGGGCGGAACCCGTCTCGCGCGCCGCTTCGGCCAGCACACGGGCCGCCTCATCCTCCTGGGGCCAGGACACCGCATCGCATCCGGGGCGCATGATGCCCGCCTTGTGGCGGGCAATCCGCCCGATGCTGTCTCCCAGGAAGGCCGTGTGGTCCAGGCCGATCTTGGCGATCACCGCCAGGTTCGGTCCCCGATAGGCATTGGTCGTGTCAAGCAGACCGCCCATGCAGGTTTCCAGCACGACGGCCGTGCACCGTTCCTGTTGGAAAAGCAGGAACGCCATGGCCGCATAGATTTCATATTCCGTGGGCAGTCCGGGCTCGGGTTCCATGAGGCGGGATGCCGCCGCCACCGTTTCGACGAGACCGGCGAAGCGGTCCCGGTTGATCGGCACGCCATCAATGCGGAACATCTCGGTCGGTTCCAGCAGCCACGGTGAGGAAAAAAAACCGGTGTGACGCCCCGCGTGACGCAGACACGACTCAAGACAGGCACAGATCGATCCCTTTCCATTGGTGCCGGCAACATGCACAAGCAGAAGGCCATCCTGGGGGTTTCCCAGGATGGCCAGCAGATGCGTGGTGCGCGACAAACCAGGAAGGATGCCGCGGGTTCTGGAATGGTTCAGCCAGTCGATGGCCGCTTCATATGTCATGCGCTGCACCTCCGGCCCCATGGAGGGACGACCGGCCGGCGAGCCGCCGGCCGTCACGGTGCTCCTTGCGGTGGTGGCACGCCGGCCCCCGAACTCAGGCACCATGGCAGTTCTTGTACTTCTTGCCGCTGCCGCAGGGGCAAGGATCGTTGCGGCCGACCTTGCCGATTTCGCGCTTCTTCGGCGCCTTCGGCGCATCATCGCCGTGGGAGGCCTCCGTAGGCCTTGCCACCTGTTCGCGCTGGACGGACACGTTCTCGCTTCGCAGGCGCAGCAGGGTTTTGACCGTGTCCTCCTGGATGTTGCGGATCATCTCGTCGAACATGTCGAAGCCCTCGCGCTTGTAGGCGACGACCGGATCGTTCTGGCCGTAGGCGCGCAGGCCGATGCCGTACTTGAGCTGCTCCATGTTGTCGATGTGGTCCATCCACTTCTCATCGACGACCTTGAGCAGCACCCGGCGTTCCAGCTCGCGCATCACCTCGGTGCCGAACATCGCCTCCTGGCGCTCATACGCCTCGAGGGCATGCTTCTGGACGATTTCCCGCAGGTCTTCGGAAGAGAAGGTTTCCAGGTCGAGGCTCTCGCGGGAGACGAGGGAGGCGTGGGTGCCGTCCGCCTGCTCGACACGGCCGAACAGGCCGTCGATCGACGCGGTGAGGCCCACCCAGTCCCAGTTGTCGGGATTGGGGCTTTCCTTGCAGTACATGCCCACCAGGTTGTCGAGCAGCGCCTCGACCATCTTGAGGATGTTCTCCTTGAGATTGTCGCCGTTGAGCACCTTGCCGCGCTCGGCATAAATGATCTCGCGCTGCTTGTTCATGACGTCGTCATACTGGAGCACGTTCTTGCGGCGCTGGAAGTTGATGCCCTCGATCTTCTTCTGGGCCGTCTCGATGGCGTTGGAGAGCATCTTCGCCTCGATGGGCTGGTTTTCCTCAAGCTTGAGCATTTCGACCATGCGGGTCATGCGGTCGCCGCCGAAAAGCCGCATCAGGTCGTCCTCGAGCGAGATGTAGAAGCGCGATTCACCCGGGTCGCCCTGACGGCCGGAACGGCCGCGGAGCTGGTTGTCGATGCGGCGCGACTCATGCCGCTCGGTGCCGATGATCTTCAAACCGCCGGCTTCGATGACCTTAGCCTTCTCGGCGTCGGTTTCCACCTTGAAGGCCGCATGATGCCTCTTGAAAAGGTCACGCGCCTCGAGCACGAGCGGGTCGTCCGTTTCGTTGTAACTGACCGAGGCCATGATCAGATGCTCTTCCATGCCGGACTTGCGCATTTCCTGGCGCGCGAGGAATTCGGGATTGCCGCCGAGCAGGATGTCGGTGCCGCGGCCGGCCATGTTCGTCGCGATGGTGACGGCGGCGTACTTGCCGGCCTGGGCGACGATCTCGGCTTCCTTCTCGTGGTACTTGGCATTGAGCACGGTGTGCCGGATGCCGTTGCGCTTGAGGATGCCGGACAGCATTTCCGAGGTTTCGATGGAGATGGTGCCGACCAATACCGGCTGCCCCTTTTTGTTGCATGCAAGGATATCCTCGACGACAGCGGCGAACTTGCCGTTCTTGGTCTTGTAGACCACGTCGGGCTGGTCGATGCGGATGATCGGCAGGTTCGTGGGGATCGGAATGACGTCGAGCTTGTAGATGCTCTTGAATTCCTGTTCCTCGGTGAGGGCCGTGCCTGTCATGCCGGCCAGCTTGCCGTACATGCGGAAATAATTCTGGAAGGTGATGGTCGCCAGGGTCTTGCTCTCGCGCTCGACCTTGACGCCCTCCTTGGCCTCGATGGCCTGGTGCAGGCCGTCGCTGTACCGGCGGCCGTTCATCAGGCGGCCGGTGAACTCGTCGACGATGATGACCTCGCCGTCCTTGACGACGTAGTCGACGTCGTTGTGCATCAGTCCGTGCGCCTTGAGGGCCTGGTTGATGTGGTGCGAGAGCGTGAGGTTCTCCATGTCGGAGAGGTTCTCGATACCGAAATACTTCTCCGCGCGCTCGACACCCTTTTGGGTAAGCGTGGCCGTGTTCGCCTTCTCATCGACGATGAAATCGGTGTCGATGTCGTCGTCGTGCTGCTTGTCATCTGTCTCCTTGAACACGGTCTTCGACAGGCGGCGGACGAAGGTGTCGGCCTTCTGGTACAGGTCGGTGGACTTGTCCCCCTGTCCGGAAATGATCAGCGGGGTGCGCGCCTCGTCGACGAGAATGGAGTCGACTTCGTCGACGATGGCGTAGGTGAGCGCGCGCTGCACCTTGTGCTCCTTGTACACCACCATGTTGTCGCGCAGGTAGTCGAAGCCGAACTCGTTGTTCGTGCCGTACGTGATGTCGCAGTTGTAGGCGGCGCGCCGCTCGTCATTCTCGAGGTCGTGGACGATGATGCCGACGGACAGGCCCAGGAAGTTGTAGATCTTCCCCATCTGCTCGCCCTGGAACCGTGCCAGGTAGTCGTTGACAGTCACCAGATGGACCCCTTCGCCCGTCAGCGCGTTGAGGTAGATCGGCAGGGTCGCCAGGTTGGTCTTGCCTTCACCGGTCTTCATTTCCGCGATGCGGCCCTGATGCAGGACGACGCCGCCGATGAGCTGGACCCGGAACAGGCGGATGCCCTGTACACGGAAGGTCGCTTCCCGGACGACGGCGAATGCCTCGGGCAAAATGTCGTCGAGGGACTCCCCGGACTGGTAGCGGCTTCGGAATTCCAGCGTCTTGGCCCGCAGCGCTTCGTCCGTCAGTTTTTTCATGTCGGGTTCCATGGCCTCGATGCGGTCAACGATGGGCGTGATGCGTTTGAGTTCCTTCTCGGCGTAATTGCCGAACAGGAACGTCAGAAAGCTGTTCTTGCTCATGCTTGTGTCTCCTGTCTGTCCTCCGGCCGCTCCTGGGAAGCACCCGGACTCTTGATGCCAAGCCGGCGCAGCACGAGCTGGTAACCGTCGGCGCCGTAATACAGCGCCCGGCTCACACGGCTGATGGTCGCCTCGCTGGCTCCCGTGCGTTCGTGGATCTCCCGGTAGGTTTTCCGTTCCGTCAGCATGCGGGCAACGTCGAAACGCTGCACGAACGCCTTGAGCTCCGTGATGGTGCCGATGTCCTCAAAGAAGGCATAGCATTCGTCGACGGTCTCCAGCTGCAGAATGGCCTCGAACAGCCGGTCTGTGGCCTCATCCTTCAATTTCGGGTTCACGGGCTCCTCCCAGAGATGCATCCGCCATGTTCGGGTTCACGGGCTCCTCCCAGAGATGCATCTTCCATGCGGCGGGGCTGCAATCCCATCCATTATCGCACGCCACACCCCGGAATGCAAACCTGCACGGGTGGCGGAGGCGCCCCGCGGCTGCCCCCGGAGATTGAAATTACGGGAAAACATGATACAATGTCTGCATCAAGAGTCAATTCCAACCAGATGCACATGCCGCTTCCGGACCGGCCGCATGCGGCGCCCATCCGCGGCGGAGGGCCAACGGCCGGCGGCGCGGGCCGAAGCCCCTCCCATTGATCCATGTCCGATGGATGATGCCGGAGACGGCATCACACCCTTCCTTCCGGAGGCGCACTTCATGGAGATATTCAGGCAGACCGATCTGAGCCTCTTCACGGCCGCGATGCTGTTGCTCATCCTGTACGGCCAGGCGGCCAGCTACGATCGTCACCAGCTGTCGCACCGGCTTTACCGCGGCATGGTGTTCGCGACACTCGTGATCCTGCTGCTCGACACATGCGGCTGGGCGCTGGAGAATGCCGTCGATCCATATCTTGTCAGGCTCAACTGGCTGACGAGCACCACCGGCTTCCTGCTGGCGCCTCTTCCGGCACTGCTGTGGCTGCTGTACGCCCACAACGAGGTCTTTTCCGACGACCCCAGAACAGGCCGCTTTTTCCGCCTGGCTATCGCGCCCGCGGTTCCCTACGCTCTTTTTTCCGTCCTCGCTCCGGCGCACAGGCTGCTCTTCACCATCGACGACGCGAACAGGTTCCACCGGGGGCCGCTGTTCGGCATCCTGGTCGTGATGATGATCGGTTACCTTGCCGTCGCCTTCCTGCTGCTGCTGCTGAACCGGAAGAAGCTCGATCCAAGGGTGCTGCGGCCGCTCCTTTTCTTCATGCTGCCGCCGCTTGCCGGCGGTGTCGTGCAGGTTCTCTGCTACGGCACCACGCTGGTCTGGTCGGGCATGGCCTTCTCCATGCTGGTGCTGCTGCTGTACCTGCAGCACCAGTCCATCCGCACCGACTACCTCACGGGCTTGTTCAACCGCCGCCAGCTCGATCGGTTCATCCACAACCGCATCCTCTCCTGGAAGCCGGGCTCTGTGCTTGGCGCGCTGATGCTCGACATCGACAACTTCAAGTCGATCAACGACCGCTACGGCCACGCTGTCGGCGATGACGCGCTCGAGACGCTCGCCCAGCTGCTGCGGCGCAGTGTCCACGTCAACGATTTCATCGCGCGGTATGCCGGCGACGAGTTCGTGGTCGTTCTCGATGCGCATGATGCCTCGGAGCTCGAAGCCATCCGTATCCGGCTGCGCGACAACCTCACGCGCTTCAACCAAAGCTCCGGAAAGCCCTACAGCATCGAGATCAGCCTGGGATGCGCACTGTACGACCCGGAAACGCATGCTTCGGGAGACCAGTTCCTCAATGCGATCGACCTGCTGATGTACGAGGAGAAGAAGCGCCACAAGGGCGGGATCGCGGCGACGGCGTCCGGATGCGCGTCCTGATCGGGCTCCCGCGATTTACAGGAGCGGGTCCGGCAGGATATAATCAGACATCACGCATGCATGCCTTCCGGCGGTACATGTCCGATGCCGCAACAGGGAAGGACAAGGAGGTCCCCATGTCCCGTTCCGGTGTGACGTCACCCCGCGGTTTTCTGGCCGCCGGTGTCGCCTGTGGCTTGAAGAAAAACGGCAATCCGGATCTGGCGGTCGTCCTGTCCGAGACGCCGGCCGCCGTGGCGGGTGTATTCACGACCAATGTGGTCAAGGGTCATTCGCTCCAGTGGTCGCGCAACCATATCGACGGCGGTGTCGCCCGCGCCGTGGCCATCAACAGCGGCTGCGCGAACGCATGCGTCGGCGAGGACGGGGACCGCGACGCCGCCATGTTCGCCGGTCTTGTCGCCGAAAGGGCCGGGTGTCCCGTCACGCAGGTGTTCATCGGTTCCACCGGTGTCATCGGCTACCGGCTAGACCTTGCGAAGATCGAAAATGGCCTCGACAAAGCGTTTTCACGCCTCTCTCCCGATGGCGGCGTCGAAGCGGCGACGGCGGTCATGACGACCGACACTTTCCGCAAGGAGTCCGAAGCCGCTTTCGAGGCGGATGGCTGCACGGTCCGCATCGGCGGATTTGCCAAGGGTTCTGGCATGATCCATCCGAACATGGCCACGATGATATCGGTCCTGACGACCGACCTCGCCATATCCGCCCCCCTGCTCGACAAGGCGCTGCGCATCGTGGTGGAACGCTCCTACAACCGTATCTCGGTGGACGGCGACACCAGTGTCTGCGACAAGGTGCTGCTGCTGGCCAACGGCCAGGCGGGCAATGTGCCGGTTGAGACCGTGGGTCCCGTATTCGATCGCTTTGTCGAAGCCCTGTCGGAGGTTGCGGTCACGCTGTCCAAGATGCTCGCCCGCGACGGCGAAGGGGCGACCAAGCTGCTGGAATTCCGCCTGGTGAACGCACCTGACGTGACAACCGCCAAAACCGTGCTGACATCGGTTGTGAAGTCCCCTCTCGTCAAGACGATGTTTTTCGGCGAGGATGCCAACCTGGGGCGCATCATCACCGCCATGGGCTACTCGGGCGCCCAGTTCGACCCAAGCCGGGTGGATATTTGTCTGGGCGACATACCGGTCTGTCACAACGGCGCTTTCGTGCCATTTGACGAGGCTGCCGCTCTCGCTGTGCTCAGGGAGCGCGAAATCACCGTCACCATCGACATGCATGACGGAAAGATCGAAGACCGCATGTGGACATGCGATCTGACATATGACTACATCAAGATCAACGGCGCCTATCGCACATAGGGGCATGGCGCACGGGTGTTCACGGACATGGATCCCCTTCGCTCCGGATAACGGACCTTCACATGATTCGAAGCGGATCCGCATGGGTAATACAGGGTCAGGAAACGATGTACGGGAGGAATCGCCATGGCATCACATCAACTGATCAAGTTCATGGTCGCAGATCTGACGTTTGGTATCGAGATCACGCAGATCCATCAGATTCTCAAGCCGCAGCAGATCTTCAAGGTTCCGAACACGGCGTCCTTCATCGAAGGACTCCTGAACCTGCGCGGACGCGTGTTGACGGTGTTCAACCTGCGCAAGCGTTTCGGTTTGCCCGAAAAGGAGAATGATGACAACACCAAGATCATCATCGTGACCCAGAACGATTTCCTGCTGGGGTTCATCGTGGACAGCGTCACGGAGATCGTGCGCATCCCCGACGAAGAGATTGAGCCGACCCCGCCCTCCCTGCACGGTTTCGACAAGAAGTTCCTGTCCGGCATCGGCAAGGTGGAGGACAACGTCATCCTGCTCCTGGACCTGGCCAAGGTCCTGACGGCTGAGGAAGAAAAGGAGATGGCCGATCTCATCACCCGTCACGGCGCAGGCGTCAAGTAGCCGTCAACCGCCTTCAGCAGCGGTCATGGCAGCCACTTTCCTTTTTCTGGAGCCGGATCATGCCGGTGATCCTTCCTTCCACACCAACCCGCCAAACAAAAGGGAACCGGAAGCACCAGCGCATCCGGTTCCCTTTGTCATATCAGCCAAAAGGCAATCAAGTTGTGCGATCATCCGTCCATCAGTTCATCGGTTCAGCAACATCAGGCTTGCCGGCGTTGGCGATGCGAACCTGGTTCCTGCCGCCGTTCTTTGCCTCATACAGCGCGTCATCGGCTGCCTTCACCAGCTGCATCTCCGTCCTGGCCGCCTCCGGGAAGGCGGAAACACCCATGCTGACCGTCACGGAGGTCGAGATGACACGGTCCGTGATCATCATCCGCGCGATACCGGCCCGTAGCTCCTCGGCCTTCTCGAATGCCAGCGCCATGGATGTGTGCGGCATGAGGATGACGAACTCCTCGCCTCCATACCGGGCGAACAGGTCCGCCTTGCGCAGGTGCTCGCGGACCCAGGAGCAGATCGATTTGAGCACCAGGTCGCCGAACTGATGGCCATGGGTGTCGTTGAACCGTTTGAAATGATCGATGTCGAACATGATCAACGCCAGGTCCCCATGCTGTTCACGGGCTTTGAGGAACTCCTCTGTCAATCGGTTCTGGAAGTGTATGCGGTTATAGATGCCTGTCAGTCCGTCGATGGTGGCCATCTCCTGCATCTGCTGGTAGAGGCGCGCATTGTCGATGGCGATCGACACCTGCTGGGCGAGTATCTCCAACAGCCTGACATTCTCGTTGTCGAAGGCATTGGGAATGACCTGCTCGATCAGAACGATGCCCAGCGCGCGCGCCTTGGCCACCAAGGGCACGCTGATGATGGAACGGACGTTGCGGCCCTGCACGAAGCGGTAGTCATCGGGCGCGACCGTGTTGTCGAGGACGGACTTTCCGATCGAGATGCTGCCGGTCTGGATGTCATGGTTGATGTAGTCGGTGAACACCGCGAGTTCCCGCTTGTCGAAGATGCTCGAAACGAGGACCTTCATGCGACCGCTTTGTGGATTGATCATGGCGATCGTGGAGTTTGAAACCCCCATGACACCGATGATGACGTCGTTGACGAACTTGAGCAGTTCGTTCATGTCGAATATGGAGCTGATGGCCTGCGAGATCTGCTGGACGGTGAAGAATTCGGCCAGGGATGCGGTGAGCTTCCTGTTTGACTCCTCGGTCTGTTCGTTCGCGTGCCGCAGTTTGTCATACTGCACCTGCATCTCCCGGCGGGCTTCCTCCAGCTGCACATACTTGTCTCCGAGCCGCTCGACCAGCGTGGCGTTGTCCGCCTCATTTTGCCGGTGATGTGCCCAGGTGGATCCGAGCACCATGCAAAACAGCGCGAAGAACAGATATTGCAGGGGAATACCTGCCAGGACGAGCGGCAGGGGCATCTGTTCCGTGATGCCGAGCCAGGCGGCGGCAATCCCATCAAAAACGCCTTGGACAAGGAGCTGGACAGCGAAGGAAAACACGAGCAGCGGAACGGTCCTGCGGAATCCCCGGGTCAGGCTGATGACGGCAAACGGCAGCAGCATGACGGCATACAGCTGCCCCAGCGATTGCAGCGTGGTGATCAGCACGATCTGCAGCACGAGGTCAAGATACGCAGGCCATTCTCCCCCTGCGTCATCCTTCCTGTCTGCGCCCATCATGCGCCATTGGGTCAAAGCGAACTGCAGGGCCCAAATCATGCCCTGGAACGCCAGCAGCTCCGGCCGCACGTCCGCGGGCCGCACGCCGAACAATGTCCGCGCGCAGGAAACGAGCAGCAGGGCCAGCAGCATGTATGTCGATATGCGCAGGGAGATCGCCTTCATCCGCCCATTGGCATGTTGGCCGCCGGTAACGGGCCCTTCCTCTTTCGTCAACAAATCCGCCTCCATGTTCCCAGGCTGCCGGAACGCATGCGCCCATCCGGCTCCCGCAGGGTGAACGGTGCGCTGCGGCACGTCTCTTCCCCGCCCGGTATAGGGGATTCACATCTCATTCCCGCCACAGGATCTCAATGCAGTCACCGGTTTGAATCGGATCGGTGAAGCCGGCATCGCGGCCATTGAGCCGCAATGCGATGGTACCCTTGGGATTGGTCAGATCAAAAGGGTACTGCGTGAATACATCCACGAACATGTGCTGGCCGGCAGCCGCAGGCAAACGCACCGTATCGCCGTTGACCGTGATCACGACATCCGTTCCCGCCGCAGGGCAGGGCTTCCCGATTCCGGGAACGTGCGCCAACGGTCCATCCGTTGCGGCGCTGCCTTCATCAAGCGCGTGTGTCTCCGGCATCAGACCGGTGACTGGCGCCGGTTTGCCGATTGGCGCCGGCTCGTCGATTGGCGGCTGTTCGCCGGCCTGCATCTGTTCGCCGGCCGGCACCGGCCCCGAGGTCGGCTTCGCTTCCGTGACCGGTGAAGGTGCGGCAACCCAAGCCGGCTTGACACCCGATTCCAGGTCATCGGCCTGTGCACGCGGACGGCACTCGACGACATCACCCAGCGCAAGCGGATCTGCAGCTGCCAGCCGTCTGCCATTTCGTCGGAATGCGACTGACTCCGGATCAAGCTCGAACAGGGCGGCCAGCTCCGCCACCGTCGACGGGGGTTCCACTACCAGCGAATCACCGTCCCGGAGCGGCGTCTGCGGTTCAACGACCTTGCCGTTGCACAGAAGACGGCCTGGCACCTCATACTGTACGCCGGCAAGGACAAGCACCACCGGTCGGCATGCGCCAGCATGATCCCCCGCGCTGCTCACGGCATCCGGTCCCCGCTCCGCCTCACGCACGGATATGCGGTCCCCGGGCTCCACCGTTGTGGTCAATCCGGCCGGCTGGCCGTTGCGCTCAATGACAGCAGGTTTTCCAAACCCGCCACGGATGACCTTCTCCATTCCGTTGAGCATGATGGTCAATGACCGGCCGGACTTGCCGATGAGCTGGTCCGGCACGTAGCCGGCCAGGAGCAACGCGTCCGAAACCGCCATGCGCCTTGCGTTGTACAGACGGATCGGCCGGTCTTCGACATACACGTGGTAGAAGTCGCGTCCGGCCTGCTGGAAGGCGGTTGTCAGGATGCCAAAGGGCGTAATGGATTCGGGTCCCTGCAATTCGCTGCCTTCATACCCGATGTTCCGGGCGATGGACCGGTTGCGGACCGCAACACGCTCGGCGGGCAGACCCATGATGCCGGAAAGGAGGTGCGCCAGCTCCGGGGTCTGGCTGCCGCCTCCGACCAGAAAGACGGCGTTGGGGGCTTTTCCGCCATTGCATGCAATGACGCGCTCTGCAATGGTGCGCGCAAGATTTTCGACGACCGGACGGATCACGTCGAGCACGGCATCGACGGGAACAACCATCTGGTTGTCGAGGATGTCATGAAAGGCGATTTCCCCCGCCGGCTCTCCCAGTGACAGCTTGATGCGCTCCGCCGTATGGAAGTCGACCAGATATTGCTGGGCGATGGCCTCGGTCACTTCATCGCCGGCAAAGGGGGCCATGGCGTAGCCGACCACCGTGCCACCCCGTGTGATGGCAATGTCCGAGGTGCCCGCGCCGACATCGACCAGTGCGAGGTTGAGCATGCGCAGATCGCGCGGGATGGCGACATTCAGTGCCGCGATGGGTTCGAGCGTCATGCTGGAAACCTGCAGGCCGATGCGTTCCATGACCGTATGCAGGCTGTCGACGACCATGTGCGGCAAGAAGGTGGCGAGCAGATCCGCGCCGATGAGGGTGCCCCGGTGTCCGATGAGGTTGGCGATCGGCAGGTCGTTGACGTGATAATGGATGACACTGTACCCGACGCAATAAAAAGGATTGCGCCCGTTGTCGGGCAGTTCGGTGGCAATCTGGTCCTGCGCCCTGCGGATGCCCTCCATCTCGAGGGCGCCGACAAGCTGGGCGTCAATCTCACGTGACTCGTCGATTTCACGCGTCACACTGACCTGACAGGTCTTGAGCACGCGGCCCGCAGCGGCAACAGCAACCCGTTGAAGCCTGCGGCCCAACCGCGCTTCCAGCGCTTCCTTGACCTTGCGCGCACCAGCCGCCACTTTCGCGATGTCGTGGATCTGGCCGTCGAGCATGGCGCGCTGGGCGTGTTCGAGAACCTGGACGGCCAAGACCTCGATGCGATCGCCACGTTCCTCGCCCACGACACCCATGATGGTCCGTGTGCCGATGTCGAGGGCGAACACCCATTCTTCGGGAGCCGGTTCGAGGGAAGCTTCATCCACAACCGGAGCAGTCGCGGACACAACGCCGGCAGGTTCCAGCGTGAGCCTGTGCTGCAAGGCGGCGGGCCCCGTCTTGGCGACCTTATTCCCCGAGGGCTCTTGATGGCGGGCCCCGGCCTCGTCCATGCGCAAGACATTCTTCCTGTTTGGCAAGCTGGTACCCTCCGTCCCGAATGTCCTCATTCTATCGCCTTTTGCCCGGTCACGCAATAAGGCCGGGCGGCACAGGACAGGCATTTGGGCATTCTTGCGCCGCAGACGGCGCGACCATGGTACACGAGCCTGTGACTGAAATCCGTCCACTCCGATTTTGGCAGAATCTTCATCAGGTCGCGCTCGACCTCCGCGGGATCCTCCGCACGGGTCAAACCCATCCGGCGAGCCAGCCGGCCCGCGTGGGTATCCACGATAACCCCCGGAACACCGAAACAGGTCCCAAGGACGACATTGGCGGTTTTCCGGCCAACGCCGGGCAGCGCCGTGAGCGCTTCAAGCGTGCGCGGCACCTCCCCGCCATGCCGCGTCAGCAGCGTCATGGCGCAGGCCTTGAGATTGCGTGCCTTGTTGTGGAAGAAGCCTGTGGACCGGATGTCCTCCTCCAGCTCATCAAGTGCGGCGCTGGCATAGTCCTCCACCGTTCGGTACTTGGCAAACAGTGTCTTCGTGACGATATTCACCCGCGCGTCCGTGCATTGGGCGGCAAGCTGTGTGGCGACAAGCAGTTGCAGCGGCGTCTCGAAATCGAGCGTGCAGCGCACCTGAGGATACAGTTCCCCGAGAACGGCGATCAGGTGTCTGGCGCGAGTCTTCCTGTCCATGTTCCCCCTTTTGCGGCACAATCCGCACCCGGCGCGTCATCGCCCGATGACAGCAGGTCGAGATACATTTCGATGTAAGCCTGGGCGGATGTCCGCCACCCCGCCGATGCGGACATGGCCGCCCGTTGCATCGCGGCCCAGGCATCCGCATCGCGGAAGCGGTGCCAGGCACGTCGGACTGCCCGGTCCAGCGCGGTCGCGGCAGGCTTGTGGAAGACAAAACCGTTCACCCCGTTACGAACCGTGTCGGCAAGGCCTCCGGTGGCACGCACAACGGGAATGCAGCCATACCGCATGGCGATCTGCTGGCTGATGCCGCAGGCTTCGCGCTCGGACGGCATCAGGAACAGATCGGCGCCGCCATAGATGCGACGGGCCAGCGCCGGGTCGAATGCGCACCGGAAGACCATCCGTTCCGGCCAACGGACGGCGAGCGCCGCCATGCGCGCTTCCAGGGCAGGATCGCCAACCCCCAGCACGATCAGCTGCAGGCCTTCGGCAAGCCATGCTTCGACCGCTTCCGCGAGCAGTGGCAAACCCTTGCCATCGGCCAGCCGACCGACATAAGCGGCCATCGGGTGATCGGTATCGGCCAGCCCCAGCTCCCTGCGCAGCGCGATGCGGTTGCCGTTCCTTCCCGCAAGGGTCCGGCTGCCGAACCGGCAGGGCAGGGCTGGATCGTGTTCCGGATCCCAGCCGTCGCCGATACGGTTGAGGATGCCGCGATACAGGCCCTTGGGCAAATCCCTGACCCGCTGCGCGAGCACCTGTTCAAGACCGAATCCCTCCCCGGGCCGGAGAATCTCGCGCGCATGGGTCGGGCTGACGGTATTGATGGCATCCGCATGCAGCATCCCGCTGCGGAGCGCATTGTAGCCGTACGGTGCCAGCTGCAGGTCACGTTGTGCGGCAGAGCCGTCCGGGTCAAGCAGGAAGAGCAGCGAAAGGCTCGCCCAACCCTGATACTGCAGGCTGTGCAAGGTCAACAACGTCCTGGCGGAGGCGAGAGCGGTCGGCGGCTGCTCCCCCGAAACCCGGGCCGATGCGGCAAGCAGCGCGAGCGACGCGGTGTGCCAGTCGTTCAGATGCAACACGCCGGGTGGTATCTCCGCCAGGACGACATGTCGCGCCACCGCCATGCAGAATGCGGCAAACCGTTCGTTGTCATCGGGCCAGGAATAGATCCGGTCACGGCCGAACCAGCGCGGCAATGCGTACATGGCGATGCGGAGCCCGTCGCGCTCCCATTGGTGCACGCAGGCGGGGCCGATCCAAGCGGGAAGACCAGGCAGCTCCGTGATCTGCGCATCATCCGGAACCATGACGCCCCCATGAAGCGGCAGGCACAGGGTGACCGGCACACCGGCGGATGTCAGCATACGGGGAAGCTCCCCGGCGACGTCCCCCAGACCGCCCACCTTCGCAAAAGGCGCTGCTTCCGCACAAATGAACCAGACCGCGATGTCGCGCGGCCAAGAGGAGGACGGCACCGGCTTCTTCACCACATGCCTTGCACCATGGGGATGAGGCGCGCCGGCGGCGGCATCGGGAGACACGGAAGACTGCGGTTTCTTCATGCGTGCACCCTTTCTTCATCGCAAGCATTCGGAACGGTCCGGAATGCGGCAACGCCTTGTCCTGCCGCCCGAAGAGAAGGCAGCCCTTGCGGGCTGCCTTCATGTGCGGGATCCAACCCTGCCATTGATTGCGGAACAGGAACAGGCACGATGCTTTTGGCGCGTCACAGGTGAATGTTCACATCACCCTGTGCGCCTTCCTTGCCGGGTTCCGGCATGGCGTCCTTGCGGGAGAGATTGATGCGGCCCTGCTTGTCGATTTCCACGACACGCACGGTGATCTCGTCGCCGACCTGCACCACGTCCTCCACCTTGTTGACGCGCTTGTGATCGAGCTTGGAAATGTGCACGAGGCCTTCCTTGCCGGGCAGGAACTCGACAAAGGCGCCGAAGTTCATCAGGCGGGTGACCTTGCCGGTGTAGACCGTGCCGACCTCGACATTGCCGACGATGCCTTCGATGATGCGGAGCGCCTTCATGCCGGCTTCCTCGTCGGCTGTCGCCACAAACACGGAGCCGTCGTCCTCGATGTCGATCTTGACGCCGGTTTCCTGGATGATCTTGTTGATGACCTTGCCGCCGGGGCCGATGACCTCTCGGATCTTGTCGACGTCGATCTTGGTCTGGTAGATTTTCGGCGCATACTTCGACAGGGTCTTGCGGGGTTCCGGAATGCACGGCAGCATCGTCTTGTTCAGAATGTCGAGACGACCCTTGCGTGTGATTTCGAACGCCTGCTCGATGATGTCGTAGTTCAGGCCGTCCACCTTGATGTCGACCTGGATGGCGGTGATGCCGTTCTTCGTGCCGCCGACCTTGAAGTCCATGTCGCCGTAGAAGTCCTCGATGCCCTGGATGTCCATGATCACGACATAGCGATCTTCATTGTCCTCGTCGACAACCAGGCCTGTGGAAATGCCGGCAACCGGTTCCTTGAGCGGCACGCCCGCATCCATGAGTGCCAGGGTGCTGGCGCAGATGGAGCCCTGGGAGGTGGAGCCGTTGGACATCAGCACTTCCGATACAAGACGGATGGCATACGGGAAATCCTCGATGGCCGGAATGACCGGAACAAGGGCCCGTTCCGCCAAGGCGCCATGACCGATCTCGCGACGGCCGGGACCGCGTGAGGGTTTCGTCTCGCCAACGGAGTAGGACGGGAAGTTGTAGTGGTGGATGTAGCGCTTGGAATCCTCGAGATCCACGCCATCAAGCATCTGCATTTCGCTGACAGGGCCGAGGGTGACCGTCGTGAGCACCTGGGTCTGGCCGCGCTGGAACAGACCGGAGCCATGCGTGCGGGGCAGCAGGCCCACTTCGGCGGACAAGGGCCGGATGTCCATGAGGCCGCGGCCATCGACGCGCTTGCCATCCTCGAGGATCAGCATGCGCACAATCTTCTTCTGCAGCTTGTAGAGGGCCTCGCCGATCTTCGCCTTCATGTCGGGGAAGGTCTCGGCCAGGGCGTTCTGCACCTTGTCGTAGACGACGGCGACATTGGCGTCGCGCACCGTCTTGTCGTCACTGAGCATGGCGACCTTCATGTCTTCCTTCGCCAGCTTGTACACGGCATCGAACAGACCGGCATCCACGACGACGGACTCGTAGGCGAACTTGGGCTTGCCGACCTCCGCCACGATGGAATCGATGAAATCGATGATGCGGCGGATCTCCTCATGCCCCTTGCGGATGGCGGCGAGCATGACGTCTTCCTTGACTTCGTTGGCGCCGGCTTCGATCATGATGATCTTGCGCCGGTCCGCGGAAAGGGTGACATACATGTCGCTGATCTCACGCTGTTCGGCGGTGGGGTTGATGACCACCTCGCCGTCGACCAGGCCGAGAATGAGACCGGCGATGGGGCCGTTGAAGGGGATGTCCGACACCGCCAGCGAAATCGCCGAACCGATGATGGCGGCGAACTCGGGCGAGTTGTCCTGGTCGACGGACATGACCGTGTTGATGAGGGTCACATCGTTGCGCAGGTCCTTGGGGAAGCGGGGGCGGAACTGGCGGTCGATGACGCGGCCGGTGAGCACGGCGCGCTCCGTGGGCTTGCCTTCACGCTTGATGAAGCCGCCCGGAATCTTGCCGACGGCATACATCTTTTCCTCGTACTCGACGGAGAGCGGGAAGAAGTCGATGCCATCACGCGGCTTGGTGGAGGCGGTGGCGGTGGACATGACGACGGTGTCGCCGTACCGGACGAGTGCGGCGCCGTTGGCCAGCTGGGCCAGCTGACCGACTTCGATGGTCAGCGCGCGGCCGGCCACCTGGGTTGAAAAAATCTTCTTCATGCGATGTGCTCCTTTTGCCTGCAGGCGCTCCAGGGGCAAAAGATCAGGGAACGGGATTTCCGGATGGGTCGGAACGGAAATCCTCTTCGCTGAGCTTCTGTCGCCCTGCCGCCAGATCAGGCGACCGAGGTGTGGCGGTGGCCGCCACAAGGCGGTCCGCGGGGTTGCCGGTCCGGACGCCCGCGGCGCCCGGACCGGATTCTTGACGTTCATGCCGCAAGAAGAAAGGCGGTTTCCCGCCTGTTCTTACTTTCTGAGTTCAAGCTTGGCCACGATTTCACGATAGCGGGTGATGTCCTTCTTCATCAGGTAGTTCAGCAGGCCACGACGGGCGCCGACCATCTTCAGAAGGCCGCGACGGGAATGGTGATCCTTCTGGTGTGTCTTCAGGTGCGCCGTGAGGTGGTTGATGCGCTCGGTGAGCAGCGCGATCTGCACTTCCGGTGAGCCGGTGTCGCCCTCGTGACGCGCGTTGCCGGTGATGATGTCGATCTTAGCCGGTCTTTCCATTTTGACAAGTCTCCCTTCGTGTTGCGTGCCCGGAAGGCACAATTGCCGCATGCCCCGTATGCGGTTGGGATCCGCAAACCGAGAATACGGTTCATTCCATACCCGAGCATTATATCATGGTGGCGCAAACACTGTAAAGGAGATGGCGGAAGGCGTTTCCCCATTCCGGCTTGATGCTGCTACGGGCGGACGACACCCTGGACGAGTTCGTTCGCAGTCTCCCGGGAGAACAGGCCGTCAAGCAGCGCGGTCACGAAACCGGTGATGCGTGTCCGGAACAGCAGTGCCAGACCAATGACGATGGCGATGATGACCACCAGCTCCACCGTGTTGAGACCCCGCTGGTCGAGCCGCATGCGGCGCGCCCACGCGGCGATGCGCCGCCGTGCCGCGGGAGGCTGGCGCATGGAGGAAGTGGTGGCGGGACGAAGGGCATGACCTGTCGATGCGGTTCTCTTTCTCAATGAATTCATGGTTCTGGCCTCCACCGTTTATTCCCCGAACGGCAAGGCAGGCGAGTGGCGGCTGCGGCAGACGCGGCCTGCCGGGTTGGCAGGCGCGCGCGAGACGAAGCGAACCGGGCACCAGTCCGGCAGGCGGTGCGCGCATGCCGGGCTGGTGTCATTCTGTTTCTTCGCGCAAACGGCGCAGGATGGTGCGGACCGTGTCATATCCGAAACCGCGGTGCATGAGGAAGGAAACCGCCTTCCTCTCCACAGCGGGATCGTTCAGGTCGTATTTGCCGAACTTCTTCCGGGCGCCGCGCAGCGCAATCTCCTCGTCATCCTGTTCGAACTCGGCAAGCACCTCGGTGATGACCTCGTCCGCAATGCCCCTGGCCCGCAGGTCAAGACGGATGTGTTTGCGGGAAACCGCCTTGGCGCGCATCTGTTCGGCGATGTGACGTTGGGCGAATCGATAGTCATTCACATATCCGAGTGTCTTCATGTCGGCGACGCCGGCCGCGGCATCCTCCGGATCGAATCCGGCCCGCTCGAGCCGCTCCCGAAGCCCCTCTTCCGTGCGGTCCTTGATCGAAAGGAACCGTACGGCCTGTTCACGGACCGCCTGGCGCAGAACCGTATGCCGAAGCGTCCCCACTTCCTCTTCCGACAGCGATTCGCGGTCGTACAGGTCGAGGCGGAGCCATGCCGATTCCGGCATGGTGAAGGCATAGGAGTCATCGATGTGGATGCGCAGCATGCCCTTGTGCTTCGGTGACGGTTCGGCCGACGTGATTCTCATGCTTCGTCCTCATCCTTGATGTGGGGTGCCTCGACACTCTTGGTGAAGGCGATTTCATGCTCCGCCATGACCTTTGCCTCGATCTCGCGGCAGACATCCGGATTCTCGCGCAGCCAGCGCTTGACATTCTCGCGGCCCTGCCCGATGCGGTTGCCGTTGTAGGAGAACCAGGCACCGCTCTTCTTGATGATCTCGAGGCTTGCCCCGATATCGAGCACGCAGCCCTCGCGGGAGATCCCCGATCCGTAGATGATGTCGAACTCCGCTTCACGGAACGGCGGCGCCACCTTGTTCTTGACCACCTTGACGCGTGTGCGGTTGCCAATGGCATCGCTGCCGTCCTTCAGGGTCTCGATGCGACGCACGTCGAGACGCACCGACGCGTAGAACTTCAACGCGCGTCCGCCGGGTGTGGTCTCGGGATTGCCGAACATGACGCCGACCTTCTCACGCAGCTGGTTGATGAAGATGGCGACGGTCTTGGATTTGCTGATGCAGCCGGAAAGCTTGCGCAGTGCCTGCGACATGAGGCGGGCCTGCAGTCCGACGAACGCGTCGCCCATCTCCCCGTCGATTTCCGCCTTCGGCACCAGGGCGGCCACCGAGTCGATGACAATGACGTCGATGGCGCCGCTGCGTACGAGCGCTTCGGCGATTTCAAGCGCCTGCTCGCCGGTGTCGGGCTGGGAGACGATGAGGTTGTCGATGTCGACGCCCAGATTCTTGGCATACACAGGATCGAGCGCATGCTCGGCATCGATGAACGCCGCCTCGCCGCCCGCCTTCTGCGCCTCGGCGATCGCATGCAGGGCGACGGTGGTCTTGCCGGAGGATTCGGGGCCATAGACCTCGATGATGCGGCCGCGCGGCAAACCGCCGATGCCCAGGGCGATGTCGAGTGAAAGCGCGCCGGTGGGGATGGTGTCGGCGGCCACATGGCTCACCTCGCCGAGCTTCATGACGGCACCCTTGCCGAACTGCTTCTCCAATTGGCCCATGACCGCTTCAAGAGCCTTCTTTTTTTCCTCCGACACCGTAGCCATTGCGGATCCTCCTCTATGACGAACATTTGTTCACATTATAACGAACGTGTTCCCAGTCGTCAAG
>JAEXRM010000130.1 GCA_023440865.1 Bacillota bacterium
TCACCAACCAGTGCCCGCACACCCTCGACATGTACCAATGGCTGTTCGGGCTGCCGGAGAAGGTCAACGGCTTCGCGCACATCGGCAAGTACCACGACATCGAGGTTGAGGACGAGGTCACCGGCTACTTCGAGCACGCCAACGGCATGGTCGGCCATCTCATCGTGTCGACTGCCGAAACGCCCGGCACCAACCGGTTGGAGATCGTCGCGGAGAATGGCCGCGTCATCCTCGAGAACGGGAAGATCACGATGATGCGCAACCGCATGTCGATGCTGAAGTTCTCGCAGGAGACGAAGGAATCGTTCGGCAACGTCGAATCCTGGCCGACCGAGATCCCTGTCGGCGGCGCACCCGCAAAACCGCACCGGATGGTCATGGAGCGATTCATCGCCACGATCGGCGGCACGGGGGGGCTGGTGGCCGAGGGACACGAGGGCGTCCATTCCGTCATGCTCGGCAACTCGATCATGCTGTCCTCGCACCTTTCGCAGGCGGTCACCCTGCCGCTCGACGGCGATCCCTACGAGGCGGTCCTCAAGGAGCGCGCGGCGAATTCCCGCTTTGTCAAGACGGTGGTGCAGGTCGAGGCGGACATGAGCAAGTCCTTTTCCAAGTGAAGGTGGCCGGATCCACGGATCCGCAGACGGGAGGCTCCATGGAACGATTCCTTCTCAGCGCGTTTGCCGATGAGATCGACCCGATGCTCGACGTGCAGATGGATGTGCTGGAACGGCACGGCATCCGGCACATCGAAATGCGCGGCGTCGATGGCACGAACATTTCCTCGCTGACCCTCGACCAGGCCCGCGCCGTGAAGGCGCGGCTCGACGCGCGCGGGTTCCGCGTGTCCGCCCTCGGTTCCCCGATCGGCAAGATCGGCATCGGGGAGGCGTTCGGGCCCCACCTCGGGCTCTTCCGCCACACGCTCGACCTGGCCGGCATCCTGGAGGCCCCATTCATCCGCATGTTCAGTTTCTTCATACCGCAAGGCGAAGACCCTGGATTTTACCGCGGCGAGGTGATGCGCCGCTGGACCGCGTTCATCGAGGCGGCCGAAGGGCGCAACGTCACGCTGCTGCATGAGAACGAGAAGGACATCTATGGCGATACGGCGGAACGATGCCTGGATCTCCTGCGGACGATGGACTGCCCGTTCCTCAAGGCCACATTCGATCCGGCCAACTTCGTGCAATGCGGCGTGAAGACGTTCCCGGAAGCCTACCACCTGCTGCGCGGACACATCGCCTACATGCACATCAAGGATGCCCTGTACGAGACCGGCAAGGTCGTGCCGGCCGGCGAGGGTGAGGGGCGTGTGGCCGACATCATCCGGGCGCTCAAGGACACGGGCTGGAGCGGTTTCCTTTCTCTGGAGCCGCACCTGGCCGACAGCCTGCCGGGTGGCGGGCCGGAGCTCTTCGCGGTGGCCGCCGGTGCCTTGAACGGCTTGCTCGACCGTATCGGACGCGACTGAGGTCCGGGGGCGACCGCCGGTGCCACGGAAGGGGAAGGGACCATGAAATGCTATCAGATCGGCATCATCGGCTGCGGCGCCATCTCGAGCCTGCACCGCGATGCGCTGCTTGCCTGCCCGGGCGTGCGGATCGCCGCCGTCTGCGACATCCTGCCTGAACGTGCGCAGGCCATGGCGGAATCCATCGGTGCGGCCTCTCCGTCCAACGGGCTGGTCCGGGTGTATGAGGACTGGCACCGGATGCTGGCCGAGGCGGAGCTCGACTGCGTGCACCTGTGCACGCCGCACCACCTGCATCCGCCCATGGCCGTCGAGGCCATGCGGGCGGGGCTGCATGTGCTGACCGAAAAACCGATGGGCATTTCCGTCGCGGATGCGGAAGAGATGGCGCAGGTTGCGGCTCAGACCGGGAAGCGCCTGGGTGTGTGTTTCCAAAACCGGTACAACACAACGAGCGCCCGCATGCGCGAGCTCATCGATTCCGGCCGGGTCGGCAGGGTGGTGGGCGGACGTGCCGTCATCACCTGGAAACGTGACGCCGCATACTATGAGAGCGGTCCTTGGCGCGGCACCTGGGACGAGGAGGGTGGGGGCGTGATGATCAATCAGGCCATCCACACCCTCGACCTGCTGCAATGGCTGATCGGCACGCCCGTTTCCATCCGTGGCGGCATCGACACGCGGCTGCTTGCGGGCATCATCGAGGTCGAGGACACCGCCGAAGCGCTCATCCGTTTCAAGGACGGCGTGAACGGGCTGTTCTACGCAACCAACAACTACTGCGCGGATGCGCCCGTCCTGCTGGAGATCGTCTGCGAGAAGGCCGTCATGCGGCTGGACGGGGACCTGACCGTCCGGTATGCGGACGGCATCACCGAAACCGTTGTCGAAAAGGATGCATCGACAGGAGAAAAGGCCTACTGGGGGTGCGGGCACAAGGCGCTCGTGGCGGACTGGTATGACAGGATGCGCGCCCGCAAGGCATTCCCGATCGACGGAATGGCCGCCTTGCCGGCGTTGCGCCTGGTGCTGGGACTGTACGAATCCGCCAGGAGCGGACGGGAGGTCCCACTGGTTTGATTCCGACGCATTGCCGGCAGCAGCGCGGTTTGCGCATCGCACTCATCGGACGGAAAGGAGACCGCCATGTCACGCTTCAGTCTCAAGGGAAAAACGGCCGTCGTGCTCGGAGGCAGCGGTGTACTCGGAGGCGCGCTGTGTCGCGGCCTGGCGGAGGCGGGCGCCGATGTCGCCGTTGTGGGATCCCGCCATGAGAAGGCCGAGGCCGTCGCGGCCTCCTGCCGCCCGTTCGGCACGGCCTGCCGCGCCTACGGCGTCGACGCCACCTCGAAGGAGGCGCTGGGAACCCTCAGCCGGCACATCCTGACGGATTTCGGCCGGATCGACATCCTCGTGAACGGTGTCGGCGGCAACCGCAAGGAGGCGACAACCAACCCGACCCTGAATCCGCCCGTCACCTTCTTCGACCTGCCGGGCTCCGCCATGGAGGACGTGTTCGCCCTCAATGTCATGGCGGGCGCGGTGCTGCCTTCCCAGGTATTCGGCAGGCTGCTGGCGGACAATGCCGATGGCGGCGTCATCGTCAACATCACCTCCATGAACGCTTTCCGCCCGCTGACCCGCATCCCCGCCTACTCGGCCGCCAAGGCGGCCGTGTCGAACTTCACGCAGTGGCTGGCCGTGGACCTGGCGAAGACGGCTGGTGCGAAGCTGCGTGTCAATGCGATCGCCCCCGGCTTCTTCTTCACCGAACAGAACCGGTTCCTGCTGACCGACGAGGCGACGGGCGCGCTGACCCCGCGGGGACAGGCCATCATGGACCATACGCCGATGGGGCGCTTCGGCGACCCGGATGACCTGGTCGGCGCGCTGGTTTGGCTTGCCTCGGATGCGTCGCGCTTCGTCACGGGTATCGTTGTGCCCGTGGATGGCGGTTTTTCAGCTTTCTCCGGGGTGTGATGCCGACGGGAGGGCCGTATGGGCATTGCCCGTCTTGCGGCACATCACTTCTTGACCGGCGGAAGGAACCGCCATGGAGGTTCATCATGCAAGCGCCCCACGCAGCCGACCACGGTGCCGCGGCACCCCGGGCCTTTCTCGACGACCGCTTCCTGCTCCGCACCGAAACGGCGGTCCGCCTGTTCGCCCGGTATGCCAAGGATGCGCCCATCGTGGATTTCCACTGCCACATTCCGCCCGCCGACATCGCGTCCGACAGGCGGTTTTCCACCATCACCGAGCTGTGGCTGGGCGGGGATCACTACAAGTGGCGCGCCCTGCGCGGGGACGGCGTACCGGAAGCGTGCATCACCGGCGACGCGTCCGATCGCGAGAAGTTCCGCCGATGGGCCGAGGCGATGCCAAGACTGATCGGCAACCCGCTGTACCATTGGACGCATCTGGAACTGCAGCGCTATTTCGGCATCACGGACGTACTGGGGCCAGACACCGAGGAAGCCATATGGAACGAGTGCAACCGGCAGCTCGCCGATGCCTCGTTCTCGGCGCGCAGCCTCATCCGGCGCTCGAACGTGAAGGCCCTCTGCACGACGGACGATCCGGCCGACACGCTGGAGCACCACCTTGCCCTCGCGGCCGATGCATCCTTTGCCACGAAGGTGCTGCCCACATTCCGGCCCGACAAGGCGCTCTATCTGGAGCGGCAGGGCTTTGCGGAGTGGATCGGGAGGCTGTCCGCCGCATCCGGCCGTCCGGTTGCCTCGCTTGCGGATCTGGCGCTGGCATTGGAGGACCGGATGGACTTCTTTGCCGAGGCGGGATGCCGTTTGTCCGACCATTCGCTCGAGCCGGTCGTGTATGCGCCGGCCACCGCGGAACAGGCCGATGCCGCGCTGCGGCTTGTCCTTTCTGGCGGCATGCCCGATGCGGACGCCGTCCGGCAGTACCGCACCTGGCTGATGGTGTGGCTGGGACGGCAATATGCGCGCCGCGGGTGGACGATGCAGCTGCACATGCTGGCCCAGCGCAACAACAGCACGCGCATGTTCCGCAGGCTCGGGCCGGACACGGGGTTCGACACGATGGGGGACGACGGGCTGATCTTGCCGCTGGCCCGCCTGCTCGATGAGATGAACGTCATGGGGGAGCTGCCCCGCACCATCCTGTACTCGCTCAACGGCAAGGATCTCGATGCGCTCGGAGCGCTGGCGGGCTGCTTCCAGGGCGACGGCGTGCCCGGCCGCATCCAGCTTGGCGCCGCCTGGTGGTTCAACGACACGAAGGACGGCATGGAGCGGCACCTGCGCGCGCTCGGCAATCTCGGCGTGTTCGGCCGGTTTATCGGCATGCTCACCGATTCGCGCAGCCTGGTCTCGTACCCGCGCCACGAGTATTTCCGGCGCATCCTGTGCAATCTGCTGGGCGAGTGGGTGGAGGCCGGCGAGGTGCCTGACGACGAAGCCCTCCTCGGCGGCATCATCGCCGATCTGTGCCATCGGAATGCGGAGGCGTATCTGGGCCTTTCATAAGAGACAATCACATTGCCGCATCCCGGTCACATTGCGGACCCCTGCCTGTCGAACCCCGGCTTTCGCGACGATGCGGAAGCCGGGGTGTTTGCTTCTTGCCGATGACGAGCCTTTCCATCCGCGCCGGCAGCGCGTAGAATGAAGACAAGGTATCACAGGGAGGGCATCGGCATGGCGGCGTCACAGGAAGGCAAGGGCGGAAAATCACCTCGGGAAACGGTGTCGGGTGCGGCGGAGCGATTTCTCCAGGAAAACAAGGTTTCCCCGACATGGAGCATCTTCCGCATGCCCGCCTTCTGGGCGGTGCTGCTGCTGGCCGCCGTCGCCTTTCTGATCGTGACGCTCACCTCCTGCGGCAGGCAGATCGAGACACCCGATCCCGACACTTCCGCGACCGCTGCGTCAACCACCGCTGCAAGCGCTGCGGCAAGCGGTACGTCCGCCCCCGCTGCATCCCCGGAGCCATCACCGACGTCCGGAGCGGCCCTGCCGCAACGCGAAGGGGCCTGGCCTGTGCCGTGGGGTGCCATGACCGACAAGGGCCTGCGCTACGGGTACGCGGATGAATCCGGAAACATGCTCATCAAGCCCGCGTATGCCGCAGTGACACCTTTTTCCGCCTTCGGTCTGGCCGTCGTCACCGACGAGGCGGGCCACAGCGGTGTCATCGACTTCGCGGGCCGGCTGGTGGTTCCCATGAAGCCGGCATACGTTTCCCTGCTCGCCGATGGCCGGATCTCCGTCGGCTTGAGCTCCGGCGATGGCGGGGTGACAGGCACCGAGGTATATGATGCCGGCGGGAAGCTGATCTTCACGACGCCCGATTACCTGTCCACCTATCACGACGGTCTTTCGCCCACCTGGCGTGAAGGCGCCAGGGGCTACCTCGATGGAACGGGCAGGCTGGCGATTCCGTTCGACGGCAACAACCTCGGTGATTTTTGCGGCGGCTATGCCATCGTCGGCCCGATGGCCGATGAGCCGACCCATCTGATCGATACGAAGGGAAACGATGTCACGGCGACGGTATCCGCCGGCATCACGATCTACCGGGACGAAGCCGCGAAGCTGTTCGGCTACCGAAGGGCCGACGGATCGCCGCTGACGGAGGCAGTCTACCTGGAAGCGGAGCCGTTTCGGAACGGTACGGCCATCGTCAGGTACAATCCGGATCCGGAGGCGTTCAGCGGCGCCTACGGCCTGCTGGGGGAAGATGGCGCATGGGTGATCGAGCCCCTTGCCGGCGGCATCCGGCGGATGGAGAACGGGCTGCTGCTCGTGGGGGAACCGCTCAGGCAGGCCGATTACCTTCCCTGGGGTTATCTCGATTACTGCCGCACGGCGCTGTTCGACGCATCGGGCAACCGGATGACCGACTACAAGCTGCATTTCGTGCAGGACGCCGGCGAGGACATGGTTTCCGTCTGCGACGGCGCATACATCGGCTTCGTCGGTCCGGATGGCGCGGGAGCGGATGCCTGGCCCACGATCAAGGGCGTGGGCAGCCTGCGCGTTGAGAACGGGATGCTCGTCGGCACCGTGGACGGACTCCACACGGTGTTCGACATGACAGGCCGCCGCATCGCGGTCGACCGCATGGGCTACGATCTTGGCGATGGCATCCGTCTCACGGCGGAAAGGGCGGAGGGCGGCATCCACACCGACCTGCTGTATCCCGTGGCGACCGGCATGAAGGACACCGTCGTGCAGGCGCGCATCAATGAGGCCATCCAGGCCGGGCTGGGAACGGTCACGGTCTCGGAGCCGGAAGTCGATGAGACGACCGGCATGGCCTACGTGGAAACGGTTGAAGGCGGGTGGTCGGCCTGGCGGGTGGGGAATGTGCTGGTCGTCGAACAGTCCAGCTACTGGTACGCGCTGGGTGCGGCCCATGGCATGCCCGGCATCGAAACCATGCACTTCGACATGGGGACCGGTCGGCAGATCGGCCTGACGGACCTCTTTGGACAGGATATGGCGCAGCAGGCCTTCTCCCTGATGGCCGAACGCGTCAACGAGACCATCACCCTCGAGATGGAAGAGGTGGGCTACTTTGTCGAAAGCATCGAGGTGACGCCCGATCGGCCGTTCCGCCTCACCCAGGAAGGCGTGGTGCTGATCTGGGGGCCGTATGAGATCGCATCCTATGCGGCCGGTTTCCGTGAGTTCACGATTCCGTGGGATGCGCTCGAAGGCGTGCTCGACAAGGGGAGTGCCACCGTGAAGGCGCTGGGTGTGGGCTGATCGGTGGCCCGGCGCGCCTGTTACAGATGGAATGCCGCGATTGCCTCGCCGAGCGAGGCCTTGCCTGGGAGCCGATCTAGCGGATGCGGCCATACCGGTCGACCGTCTCCATGTACAGCAGGAAATGCTCCAGCGGTGTGCCGCCGGCCATGGAACCTGCCGTGCAGGCGACCATGCGGCCGTCACCGCCGACTGCGTCCAGGTCGCGACGCACGGCCGCGACGATCTCCTCCGGCGTGCCGTTGCGCAGCAGCATCGGCGGCAGCTGGCCGTGGATCTCCGCATCCGGCATCGCCTTGCGGATTTCCAGCGGGTGCAGCGTGGGCCCCAGGTTCACCGCATTGACGCCGAGATTGTGCAGGATGGGCATCAGGTGTCCCATGGCACTGTCGGAGTGCTGGTAGCGGCGGTGCCCCTTTTCCGGTGCGAACCGGGCGAACAGCCGGGCGAGGACCGGCGCGCAGAAACGCTCGTACTGGGCCGGCGGGAACAGGCAGCAGTTGTCGTCCGCGACGCCGTAGCCCGCGATGGTGCCGTGCCCGGTCGCTTCCATGAGCACCTCGTTGTATTCCACCAGACGGCGGCCCAGCACGTCGAAAAAGGCATCCATGCGTTCGGGCTCGTCCATCATGAACAGGCAGGTGTTCGTGGTGCCGAGGATGCTGGTCGCCATGGTGGCCGGACCGCGCGACCAGGCGCCGCCAAGGCGGAGTGTCCGGCCTGTCGCGGTCTCCCAGGCGGCCTTCTTCTCCTGGAAATCGGCCGGTAGCGCGGCGGCGCGCATGTCCAGCTTTTCGGCGCGCTCGATGATGCGGTCGAGGTCCTCCTCGTCCGCCACCGTGGATTCGAGCCAGGGTGTGCCGCCCTCGCGCAGGTCCCAATGGGCACCCATCACCACCTCGAATCGCACGGGCTCGGGAGCCTGGTGGGATTCCTCGGCAAAGAAACGGCGTCCCAGAACGGCCTCCATCCGGTCGTTCATCTGACGATGGAGCGCCGTGCGGCAGGTGAAGTCGTTGTAATAGCGCAAGGTGGAAGGCGGGTTCATGGCTTCGAGCAGAAAGTGGTCGTCGACCGAGAAGGCGATGGGGATGCGGCGGCGTTCCGCGGGGGGCGTGGCCGTCGCCTGGTCGTTCTCACGCCAAAAGGCGGCAAGGTCGAGGGACGCATCGTCATGTCGCGTCGTCATGGTGCTTTCCTTTCCATGCGCAAATGCAATGTGTTATTCCTGGACAAGGGGCGGTCCCCGCTGCGCGGCAGACACGCAAATGCCTTTCGACATTATGATGTCAATGATACAATGGCGTGGGGGGCATGGGAATGGATGCAGACAATACGGATGTAAAAAACCAAGAAAACGATCTGCCGGATCTCCGGGTCCGACCGCTGTATTTTGTCGAACGGCACTGCACGGCGTCATGGTCACTGGGTGAAAGCCGCCTCGCCTGGCACGACCTGACCTGGGTGCTCGGCGGACGGGCGACGTACTGGGTGGATGACCGGCCGTTGGAGGCCGTCGCAGGGGACTTTCTGTATCTTCCCGCCGGAAGCGTCCGCAGGGCGGAGACGGATCCGCAGACCCCCATGCACTGCCTTGCCTTGAACTTCGACTGCCTTGACTGGGAAGGCGCATCGTTCCCGCTTCCCTTTCCCAACCTGTTCCGCATTGCCGACGGGGAGGCGCTGCGCCCGCTCTATGACCGGTTCCAGCAGGTGTGGCTCGAACAGGCGCCGGCATGGCGCATGGAGGCACAGGCGATTCTCCTTGCCATCCTGCACCGGCTGATCCGCTCGATCTGCCACACGCCGCAGGGGCGCGTCGCCGAGGCGCGGCTCGAACGCATCAAGGCGACGATTCTGGCACGATACGCCGATCCGTTGACCGTCGCGGAGCTGGCGGCCGGGGAAGGGCTTCATCCCGTATACTTCGGACAGTTCTTCAAGGAGCACATGGGTCTGTCGGTACGGGAGTACCTGGCCCGGGTCCGGGTGCACAAGGCGGTGGAACTGCTTTCGACAGGCGGATACACGGTTGCCGGGGCGGCCGAGCGCAGCGGCTTTTCGGATCCCTTCCACTTCAGCCGCACCTGCAGGCGCATCACCGGCCGTTCGCCGTCGAGCCTGCTGCCCCCCTGAACCGTACGGGAAGCCGGCGGTGCCGCGCGCCGCCGGGACGGGCGTGACGACCCCGGCCGCCGCGGTTGTCAAGCGTGGGCGTGCCAATTATAATGAACAACAGGCGCATCGTTCGGTGGGGAACGTGCAGCCCGCCATCCGGTGCGGATTTCATGGAACCGCCGTGCGGATGGCGCAAGGAGGCAGCATGGCCAAGACGATCGAGGAAATCAACCAAAAGATCCGGGCGGGCACGGCCGTCATCCTGACCGCCGAGGAGATCACCGCCATGGTCCGCGAGCAGGGCGTGAAGGAGACGGCGCGGCGCGTCGATGTCGTCACGACCGGCACGTTCGGCCCCATGTGCTCATCCGGCGCGTTCCTCAACTTCGGGCATTCCACACCGGGCATCCGCATGAACCGGGTCTGGCTCAACGATGTCCCCGCCTACGCCGGCATCGCCGCAGTCGACGCCTACATCGGCGCGACGGAGGCATCGGAAACCATGGGCATGCAGTACGGCGGCGCCCATGTCATCGAGGATCTGGTTTCCGGCAAGGATGTGGAGCTGCGCGCGGAGAGCTACGGCACCGACTGTTATCCGCGCAGGAAGATCCATACGACCATCAACCGCGACAACATCAACCAGGCCTACATGTTCAACCCCCGCAACGCCTACCAGAACTACAACGCGGCCACGAACTCCACGGACCGCATCCTCTATACCTATATGGGCACGCTGCTGCCGAAGTTCGGCAATGTGACCTACTCCACCGCCGGCGAGCTCAGCCCGCTGCTCAACGACCCGGAGTACCGCACCACCGGCATCGGCACGCGCGTGTTCCTCGGCGGGACGCAAGGCTATGTCGCCTGGGAGGGAACGCAGCACAATCCGGACCAGGACCGGCTTGACAACGGTGTCCCCGTTTCCGCGGCCGGCACGCTGGCGCTCATCGGCGACCTCAAGCGCATGGACAGCCGGTTTGTCCGCGCGGCCGTCTATGAGAAGTACGGCGTGTCGCTGTTTGTCGGCGTCGGCATTCCGATTCCCCTGGTCGACGAGGACATGGTGGCGAAAACGGCGGTCTCCAACCGCGACATCGTCACACAGGTCGTCGACAAGAGCGGCCGCGAGAACCTGGGCATCCAGGTCACCTATGAACAGCTGCGCAGCGGGCGCATCGACATCCGGGGCAAATGGGTGGCGACTGCGCCGCTCTCGAGCCTTCGCATGGCCCGTGAGATCGCAGGCCAGCTCAAGAGCTGGATCGAAAAGGGCGATTTCCTGCTCACGGAGCCGGTCGCGCCGCTCCCGCGCCATGCCGCCGCGCCCAAGCGTCTGGAGATACGGGGGGACTTTCATGAAGACCGTTAAGCTCAGCATCATCTATCCGGTCAACAAGGTCACGCAACCGGTCGTGAGCACCCTCATCAAGCAGTACAACCTCGAGGTGAACATCCTGCACGCCGACGTCAGCCTCACGAAGGTGGGCACGCTGGTTGCGGACATCTCGGGCGAGGAGGCGGATGTGGATGCCGCCCTGCAGTACCTGACCGATGCCGAGGTCGAATACAAGCTGTTCACCCGCAAGCTCATCTGGGACGAGGCACGGTGCGTGCACTGCGGCGCATGCACCGCGGTCTGCCCGTTCGGTGCGCTGACCATGTCGCAGGATGACTGGGCGCTGACGTTCGACCGTGAGAAATGCGTGGTATGCGGGTTGTGCACGAAGGCCTGCCCCCTGTCCGTCATGAGCCTGCAATGAGGCCGCATGGCGCTCCCGACGGTGAACCGGTGCGGGAACCGTTTGTGGACAGGGCATACCGATCCGCCTTCCAGGCGCCCGATCTGGCATTCTTTCGCCTGAAGGTGGAGCAGACCGACCTGTTCATCGGCATCGGCGAGCTCTCGCACGACGGCCCGCCATCGGAGAAGCAGCTGCGGCTGGCCCGGACGCTGGCCTCCACGGCCGTGGCGGCATGTCGTGAGCTGCTCGAGGCGCATATCCGCGTCCGGCCCGCATTCCTGTCCTCCCTGGAACCGCTCGGGGAGCCCGGTGCCCTGCCGGGGCTGCTGGCCGGCATGTACCGCGCCGCATCGGCGGCGGGCGTCGGCCCCATGGCGGCGGTTGCGGGCGCCGTGGCGGAACAGGTCGGCCGCGCGCTGAACGGGCACTTTTCCGAGGTGCTGGTGGAGAACGGCGGCGACCTCTGGATGACGGGAACGCGAGGCCGTGTTGCAGGTCTTTTCTGCGGGAACTCACCCCTGAACGGGAAACTGGGGCTGGTGCTGCCGGCTGGCGGGTTTCCGCTGGGGTTGTGCACGTCCTCCGGCACCATCGGCCATTCGCTGAGCTTCGGGCGGGCGGACGCGGCGACCGTGAAGGCCGGCGATGCGTATCTGGCGGATGCGGTGGCGACCGCGCTGGGCAATCGCGTCAAGACGGCGGAGGACATCGCCGATGCCCTTGCATGGGCGTCTGGCGTGCCGGGCGTGACAGGGTTGCTGGTTGTCATGGGGGATCGCATGGGCGCCTGGGGTGACATGGAGCTGACCCTGCTGACGGACAAGGAATGACGGGATGGACGGCGGGAACGCCGGCAGAGGAAAGGATGGGCCCGATGGCGGCTAAGAAGGCGACCCGGGATGGACTGACGGAAAGAAAACTGCTGGCGGACGCGCGGCGCATCGTCGTGAAGGTCGGTTCCTCGACTCTCACCCACGACAACGGCAGAACAAACCTTGAACGGATGGATCGGCTTGCGATGGTGCTTTCCGAGTTGATGAACCGGGAACGGGAGGTCGTGCTGGTCACGTCCGGCGCCATCGCGGTCGGCATGGGCAAGTTCAACATGGAAAAGCGTCCGGCGGGCATGGGCATGAAGCAGGCACTCGCCGCCGTCGGACAATGCGAGCTGATGAGTCTGTACAGCCGCCTTTTTTCCGTCTACGGCCAGTCGGTGGCGCAGATCCTGCTGACGAAGACCGATGTGGACGACGACCTCAAGCGCGTCAATGTCCTCAACACCTTCACCAGCCTGTTCCAATTCGGCGTGATCCCGATCGTGAACGAGAACGACACGGTTTCCGTCGAGGAAATCAAGAGCCTGAAGATGTTCGGAGACAACGATACGCTGTCCGCCGTCGTCGCACGGCTCATCGGCGCCGATCTGCTGGTCATCCTCTCGGACATCGACGGCTTCTACGACTCGAACCCGCGCGAGAATTTGGACAGTCACCTCATTTCCTTCGTTCGGGAGATCACACCGGCCATGCGCGCGTATGCGGGCGGCACCGGGTCGGGCACCAGCCGCGGCACCGGCGGCATGCTGACCAAGCTCAACGCCGCGGACATCGCCACGGGAGCGGGCTGCAGCATGGTGCTCGCACACGGGGAGAATCCGATGAACGTGCTTTCCGTGCTCGCCGGTGAGCCGGTCGGCACGTTGTTCTTCCGCAAGGGCTGATCGGACGTCGCATCCGGCGATCCCGGGTCATGTGAAAAAGCCTCTCGCCTTTTTGCCCTTTTCGGGATACAATAGGCTCATAAAACGGAACGGTGTTTCACGATGCGGAACGAACGGGAGGTGCCATGGCCGACAAGGGAATCCAGGTCATCGACAGGGCCTTCGACATCCTCGAGCTGCTCGCGGACGAGCGCGACGGACTCGGCGTGACGGACATCGCCACGCGCACGGGCTTGAACAAGAGCACCGTGCACCGCATCCTGTCGGCCCTGGGCGCGCGCGGCTACGTCGAAAGCAGCGGCAGGGGCATCTATCGGAACGGTCTCAAGCTCGTCGACCTGGCCAGCGTCCACCTCAACCGCGTCGAGCTCAAGACCGAGGCGCGCCCCTACCTGCGCGAGCTCACGGCACGCATGAACCTGACGACGCACCTGGCGATCCTGGACGGCATGGACGCGGTCTACATCGACAAGGTGGCGGTCGAATCGAACCTGCGCCTGTACTCGCAGATCGGGCGGCGCATACCGGCACACTGCTCGGCACTGGGCAAGTGCCTGCTGTCCGGCCTGACGGACCGGGACCTGGCCGCACGGCTTGCGGGCTACCCTTTCGAGGTATTCACCCCGACGACGCCCGCCGACGCCGCCACCTTGCTGCGACAGGTCGAAGCGGTGCGCCGGAAGGGCTATGCGGTCGATGACGCGGAGCACGAGCCGGACATCCGCTGCATCGCGGCGCCCGTCCGCGACTACCGGGGCAAGGTGGTCGCGGCCGTCAGCATGACCGGACCCGCCCATGTCGTCGAGCCGTTTCGCGAGTCCGAGATCGCCGGCTGGGTCATGGGGACGGCACGCGACATTTCCCGACGGCTGGGGTGGCGGCACACGCCGGAACCGGCGGAACTGACATGAATGCAGCGCGGGCCCGCGGCATGACCGGCGGGTCGGGACACACAGCTCGGACAGAAGGCGCCGGCACAGCCGGTCGCCATGCGGCACGCGGGGCGTCGCCGCGGAAAGGGAAAGAGATGGAAAAGGAAGTTGTGCTCTCGAGAATCCAGGCATGCGGCGTGGTGGCCGTGGTCCGCGCCGAGAACGCGGATCAGGCACTGAAGATCGCGGACGCGTGCATCCGTGCGGGCATCGCGGCCATCGAGGTGACGTTCACGGTGCCCGGTGCGCTGGATGTGATCGCCGAGCTGGCGAAGACCTACAGGAAGGGCGAGGTGCTCATCGGCGCCGGAACGGTGCTCGATCCCGAGACCGCCCGCGCCGCGATCCTGGCCGGCGCGCAGTTCGTGGTGAGCCCGTGCCTGAACGAGGAGGTCGTCCGGACCTGCCTGCGCTACCGCATCGCCTGCATGCCCGGCGCGATGACCGTCCGTGAGGTGCTGGCCTGCATGGAGGCCGGTGCCGACATCGTGAAGGTGTTCCCGGGCGAACTGTTCGGACCCGCCTTCATCAAGGCGGTCAAGGGGCCGCTGCCCCAGGCCCGCATGATGCCCACCGGCGGCGTCGCGCTCGACAACACCGCCGACTGGATCAAGGCCGGGGCCGTCGCGGTCGGCGTAGGCGGCAGCCTGACGGCCGGCGCGAAAACGGGCGACTACGACTCGATCGCCACAATCGGCGCGCAGTTCGTCGAGCAGGTGAAGCGCGCGCGCGGCTGACGACGCGCAGGTTTGCTCCTGCCAGACGTGACATGCGGGCAGGAGAAGGAGGGGGATATCATGGCACTGTTGGACATCAAACCGGAAAAAAGCGTTCGTTACGACTGCCTGTCGCTCGGCGAGGTCATGCTCCGCTTCGATCCCGGCGAGGGCAGGGTGCGCAACGCCCGCCAGTTCACCGTCTGGGAGGGCGGCGGCGAGTACAATGTGACCCGTGGCCTGCGCAAGTGCTTCGGCATGACCTGCGGCGTCCTGACGGCGTTCGCCGACAACGACGTGGGCCGCCTGGTGGAGGATTTCATCCTGCAGGGCGGCGTCGACACGTCGCTGATCCGGTGGGTGCCATACGACGGCATCGGCCGGTCGGTCCGCAACGGATTGAATTTCACCGAGCGAGGCTTCGGCATCCGGGGGGCGCTGGGCGTATCCGACCGGGCGAATACGGCCGCCAGCCAGCTCAAGGTCGGCGACTTCGACTTCGAGCACATCTTCGGCACACTGGGCTCCCGCTGGCTGCACACGGGCGGCATTTTCGCGGCCCTGTCCGCCACGACGCCCGATGTCGTCATCGAGGCGTGCCGCGTCGCGAAGAAGCACGGCACGGTGATCTCGTTCGACCTCAACTACCGGCCCTCGCTGTGGAAGGGCATCGGCGGCAAGGCGCGCGCGCAGGAGGTCAACCGGGAGATCGCGAAATATGTGGACGTCATGATCGGCAACGAGGAGGATTTCTCGGCCTGCCTGGGCTTCGAGATCGAGGGCAACGACGAGAACCTGAAGGAATTGAACATCCCCGGCTATCAGAAAATGATACGGGACGTGATGAAGGCGTACCCGAACTTCAAGGTCGCCGCCACCACCCTGCGCACCGTCCGCAGCGCCACGGTCAATGACTGGAGCGCCCTGTGCGTTGCGGGTGGCGAGGTGTGCATGTCCAGTGAATACCCCGGTCTGGAGATCCTCGACCGCGTCGGTGGTGGCGACAGCTTTGCGTCCGGCCTCATCTACGGCCTGATGACCACCGGCGATCCGCTGACGGCCGTCAACTATGGTGCGGCGCACGGCGCGCTGGCCATGACCACGCCGGGCGACACCTCGATGGCGAGCAAGGCGGAGGTGGAAGCAGTCATGAAGGGTGCCGGTGCGCGCGTGCAGCGCTGAGTCCGGCATACAGGGGGCGTGACCATGCGTCAGACGTATCCGTTGACCCACGTTCGACCGGATTTCGGGCCGGATTTCCTGGGGGACTGGCTCGCGGAACTGGCGTTCGAGCCGCGCGGATTCGGCCACCATCGCCGCGATCCGGCCGCGACCTGCGGCATGCGGGTCATCGGCGACATCGAGCTGATCCTCGTCAACGGCGGGCAAAGCCGGATCCTGTTCCCGTCGGGGCCTGTCGTGCTGCGTGCGGGCGACATGATCCTCATTCCGCCGTTCACGCCGCACGCCATAGAAACGCCGGCCGATGATCCGCACGACGACTACTGGCTGCACTTCGACGTGGGGCCCGCGTCCGGGCAGCTGCGGTTCCTGTCCGCGCTCCGCCCCTGCTGCGGGCGGCGGATTGCGCTGCGTGAGCCGCAGGCATGGCGGGATGCATGCGCGGCGTTCGAGCGCGAATGGGATGAGCCGAATGCCGGCATCCGCATCCTTTTCCAGGCCTTCGTGCTGTCGATGGCGGTCCGTCTGTGCCGCGAGGTGTGGCCGCAGGGACTGCTGCCGGATGCCCGTGCCGCGGGCGGGGGGAGATGCCAGCCGCATCACGCGCTGGTGGACGACGCCGCCGCTCTCATCCGGAACGAGCTGGACGTGCCGTGGAACGCGGAACTGCTTGCGGCGCGGTTCCATGTCGGCGCCTCGACATTGCGCAGGGCGTTCGCCGCGCATATGGGCATGCCGCTGCACCGGTATGTCGTCCTGTGCCGCGTGCGCCGCGCGGAGGTGCTGCTTCGGACGACCGGCCTGTCACTCGACGGGATCGCGACAGCCGTCGGTTTTTCCTCCGCACAGATCCTGTCCGATGCGTTCCGGCGCATCTACCTCGCATCCCCGCGCGAATGGCTCGCCAGCGGGGTTCCGGATCCGGTTTCCCGCCGCGGTTGATCGAAATTCCGTGCTTTTTTGCCAGTTTGCCGCTTTCCGGGGCCACGTGCGGGCGATAGGATGGTGCAGGTGCGACATGCCGCTCATGCGGGCGGGTCTGCGGGTGAAGCCCCGGGGTTGTCGCATCGGCATCAGGGGCGCTAGCCGGCTTGACCGGCGTGCCGACGACATGGGGGTATGGCATGGGCATCGACTTCGGACCGGAGCGGTGGGACAGGGTGCGGGCGACATATGGGGATTGGTGGGCAGGCGGGCTGGTGCGTCCGATCCTGCCGATTTGGTTGGCCGGGCGGGATCCCGGTCGACCGTGTCCTGAAACCCCACTGTTGTCCCAAGCCACCTGCGCGGATCTCTCAATCCCTGCGGAAGCGGTCATCGACCGGATCGATTATGAGCTCTCCCGGTATGACTATCTCGGTGATGCGTTTCCGATGGTGCGGTTCGACTCGTTCGGCCCCGGTCTGGTTGCGGCATTTCTGGGGGCCCGGCTCGACAACTCGACCGGCCGGGTCTGGTTCCATCCGCGGCAGCAGCGTCCCATCGGCGAGATCCATCCGGTCTACGACGCGGACAATCCGTGGCTGTGCCGCATCCGCGACCTATATGCGGCGGGCCTGGCGCGTTGGGGGGATTCGGTGCTCATGAGCATGCCGGATCTGGGTGGATCACTCGACATTCTCTCCACGTTCCTGCCGGGCGAGCAGCTGTTGTACGACCTGGTCGACGAGCCCGGAGAGGTCGAACGGCTGAACTGGGCCTGCCATGCGCTGTGGCACCGCTTCTTCGGCGAGCTGTCCGAACAGTTGCGGGCCGGTGTGGCCGGGAAACCGGGAAGCCGCGGCTGGACGGACTGGAGCGGCACCTTCTGCGCGCAGCCGGCCTACATCCTGCAGTGCGACTTCTGCTACATGATTTCACCGGGCATGTTCGACACCTTCGTCAAACCGGAGCTGGCCGCCTCGGCGGAGCGGCTTGGCCACGCGGTCTACCATCTCGACGGCATCGGACAGCTGCCGCATCTGGATTCGGTGCTGCAGATCGACGCGATCCATGCGGTCCAATGGGTGCCGGGAGACGGCCGTCCACCGCAGGAGGAATGGCCCCAGGTGTGGCGCCGCATCCATGAGGCTGGCAAGGCAAAGCTGGTGTATTGCGGTGCGGAAGGCATGATGCGCATCGCCGACACGGTCGGGACGGCGGCGGGCCTGTGCCACATGCCGGTCATCGTCGATGAGGGGCGGGAGGATGAGGCGGTCCGGATGCTGCGGCTGGCGGGTGTTCCCGTGTGACGGTCCGCCGCCCTCCCTTCGATTGCCCGCTGAACTGGCTCCGCCCCCAAGGTACAATGATATGGAAGCGCCGCACCGCGAGCGCCATGGGGAGGGTACGGATGAAACTCGATTTTGGCACCTATCGCGAGAAGATGGCCGGCTGTTGGATGGGAAAGAACATCGGCGGCGTGCTCGGGGCACCGTTTGAATGCACGCGCGGCGTGCAGGACGTCTCCTTTTATGTGCAGGACCTGCACGGAAATCCGCCGCCGAACGACGATCTCGACCTGCAGCTGATCTGGCTCAATGCCGTGGAACGCTACGGCCGTCAGGTGAATGCGGCGATTCTGGGCGAATACTGGCTCTCCTTCACCATTCCGGGCTGGGTGGAATACGGCGCCGGCAAGAACAACCTGCGCATGGGCATGCTGCCGCCACTTTCCGGGCATCATGGCAACCCGTACAAGGACAGCTGCGGCTGCTTCATCCGCTCCGAGATCTGGGCCTGTCTGGCACCCGGACGGCCGGAGCTGGCGGTTCGGTATGCCATCGAGGATGCCATTGTCGACCATGCGGACGAGGGGCTGTACGGCGAGGTGTTCTGCGCGGCGCTGCAGAGTGCCGCGTTTGTCGAATCGGACCGTGACACGCTCCTTGACATCGGTCTTTCCTGGATTCCCGCCGGCTGCGGGGTGGCGCGGGCGGTTCGCATGGCGCGTGCCTGCCATGCGGAGGGGGTTGACTGGAGGCAGGCCCGCGTGCGGGTGATGACGGAGGTTCCCGGCTCCTTCGGCGTGCAGAACACCCCGATCGACCAGGCGCCGACGGATGTGCCCTACGGCGCGCCGGGTTACGATGCCCCCGGCAACATCGGGCTGATGGTCATCGGCTGGCTGTACGGGAACGGGGATTTCGGCGAGAGCCTGTGCATTGCCAACAACTGCGGCGAGGATACGGATTGCACCTGCGCGACGCTGGGGGCGATCCTCGGCATCCTCGGCGGCCTGTCCGGCATTCCGGAGAAATGGAAGTCTCCGCTGGGCGATGCCATCTCCACCTGCTGCATCAATGTGCTTCATGGCGGCATCTCCATTCCAAGGACCGTCACGGAGCTGACCGACCGCGTGCTGCGCGTGACCCCGCTGTTCCTGGGCCGGGAGCTCTGCGACCTGCTTGCCGGGCCGGAGGGCTACACCCTCGAGGTGCAGGCGGGAGCGGATCTGTATTGCCGCCCCGGACCGCAATTCCCGCCGATGCTCAATGGCGCGGGCAAATCGTTCGATCCGGAAATCCCCGCGCTGCTGTCCTATGGTCCGTATGTCACCCGGCATGTCTTTCCGGCGTTCCAGGTACGGGTGGACATCCTCGGGGAGCCGGTCATCCGGATCGGTGAGCCGCGCCGGTTCCGGGTTCACCTGGCGGACAGCGGGACGCTGGGCGCACACCAGCACCAGTGGATGTCTGCGGCGCTGCACGCGCCGCCGGGGGTGAGGATTCTGTCCGCACCCGTCCAATCTGTGAACCTGCCCTCGCTGTACAAGTCGGAAGCCGTCCTGGAGTTCTCGGTGGTGGCGGACACGTTCTGTGCGCCGCGTCTGGATCTGGTGCTGGACATCACCGCGAACGGACGGCATTCGAACGGCATGGTGAAGGTGATGTTCTTCCCGGCGTGAACCGGCCTGACGGATGCGCCCGCAGGCCTGCCACACATGTGCAACGCCAGCTCGGGCATGGCATCCACGGATTCGCGCCCGGGACATGAGAAAAACGACCCGGAAACCGATTGGCATCGGGTTCCGGGTCGCCTTGCAACAGGGTCGTATCTGGACGGTAGCCACATGGGGAAGGGCGCCGATCATCCAGGGGATGGCTGTGCCGCGGGTTCCCCGTAAAGCGGCACTCAGCCGTTGACCTTGTCCTTGAGGCCCTTGCCGACCTTGAAGGCGGGCACCTTGCAGGCGGGGATGCTGATGGCTTCCTTGGTCTTGGGGTTGCGGCCCTTGCGGGCGGCGCGGGCCTTGGTCTCGAAGGTGCCGAAACCGACGAGGACAACCTTCTCGCCCTTGACGAGGGTTTCTTCGACGGTGGAGATGACGGCGTCGAGGGCAGCTTCGCTGTCCTTCTTGGAGAGACCGGACTTCACGGTCATCTGCTGAATGAGATCTGCCTTGTTCATGGGTTTCCCTCCTGATCGCGTGATGCGAAATACTTTGCCATTCTACACGGTGACCGGGGTCTCGTCAAGATTTGACAATTGCGGGATGGTTGCCATTGCCGGGATTCCGGCTGTCGACGTCCCGAAAACCGCATTGCGAGGGGGATGATATAGGCAGGCCGCTGGCCGTGGTATATAATGATCGGGACGGAGGACCGAACATGGCAGTCGTCTATTACCAGGTCGGGGCCGCAGCCGTGCGCGACGCGGTGCAGTGCGGCCTGAAGCTTTCCGAGCATGCGGACCGCGAAGTCCGCTTCCCCGGCGAATCGGTGCCGCGCCGTGCCATGCAGGCCCGGCTCCATCCCGACGACCTGCCCGGGCGGGGGGAGGGCTTCGTCTGCCTGCGCATCGAGGTGGATCCGGCCCGGTGCCACGTGGGGGATGCGGATCTCTACCGGCTGGGAAGGCTTCATCCGGACATGATGGAACAGTACCTGTCCTCGCTGGTGCTGCTGCGCGATTACCGGTACGGCCGCTTCCGATCGCCGGAATGCCTCATTGTGTCCTCGGTGCTCGACAGCCAGATCGCCGTCACCGGCCATGCGCTCGACACACCGGTGTTGTATGAGAGCTCGGCGGCACTGTACCTGCAGTCCCGCATGGCGTCGTACGAGGAGGCCTGCAGGGACGGCGGCAACGGCCTGTTCTTCGCCTGGTGCCGCCTGCTCGAGTCGAAGGGCCTGATGGAGCGGTTTCCGGATGAATCCGGAACGCTGGAGGCCTTCCGGTCGAAGGCCTCCGGCGAGATCCTGCTGCTTGAGGTGCCCGACCGGAAGGATGCGGAGGTGTGGCCTTGACGGGCGGATCCGCGTCCACACGCGAACGGCTGGTGGAAATGCTCCTTGTCCGGAGGGGTCTGCACATGTCCGGCGAGGCGCTCAGCGGGGAGCTGGACATGACCCGCGCGGCCGTCTGGAAGCACATGCAGGCGCTGCAGGCCGCGGGCTGGCCGATCGAGTGCGCCGCGCGCAAGGGCTATCGCATCGCGGAAGGCGCGCGGTTGCCCTATTCCGCGGCCGGCATCCGGTCGGAGTTGCGGCGTCTTGCGCTGGGCGATTCCGGAGAGGATGCGGCGACGGACTCCCGGACAATCAGGAATGACGGCGCTTCGACCGGTTCAATCGACTGGCGCGTCCTCCTGCTCGAACAGACCGATTCGACAAACACCCGCATCAAGGCACTGGCGGCCGAGGGAGCGCCCGAGGGGTGTGTCGTGCTTGCGGAAACGCAGACCGGCGGCCGCGGCCGGATGGGCCGCACATGGGCCTCAAGCGGGGGGGACGGCATCTGGATGAGCGTGCTGCTTCGTCCGGACATGCCGCCCGACCAGGTTCAGTCCTTGACGCTGGCGGCCTCCGTGGCCGTTGTGGAGGCGGTCACGGTCTATCTGGCGGAAGCGGGTGTCGTGGCGCCGATGTCCGCGGAGCGGGCGGAACCGCCATCCGGTCACGATATCGGCATCAAATGGCCGAACGACCTCCTTTGGCAGGGACGCAAGCTGTGCGGCATCCTGACGGAGATGGCGGCGGAGCCCGACCGGGTCTCGCACGTGGTCGTGGGCATCGGTTTGAACGTGATGCATCGGCGGGAGGATTTTCCGCCGGAGCTGCGCGATACGGCCGCCTCGCTGCGCCAGGTGCTCGAGGGGTGCGGGTGCCGGGCGGAACCCGACCGGAACCGCGTGGCGGCCCTGATGCTGCACCATCTGGCGGAGGCCGCGCTGGCGCATCGCTCCGATGGCCTTGCCGGCTTGCTGGCGCGCTGGCGCAAGGCATCGGTCACGCTGGGACGCACGATCCGCGTGATGGCGCCCGAGGGGGCATGGCTGGCCCGGGCGGTGGATGTGGGCATGGATGGCCGGCTGCTTGTGGAGCGGCCGGACGGAACACAGGAATGGCTCCTCTCCGGGGAAATATCCATCCGGTGAGGCATTGACCCCCGCGAGGGGAGCGCGGCGCGCGGCATGCGCGCCGGCGGACGGAGGAAAGCATGGATACGGAAAACACGCAGAGCGCACAGAGCCCGGAGGCATCCCGTCCGGTGGAGCAACCGCCGGTCACGGCGGCAAGGGATGCGGCACCGGCGGCCGCGGAAGCCCCGGCGTCGCGCGTTGAGCCGACAGATGCCGAGGGCGGCAACCGCAACCGGGTAGAACGGCAGGGAGACCGCAATCGCGAGGGGCAGGGAGACCGCAATCGCGAGGGCGGACGCAATCGCAACCGCAATGACCGGAACCGGGGCCGTGGCGAAGGCGATGGCCAGAACCGGCAGGACGGCCAGAACCGGCAGGACGGCCAGAACCGGCAGGATGGCCAGAACCGGCAGGACGGCCAAAACCGGCAGGACCGCAACCGCGAGCGGGGGAATCGCCCCGATGATCGAAACCGGCAGGACCGCCCGGAAGGCCAGAACCGCCCTGAACGCCAGGATGGCCAGAGCCGTCCTGAACGCCAGGATGGCCAGAACCGTCCTGAACGCCAGGATGGCCAGAACCGTCAGGATCGCAACCGTGACCGGGGAAACAGGCCGGAAGGCCAGAACCGTCAGGATCGCGCCGCACGGGAACAGCCGGCCGAGGGGCGCTCGGAGCGCGCGGATGGGGCGGAACGCCCGGACGGCGGCCGCGACCGCGGCTCCCGCGACGGACAGCGGCAGGACCGCCGCCTGCAGGAGATCGTGCGCGCCCCGAAGAAACGGGAAGAGACCATCGAGGACATCCGGTCGGATGTCGAGCGCGTGGAAAAGGATATCCAGTTTGAGATCAAGCAGATCCAGACGATCAAGCTGGGAATGTGATGACGCGCCGGGAGTACGTCCATGCCGCCGCGCGGCGTGCATGCGGACCGACGGATGCACCGGAGGCCGGAGTCGTCGGCAGGAGGGAATGCCATGCTGCTTGCGATCGATGTCGGGAACACGAACACCACGTACGGCGTCTACGACGGCCGTACCCTGCGCACCACATGGCGCATGGGGACCCGTTCGGAACGCACGTCGGACGAAACCGGCATGATGCTGGTGCAATTCCTGCATCATGCCGGACTGGCGGTTGACGATATCGCCCATGTCATCCTGTGCACGGTCGTGCCGCCCGTCATGCACTCGCTGCTCAACGCCATCCGCAAGTATGTCGGTCGCGAGCCGGTCCAGGTGGAACCGGGCGTGAAGACGGGCATCAACATCCGCTACGAGAATCCGCGCGAGGTGGGCGCTGACAAGATCGTCAACGCCGTCGCCGCCCTGCGCCTGTACGGCGGACCGGCCATCATCGTGGATTTCGGCACGGCCACCACCTTCTGCTGCGTCAGCGAGAAGTACGACTATCTTGGCGGCGTCATCTGCCCGGGCATCAAGATTTCCGCGGAAGCCCTGTTCGAGAAGGCGTCCAAGCTCACGCGCGTCGAGATCGCAAAGCCCAGGCACGTCATCGGCCGCACGACGGTCACCAGCATGCAATCCGGCCTTGTCCACGGCTATGTGGGCCAGGTGGAGCACATCGTGGCCCTGATGAAGGCCGAGATGATCAATGAACGGATGATCGCGGTGTCGGATAAAGACATCCGCGTCGTCGCCACCGGCGGCATGTGCCGTCTGATCGGTGCGGAGTCCGCCTGCATCCAGCAGGTCAATCCCATGCTCACGCTCGAGGGGTTGCGCATCATCCATGAGATGAACCATGAGCAGGCGCGCTGAAACATCAAACGCCACGCCCCCCGCCGAACCCGTCGACCCGTGCGGCGCATCCGGGGGGCGGCGCACGGCGGCGTGCCGGACGGTGTGTCCGCGCCCTGGGGGATCCTGTTCCGGACACAGTTCCAATAAAAACGAGACAATGAAAAAAAAACGTCTTGATTCCTTGCGGATGATCGCATAAAATTGTGTTAGCACTCGCCTGACAAGAGTGCTAACAAGTTCATTACCCGGACATCACCGGGAATTCATAAGGAGGTTCCATCCATGAAAATCAAACCGTTGGCAGACAGAGTGGTCATCAAGATGATCGAAGCCGAGGAAACCACGAAGAGCGGCATCGTCCTGCCCGGCACGGCGAAGGAAAAGCCCCAGGTTGCCGTGGTCGTTGAAGTTGGCCCCGGCACCGAGGAAGTGAAGATGGAAGTCAAGAAGGGCGACAAGGTGCTCATCAGCAAGTACTCGGGCACCGAGGTCAAGCTTGACAGCGAGGAGTACACCATCGTCGAACAGGGCAAGATTCTCGCGATCGTTGAATAAGGCACATGCATTCTCCCGAATGCATCCATACGGCCTGCGGAAGGCCTGGCCTGCCGGCAGGACGCACCCACACGATATCCCCGGAACGTAACCGGGAGGACCTGCAGAACGCTTGACGCGTTTGCAGTACAGGAGGACAGCCATCATGGCAAAGGACATCCTTTTTGGTGAAGACGCGCGCAAGGCTCTGGAAGCCGGCGTCAACAAGCTTGCCAACACCGTCAAGATCACCCTGGGCCCCAAGGGCCGCAACGTCGTGCTCGACAAGAAGTTCGGCGCGCCGCTGATCACGAACGACGGCGTCCCCATCGCCAAGGAGATCGAACTGGAGGACGCCTTTGAGAACATGGGCGCCCAGCTCGTCAAGGAAGTCGCCACGAAGACCAACGACGTGGCCGGCGACGGCACCACCACCGCCACCCTGCTGGCCCAGGCCATCATCCGCGAGGGCCTGAAGAACGTGGCCGCCGGCGCCAATCCGATGATCGTGAAGAAGGGCATCCAGAAGGCCGTCGCCGTCGCCGTCGAAAGCGTCGTCGAAGCATCCCACAAGGTCAATGGCAAGGAAGACATCTCCCGCGTCGCGGCGATCTCCGCCAACGACGAGGAAATTGGCGCCCTCATCGCCGACGCCATGGACAAGGTCTCCAACGACGGTGTCATCACCGTCGAGGAATCCAAGACCATGACCACCAACCTCGAGGTTGTCGAAGGCATGCAGTTCGACCGCGGCTACGTGTCCGCCTACATGGTCACCGACACCGAGAAGATGGAAGCGGTCATCGAGAACGCCTACATCCTCATCACCGACAAGAAGATCGCCAACATCCAGGAAATCCTGCCGGTGCTCGAGCAGATCGTCCAGCAGGGCAAGAAGCTCGTGATCATCGCCGAGGATCTCGAAGGCGAAGCCCTGGCCACCATTCTCGTCAACAAGCTGCGCGGCACCTTCACCTGCGTCGCCGTCAAGGCGCCGGGCTTCGGCGACCGCCGCAAGGCCATGCTGCAGGACATCGCCATCCTCACGGGCGGCACCGTCATCACCGAGGAGCTGGGCCTCGAGCTCAAGGAAACCACGGTCGCCCAGCTCGGTCGCGCCGCGAAGGTCGTCGTCCAGAAGGAAAATACGATCATCGTCGACGGTGCCGGTGACGACGCGGTCATCAAGGATCGCATCCGCGCCATCAAGGCCCAGATCGAGGAGACCACCTCCGACTTCGACCGCGAGAAGCTCCAGGAACGCCTCGCGAAGCTCTCCGGCGGTGTTGCGGTCATTCAGGTCGGTGCTGCCACCGAAACCGAGATGAAGGAAAAGAAGCTCCGCATCGAGGACGCGCTTGCGGCCACCCGCGCAGCTGTCGAGGAAGGCATCGTGGCCGGCGGCGGCACCGTCCTTGCCAACGCCATCCCGAAGGTCAAGGCGCTGCTCAAGACCCTGACCGGCGACGAGAAGACCGGTGCCGCCATCATCGCGAAGGCCCTGGAGGAACCCGTCCGCCAGATCGCCGCGAACGCCGGCCTCGAAGGCTCGGTCATCCTCGAGAAGGTGCTGGCCTCCAAGCCGGGCATCGGCTTCGACGCCCTGAACGAGAAGTATGTCGACATGGTCAAGGTCGGCATCGTCGATCCCGCCAAGGTGACCCGTTCCGCCCTGCAGAACGCGGCTTCCGTGGCTTCCATGGTCCTGACGACGGAATCCGTCGTGGCCGACAAGCCCGAGAAGGAAGCGGCTGCCCCCGGCGGCGGCATGGGCGGCATGGGCGGCATGGGCGGCATGATGTAAGGTTTTTGCACAAGGTGCAAAAACCGTAACGCGACAGGGTTGTTGCACGCAGTGCAAGAACCCGAGAGCGTATCGCGTCAAGCCATTCGATGTTTCGCGCAGCGAAAGATCCTCTGTTCCCTTTCCCCTGATCCGGCACGACATGCCGATGCCCCGCGAGTCCGCTCGCGGGGCATCGGTCGTTTCAGCGGACTCGCGGGATATCGGCGGTTCGGCCGGCTCGTCTGGCGCCGGACAAGTTTGACTTAGTCCATTGACAAGCGCGACTCGTTGTAACTATAATGATTACAACGAGTCGCGAGT
>JAEXRM010000190.1 GCA_023440865.1 Bacillota bacterium
GTGCCAGCATGCGGCAGAATGCACTGATTTCGCGGAAGGTCAAGCCCTGGGCCACCCGCTTCGCCTCGGACGGATCGACCGGCAGGCGCGCAAGCAGGGAAAGGGCTTCCTCGTCAGAAACCCTTTCCTGCAACTCGTCATGCAAGGGAACCCGCTGCCGGAACCGTTCCAGCACACCGGCGAACTGCGGGAGCACAATCGGGGATGTCATGGCATGCCGCCTCTCTCCTGGGATGAATCGGTGCAAGGTGACGGACTGTGATCTTCCCTGGCGGAAAACATCGGTCACCAGCGAAGCGCCGGTCGGAAAGCAATTACTGCCTCCGTCCGCCGCCCATGCGCTCGAGCGTGTCCGGCAGCGCCTCCACCGATTCCTCGATGCGCACGCCCAGCTCGGTCATGCGGTGCACGACCTCGGCCATGCCCTTGTCGAACTCGGCGAACGTGCCTGTGACGCCTTCATGCAGGTGCGTGCTGAACTCGCCGACCGATTCCTTCAGGCCCTTGTTCAGTTCGGCCAGGTCGATGCCCATGTCCTTGATGTAGAGGCTGAGCGTGCGTGTCTGTTCCTCCACGGCGTCCATGAGCTGCCGGGTCTGCTGGGACTGGGCCAGCAGCGCCTCCTGGTTGCCGTCGCGCATCTGCGTGAGGCTGGCGTCCGACATTTCCGTGAACTTGCCGATGGCGCCCTCCATCGCGAAGCGCATGTCGCTGATGAGCGCCTCCGTATTGCCCTCGGTGCGCGAGAAATACAGCTCGAACTCGCTGTGCAGCTGCTGGATGCGTTCTCCGAGCTTGTCGATGATCTCCACGCTGTCGGTGAGGGTGGACCGCATGGTCTCGGCCATCGACGCCGTGAAGGCGTTGAACGCTTCCTTCATCTGGTCGGGCAGTAGCTGCAGCAGGCCCCTGGCCTCGTCATGGAGCGAGGCGTAGAACGTGGCGGCATTCTCCTTCCACCCCTGCATCATCTTCTCGGATTGGCTTTCGAAGGCATGGACCTGGCTGGCGGTCTGGCTTTCGAAGGCCCGGACCTGGGTTGCCGTCGTCTCGGTGAGCGTCTTGTTGGTCAGCGACAGCAGGTTGGCGTTCGTGCGGCCCTGGGCCTGCAGCTCCTGCGCCACCTCCTGGTTCTGTTTTTCGTATTTCGCAAACAGGGCCTGCGCCTCCGCGCCGAACCGGCCGGCCGTCTCGAGGTTCATGGCCTGCGCCTGCTCCAAGGTCTCGGAAAGGTTAGTCCGCATGGCGTCGATCTGCGCCTTCATCGACGAGAACAGGGCTTCCGATTCCTGCCGCCGCTGCGCCGCGGCCATCTCGGATTCGATGCGGAACTCCTCGCGGGTCTGGTGCACGAACTCGCCCAGCGACGTCATGATGTCGGAGGAATAGGATTCTAGCCACGTGCGGCCACTGCCGGAATAGGTCTCGAATTGCTGTTGCAGCTGGTCGGAGAAGCTCTGGAAGCTGGTTTTGAGATCGATGGCGTAGTCGGACAGGCCCGTGCGGATCTCCTCGGCATGGACCGCCAGCGAAGCCTGCAGGGACAGGGCGGCGTTGGTGGAGGCGGTGAGCCGTTCGTCGAACGTGGTGCGCAGCTGGTCGAACTTTTCCCCCGTTTCCCGCTGCAACCGGCCGGCCTGCTCGGCCAGCTCGATGGTCGCCACATTGGCGTTGGTTGTGGTTTCCGAGAGGATCTTGGAGGAGTTGAGGATGTCGTCGAGCAGGATGGTCGCCTCTCCGAAGCGCTCCATCAGCTTGATGTGGGTCTCGTTGAGGCTCTTGAGCAGGACTTCGTTGCGGTCGGCCGTCTCCCGGTTCTGCATGTGCGTGGTCTGCACATCCTGCGCGACCGTGTGCAGCGAGCCGACGATCTCCCGCATGCCGGCCGCCGACTTGTTGACCTGGTCGGTCATGCCGGCCAGCTGCTTTGAGAGCAGGTCGCCGACTTCCTTGGTGAACAGGTTGAACAGCTGGTCCATGCGGTGCTGCTGGTCGTGCTGCAGCCGGGTGAGCACCGAGGTCTGCACGTCGGCCATCTTTTGAATGGAGGGTGCCAGATGGTGCTCGATCGAGGCATCGAAGCGGGAGCCCACTTCCAGGGCCAGCGTTTCGGTGGCGAAACCCGTCAGGGTTTTCTTGAGCTCCTCGGTCTGTTTCTTGAGGTTCTCGCTCTGCTCGTTTTGCATCAGGTACAGGGTTTGGATGAGGCTGTCGCGGCCGACGGGCGGCAGGCACTCCTTCAGTCGGGCCAGCATGTCCGTGTAGTCCTCCATGCAGGCTTCGAAGGTACGGGCGTCACGCCAGCGGTATTCGATTGAAATGGCGATGCCGATGGCAAGGGTCCCTGCCGCCATGCCGAGGATCATGTAGGGATTGAGCTGCGCGCCACCGCCGGCGATGAAGCCGGCCGCCGTGACGATGCAGGCGGACAGGGCGCCGCTCCAGGCGAGCCATTGCCCCGCCTCGACGGCGTTGCGGCGTTCGAGCGCCTCCTCGAGCAACGGCTTCATGCGGAAGAACTCGTCGACATCAAGAAACGCCCGATGTCCGCCGATTTCGTTGAAATCGCGCATGCACTGCGCCCACCGGCGCTGCAGGGGCTCGTAGTTGATGGTCTTGAAGGCGCTTTCGATGGCGGGCACCTTGTCCACGCCCCCGCCCTTGATGCCCGACAGGTTCCTGATGACCGCGTTGGCCGCACTGCGGAAGATGTTCGGCAGAAGCATGAGATACCGCCGGCGCAGCACCAGCAGGAACACGAGCATCAGGACAACGCAAAGAACAGCGGCGATTCCGGCAACGAGTACTCCCGTCGGCATGCAAGTTCCTCCAAATCCTTTTCCTGTGTTCATTGTAAGCCTCTGAGAGGTGGAGGGCAAGTGTTATGCCGGACCATCACCGCTGGAAGCCTGATGTCGCGACGCGGCGATACGCGACAGCAGGATGCCGCCGGCGACCAATATGGCTAGCGCATACCCGATGATGCCGAACCAGGGAGAAGCGCTCATCCGGATTGGCGTCTCGCGTAAAAAATGAAAAACAAACCGGCTGATCGCATACAGGGTGGCAAACCCGAAAAAGGGAATGCCACTTCCCCAAAGCTTCTTCAGCAGGAAAATGACGATCAGGCATCCCACAGCGCCAACAAACGCTTCATACAGTTGCACCGGATGGACCGGATCCGGATACGTGAGCAATGGAAATCGGACGCCGAGGATCGAATCCGTGGGAACTCCCATGCAACACCCGTTGAGAAAGCATCCCACCTTGTTGATGAGGATGCCGAACGCCCAACCGGGAGCCATGCAATCGAGGAATCTCCACACATCCATCCTGGCGATCCTTGCGAACAACCCAATCATGCACAAACCGACCACAAAACCGCCATACATCGTATAGCCGCCGGCGGATGGAATCAACGGGTTGATGCCGTTCACCCTGTAATGGTCATAGGCGAGCAGGAACCAGACCAGCCGGGACCCCGAAAGAACCGCGCACATCAGCATGAACGGCGCCAGCAGCGCACGGCGACGCGTTGCGCCGTGCCTCCTGAGGAACCATGCCCCGATCAGGACAAAGGCGGCAGGATTCAGGAGAAGATTGAACAGGACATAGGAGTCAAGATGGAGGTGTACCCCCTGTATGACCGTGTCGAACAGAACGATTCTCATCCGATTGCAACGCTATCCTTTTCTTGGAATCATGCATGTCTTCATGTGTCTGACATCAATCGAACGGCATCAACCGCCGCATCCGCCGCTGCTGTTCACCCGGACGGTGCAGGTGGCTGTATGACCACCATCCTCGGTTCTGACAGTCACGGTGGCATTCCCGCTGCTCTTGGCTGTCACAAGGCCGGAAGACGACACCGTCAACACGCTGGTGTTCGACGACGTCCAGATCAGGTTCCTGTTAGTCGCACCCGTCGGCGAGATGGTTGCTACCAGCGTGGTCGTCTCTCCGACCCGCATTTCACCGCTGGTATAGTTCAACGAGACCCCTGTGACCGGGATCTTGACCGTGATGGCGGATGTCGCCGTCTTGCCGCCATCAACCGTCGTCACCGTGATGGTCGCGCTTCCCGACCCAACCGCCGTGACAAGGCCTGTTGTGGACACCGTGGCAACCGCGGGGTTGCTCGATGACCATGAAACCTCGCGGATGGTCGCATTCAACGGTTGAACGGTGGCTGTCAGCGCAACCGTACCCCCTGCATTCACCGTCGCACTCGACGGGCTGAGCGACACGCCATTGACCGGCACCAGCACATGAACGATGCACTGGGCGGTATACCCGCCATTCACGGTCGTAACCGTGATGGTTGCGGTTCCTTCGTTGAGCCCGCGAACCAGACCGCTGGCATTCACAGTGGCGACCGTGTTGTTGCTGGAGGTCCAGGTGACCCGTTTGTCTGCGGCTGAGGAAGGCAGCACGGTTTCAGTCAGGTCCTCGGTTGCGTTCATGTACAGGGCGGTTTCCGACTTGTTGAGCGTGACTCCGGTTGCACGTGTCGGAACAATGTGGACGGTGAGTACGGCGGGTACGGTCGGCGCACCCGTTGCGAAACCGGTCACCACATAATCGCCCACTGTATTGAATTGGATGGCATCCTTCGCATTGGCCGGCCAGGATATGCCGACATTCCGAACCGTGCCATTGGCCATCTGAGCCGCCGCGGTTGCGGGCAGCGCATATGCTGCGGGCAGCGTGCCGACATCGAGTGTTTCTTCAAGCGCATCCACGGACTGGATGCCGAGCACGGTCACCTCGAATACGGCCGTCTTTCCCGGCGCATCGACGGCGGCGGCCGTATAGCGCAACACACCCGGAACAGTTGGCGTGATGGTTTCTCCGGATGTATGGCCGTCACTCCAGTTCACCGCCACCTCGCGGTTCGTGCCGTTCGTCATGTTCGCGGTCATGGTCATCGGCAGGGAGAAGGCTTCCCCGACACCAACGACCGCGCTTGAGGAGCGCATCGAATAGATGGCGATGCTCGGGGCGATCGGATGGTACTTGTCGTCGAAATACTTGTAGACGGTATCCGCATCGGTGGCGGACAGCGCCTTTTCGTATATGGCGACTTCACCGATGTCGACGCGGGCGTTTCCGCCGACCCGGTCGCCACCAAGCTCCAGCACGCTGTCCGATGTGTTTTTCCAGATATTCGGCCCTGCTGTCCGCGACATCTCGTGAGCAATGCCGTCATCGATCTGCAAGACAAGCTTCGAGTCCCCTTCCGAACTGTCGCCTACGGTGACACGCAGGACATGCCAGTCCCCGTCCAGTCCTTCCCCGGCATCCGCCGCGAGCACATCGCTGGCTCCGGATTGGTCCACGATCCTGATGCCAAGCGTGTTGTCCGCAACCAGCCCCACGCGCCAGGAACGATTCATGGATGCCGTATCGCCGATCTTCGCGATGAAGGACTTTCCGTTTGTCGTCTCGGTGGAGCGGAACGCCAGATACAGGGTGAAGCGACTAAAGTTCACAGTCGACTCGTTTGCGACCGACATCCGCTGTGACCCGGAGAACACCGCATATCGCGCAAAGGAATCATGCACGATGCCATCCGCTCCGAGGAATTGGCCGATCATCATGCGCTTGAGTCCCGGCTGTGCCGCGGCAGCGGTTTGCACGGCCTCATTCGCATGCCCGCTGCCAAGCCCGATGCCCTCGGCGTCAAACCATCGCTGAACGAAAAGATCGGTCCCGGAACGGTGCAGTACGGTGGTGGTTCCGGAGTCCGATACATCGCTCTCATCGAGCATGGATGCATCGTAGTGCACACGCAGCTGATCGGTCATCGGCAGCCCGGAAAGGAATACAGGCCTTGTGCTCTGCGTCGCATTGCCCATCTTGCCCGAGTTGCTTGCCGGTGTGACGTTATGGATGATGTGCCTGCCTGCGTATGAGGCCTGCAGCGCGGTAAGATCCTCACTGTTCTCTCCCGGAATCAGCACATAGTCATCCGGAAACCGAGGATAGACGCTGCCGGTCTCGATTTCGGCAGGGGCGACCCGGACGGGAATGTGGAAGCCCTCGCGGGAAACATACCACTTGTGGAGCAGATAGCGGTTCACACTGCCCGGATCGCTGATCGTCGTGCTGGAGTCGACGTACAACCCGCCAAGATCCCAGTAGGAGACCGGGAATGTCGATGCGCCGCGTTTGAGCGTGACCGTGTCAGAGGTGACGCTCGCAACCGCAAAGTCCTGGGGCCGGTCGTCCGCGACCATCGTGTAGAGCGTCCGGTTCGAGCCTGCCGCCAGGGGAGGATCGTTGATGACGGTTTCACGTTCGTATGCCTTGACGGTCCGAAGATATCCCTGTGCAGGCGGATACTCGTCGAACAGCGTGATGCTGACCTCTCCCGTCAGGGCAGTGCCGGCTTCAACCGACTGCTTGACCGATTCGATCTCACGCTCCATCTTCTGCTGGGCGGCAAAGGTATCTTTCGTCATCTTGCGCATCTTTGTCATCATGGAGAACTGGCCGGCCATTGCCGCCAGAAAGCCCATGGCAATGATGCCCAGCAATGCGATGGCCACAATGATCTCCACCAGTGTGAAACCCTGTTGTCTTGCGGTATGGGTCCGTTTGCAGCGGTTCATGTGATTCATCTCCATTGGCGTGATGCGTTTTGCTCGTCATTGTATCAACAGCGTGGCGGTTGCCTGCATGATCCGCTTACAAGCGGGGCCCCTGCAGATGCCAGATGTCGTTGATGATGTCTTCCCGAATGTTGGTGAGGATGGTCCCCAGCTCGTCTGCGTCCGCAGCGTTGAAGACACGCGCCGGTGGTGCATTGCAGGCATCGGCGATGTCATTGACGCTGTCCAGGTCGCTTCTCCTTGCCGAGAATCCGATCACATACACCTTTGCATAGTCCGAACCGGACAACAGGGTGCCGATCTGATCGACATAGGCCGTCCCGTAAGGATCAAGCGTGGAGCCATCTCCGATGATCTGCCCGCCGCGGGCATACTCATCATCATTGAGGACATTGCCGTTCGTGGTCATGTACTGGCTGCGATTTGTCGGGCTGACCGTGGCGAATGTCGTCACGCCGTCCACCAGCACGACGCAATAGTTCTTCACACGGATACCGGCGGCAACGGTCGCTTCCTTGTCCCGAAGCTGCCAATAGGCACGGCGCAGTCCATCTCCCGTGTTCGTCCCGCCGATGGCGGACATGCCGCTGATGTCGGACAACAGCTGTGCGGTTTGGGTTCGCGCGTTCCGGAATGCCTTGGGATTGTTCGCCGTCGTGGCGAAAGGCACGAGGGAGACCTGGATGTTGTCCTCCGCGGCGAAGCCGTTGATGAGGCTGGTCGCTTCATTCTTCAGAATGGTGATGCGTTTGTTGGCAACGGCCGCATGATCGTTGCCCCGCATGTCCCAGTCCATGCTGCCGGAATTGTCCATGACCATGGCGATGTGTCCCATCACACTCGTGGGCCGGTCTTCCGTTCGATACGCAAGCGCCACGGCCGGATCGACGGCCGTTCCCTGGTCGACGACCTGCAGCGCGTTCAGCGACTCTAGTTCGGAGGTCAGCACGACGGTCGCCTTGGGAAGGCCATATTCGTCGACCTCACCATCCCGAAACACCTCCACTTTATATTGGATGAGGTTGTCGGCGTTGATCGGCGTGTTCTTGTGGAATGTCACCTTGTAGGTCAGGGTCTCGCTGGCTGCCATCAGGACGGTCTTGTCGTGGCTGTGGGTCGTGGTGTTGTACTTGAAGGATGCCAGCTCGGTGCCCGTGACTGCCGGATTGCCGCCGGCCGCCGGCCGGATGGTGACGGTATGGAGGCCGACATAGTCCCATCCCTCGGAGAGATTGTCCTCACGGAAACTCGATTGGGGGATGGTAAAGAGGGCGGATGAATAGCGGACTGCCTGGTTGGTCTTTTCCATGGCCAGCCGTGTGCTGGCCTGCAGGTCATATTCCCTGGTGCTGATGGCGAAGACGCGGTTGCCAAATGTCATCATGGAAAAGCCACCAGCAATGACGATCAGCATCAGCGCCATGACGACGATGAGTTCGACCAGCGTGAATCCCTGTTGTCTGCATGTGTCGTTGCGGATCGTGGACTTGATCTCATGAGGGGAAACAAACATGGCGTGTCACCTTCCAATACCGCGATGGGCGCGTGGGCATGTCAGTTCTGCGTCCGCACCTTGACGGACGGATTCGAAGCGAGGAAACGAAGAACGGAGCGCTTCGAGGTGCCATCATCCAATGAACCGGCAGAAGTGATGTTGATCCACCGTTCACCGGCAACGAGGATCGCCTTCACCTCGATGCGCGCCTCCCCCCCGTCCATGTCGATGGTGTCGACAAGCGTCGGCACAGTGGCGATGTTCGGCTGTGTGACGGTACCGAACTTCTTGTACAGCAGGGTGTCGTTCGCTCCGCCGACACCTTCCTGCAGGAGTGCCGCCACCGCCACATCGATGCCCGTCAATGCATAATAGTAGGCCTTGAGGTTTTTCTCCTGCTGCTTGGCCTGTCTGAGGTTTCCCATCACCATGTTGGCCAGCGCGCCGGCGAGAATGGTGATGACCGCAAGGGCTATGAGCACCACGACCAGGCCGCTTCCTTTTTGCTTGTTCATGCATGTGCAGGTGCGTGTCATGATTCGATTTCCTTCCTACTGCGGTCGAAACACGAAGATGGGGGTAGTCTCTCCCTGTGTCCCATATTCCATCATTTCCTGAACCATGGTGCCATGAACGGAGAGGGTGATGCGCTCCGCTCCTTCGCCAAACACGATCTCCAAGGCGCTGGTTTCCGGCGGAGCGCCTGCCGGCAATGCCTCATCGATGAACACGACGTCGGATGAACCGGCCGGATTTGTCTGGTGCATAAGGTTGGCCGTCTCTGCCGCCGCCGCCGTTGCCGATTCTGTGACGGTTCCCGACGACGCGATACCCAATGAGCCGGCCTGTAAGGTTTGCGGGTCGACCTGCCGAACACCTGGCTCGCCTGCGGCACGTTCCCTGGCTTGATTGCCAAAATACAACTGCAGTCCCAGCATGCCGCCGATGCACAAAACCGCAATGAATATGACCGCTTCAGTCAGGGAAAAGCCCCTGCGGCTTCCAACGGCTAGATCCTTGACGGTCGGATACCTCGATTCGTGCATGAGCCTGTATGCCTGATCAGCATGCTTCAGTTTCACATGGCATCCTTTCTCGCGCAAAGCGGCACGTGCGACGCCTGGTGCTGACAGGCCTGCTTTCGCTGTCTTTTGTTACGTCCACCACTGATGCGATCCACTCATTTCACTTGCTCAGCCGCTCTGCTCCATCTTCCGTCCGGCAGACGGTACAGTTCGATTTCCTGGGTATCCTTTCTGTTGTTGATCTCACCGACCGACTCGATGTGCAGGTTCGTCCTGGTTCCCGTTAGCCGGATGGTGAAGGTTCCCTCCGGCAGCCCGGGCAGGCGGGTCGGCTTGCTGACGCCATTGTTGGCCGTGAACATGCCGGCCAGGGCTTCGTCCATCTGCTCACGGGTCATCAGGCCCGATTGATCGATGAACCACTGTGCTGTCGCATCCGCGCCCGAGCAGGCCAGACTTCTTGCCTGCAGCCATTCCTGCCTGACCGTGCCGTTGTTGAGGTCGAAAAAGCCGAATTGGACGATGGCTGCGCCAACAAAAACGAATACCGCCAGCAATACGAGCGCGATGACAAGCACCGGCTGATGGCCTCGATATGGCTGGATGCCGAATGTGCTCATGCAACCTCCATGGTGATGACGCAGAACGAACCGTCATGCGCATCGCTCATATCAATCATCTACTAAATAATACCTGTTTTCATTGACTTTAGACATGTTCTTCCGTTATTTTTTGAAAGAACGGCCCACGGGGTGGAAGGGTTGCACCCCGTGGG
>JAEXRM010000197.1 GCA_023440865.1 Bacillota bacterium
GCCGGGAGGACGCCCAGCTGTACTGTGTGAATCCCGACGTCCTGAAACGCATGCTGGCGTGAGGGTGGATTGCGATGACGGGATGGATCGTATCCAACGGCGGTTTGCGCCAGCACAAGTTCACAGAGCAGCTCGACTGGATGGAAAACACGCTGCGGGAGGCCGGTGTGGAAGCCGTGCAGCTGATGAACCAGGAACTGACGCCGGGCGTTGTGGACGGCTCCGCATGCATTCTGCGCGGAGGCTGTGTGCATGGAGGCGCTGGGGTGGCGCCCATGCCGGATTTCGTGCTGTTCTGGGACAAGGATGTCCGCCTGGCGTCATGGATGGAACGGGCCGGGTTCCGTCTGTTCAACAGCGCGCGCGCCATCGCCGACTGCGACGACAAGAGCGCCACGCACCGCATCCTTTCCGGGCAGGGCATCCCGATGCCCGACACGCTCGTCGCGCCCTTCTGCTATCCGGGACTGCTGCCGGAGAACGACCCCTATGTCCGGACAGTGGGTGAGCGGCTCGGGTATCCGGTGGTCGTCAAGGAATGCTACGGATCCTTCGGCGCGCAGGTGTACCTGGCGGAGAAGGAGGAAGATCTCGTGGCGCTGCATGCGCGCCTTGCCCACGTACCCCATCTGTGCCAGCGTTTTGTCGGTGCCAGCCGGGGACGGGATGTCCGCCTGCAGGTGGTGGGCGATCGAGTGGTTGCGGGCATGTACAGGCATTCGGAAACCGATTTCCGCGCCAATGTCTCCGCCGGCGGCGCCATGCTGCCCTTTGATCCTCCGGCATCCTTCCGCAGGCTGGCCGTCCGCTCCGCGCAGCTGCTGGGGGCCGATTTTGCCGGTGTGGACATGCTGTTTGACGAGGCGGGGGAACCGCTCGTCTGCGAAGTCAATTCCAACGCACACATGCGGAACATCCACACCTGCACGGGCGTGGACGTGCCCCGCGAAATCATGTCCTGGATCCTGTTCCGCCTTGGAGGACAAAGAAATGGAGCCGATGGGCCGGTCTGATACGCCACGGCCGCCCGCGGACACTGTGCCGGACGGCTGGCTGATATACCGTGAACATGACTACCTGGCGAACCGGGCGTTCGCCGACCGACTGGTTGCAGCCGCGCAACGGCACGGCCTGTCGCTGCTCCCTGTGATGCACGAGACGCTGGCCTTCGGGGTTGGGAACGGACGCCCGTTCGCGACCGTCACAGCGCCGGGGTCCAAGGGCGCACCCGCGTTTGCGATCCAGCGGGCTGTGGATCCTTTCCTGGCCCAGCACCTGGAGCTCATGGGCGTACGTGTCTTCAACCGGGCATCCGTCTCGTGGATGTGCAATGACAAGGCATGGACGTACCAGGCCGTCTCCGGGCTCGGTGTACCGATGCTGCCGACGCTGTTCGCCGATCGGGAAGCCCTTCCGGCCCTGGCGGGCTGTCAGCCCTGGCCGGTTGTTGTCAAGGCGGTGGGCGGCAGAAGCGGAAAACAGGTCCACCTGGCCGGGGATGAGGCGGCATATCGGGCCCTGTGCGCCAGCCTGCCGCCGGGTCGATATGTGGTGCAACCCCTATGTGGCAGGCCGGGCACGGACATCCGTGTCTTCGTCGTCGCCGGCGAGGTGGTGGCCGCGATTCGCCGGCAGTCCTCGGAGGAGGGGGTCCTTGGATTTCGGGCCAACTATTCCCTGGGCGGGCACGCGCGGGTGCATGAGCTGACGGCGGCGGAGCGGGCGCTGGTCAGCCGCATCACATCGGCCTTTGCATTCGACTACGTCGGCATCGATTTTCTGCTCGATGCCGATGGGGGCTTTCTGTTCAACGAGATCGAGGATGCCGTGGGCAGCCGAACCCTGAGCGCCTGCACGGACATCGACATCGCGGACCTGTTTCTGGCCCATGTGAGCCGGTCTCTCCAACGGTAGGGGGCGCGGGGATTCGTTGTGTCATGCATGGCGCAGGCACATAAAAAACGGAGGGGAAACCCCCTCCGTTCCTGCACCGTGCACACGGTCACTTACTTCTTCTTGGCAGCCTTCTTTTCCTTGACATTGACCTTTTCCTTGAGGTCCTTGCCTGCACGGAAGGCCGGCGCCTTGGAGGCGGCGATCTTGATCTTGGCCTTGGTCTGCGGGTTCACACCGGTACGGGCGGCCCTTTCCTTGACCTCGAACGTTCCGAAACCAACCAGGGTAACCTTCTCGCCTTTGGCCAGGGACTCCTCGACGCTTTCCACAAAGCTGTTCAGGGCCGTCTCGGCATCCTTCTTGCTGAAGCCGGTCTTTTTGGCAATGCTTTGAACCAGATCCGCCTTGTTCATGGCTGTTTCCCCTTTCAAATCGTGTGTTGGGAACGAGTTCAGGCATATTCTATCACAAAACCGTCCGATTACCATATGCAATTTCATGATTCAAGCACTTTTTATGGCTTTTTTTCACGCATCAGCACCATGGAAATGCCGTTGTTGTGCCTTCCGAGGTCACGGTCGGACCGCAGCGTGTCGCAAGCATCGAGAAACCTGATTGCCTCCGGATTGAATATTTCCCATTTATCCCCTGGAATCCATCCGGTGATGGCCTTCTTTCCCTTGAGCCGCTCCAACTCCTGCTGGATGGCGACGCGCAGACGACCGCCCGTGCCGGACGAGCCATAGCCGTGGATGAGCTTGACCGCGATGACGCCGTGCGCCCGTGCCGTGGCAAGCTCGCCGCTGAGGCGGCGGAGTGCCGTGTCGACCGTGGGCATGCCTACTTCGAGATTGACCGTGATGAATGCGCGCAACATGTCGTCTCCTGTGGATCCCGTTTCCTGCTGCGCTGATTGTAACACGCGCGCACGATGCCGCGCCAGCGTGATACAATACCATCGACGGCGTCACGGCGCGCGGGGCGTTTCCTGCCCCGCCCTGCGGGCGCGGCAGGGGGGAGAAGCGCATGCGCGATCGGATTCTCGCACTCGACCAGGGAACCACCAGTTCCCGCGCCATCGTGTATGGTGCGGACGGAACGCCGCTCGGCATGAGCAGCAGGCCGCTCACGCAGCACTATCCCCGGCCCGGATGGGTCGAGCATGATGCGAGGGAAATCCTCGCCACGCAGGTGGAGGCGGCCCGCGAGGCGATGGCCGCAACGGGAACCGGGCCGGATTCGATCGCCGGCATCGGCATCACGAACCAGCGCGAAACGGTCGTCGTGTGGGACCGCGTCACCGGCGAGCCCGTCCATCACGCCATCGTCTGGCAATGCCGCCGCACGTCGGACCTGTGCCGCCGCTGGCAGACAGAGGGACTCGAGCCGATGCTGCGCGAGAAGACCGGCCTGCTCGCGGACGCCTATTTCTCCGGCACGAAAATCATGTGGCTGCTGGAGAACGTGCCCGGTCTGCGTGAGCGCGCGGGCCGCGGCGAACTGCTGGCGGGCACCGTCGACACCTGGCTGGTCTGGCAGCTGACCGGCGGCCGGTGCCATGTGACCGATCCTTCGAATGCCTCGCGCACGTTGCTGTTCAACCTGCACACGTGCGTCTGGGATGCGGATCTGCTGCATTTGGCCGGCATTCCGGCATCCATGCTGCCGCAGGTGGTTCCCTCGTCGGGGCGCATGGGGGAGACGGACGCCCACTGGTTCGGCGCCCCCATCCCGATCGCGGGCATGGCGGGCGATCAGCAGGCGGCCCTGTTCGGTCAGGGCTGCCTGGGGCCGGGCAGTGTCAAGAACACCTACGGAACGGGTTGCTTCATCCTGATGAACACGGGAGACCAGCCTGTGTTCTCAAAGAACCGGCTGTTGACGACCGTTGCGTGGGACATCGGCAACGGCCCCGTCTACGCGCTCGAGGGCAGTGTCTTCAATGCCGGCTCCGCCATTCAGTGGCTGCGGGACGGCCTGCGCGTTGTGGAGAGCGCACAGGAGGCCGATCGGCTGGCGGAATCCGTCCCCGACTCCGGCGGTGCGTTCTTTGTGCCCGCCTTCACCGGTCTTGGCGCGCCCTGGTGGGACATGTACGCCCGCGGCACCCTCACCGGCCTGACGCGCGGCACCACGAAGGAACACCTGGTCCGTGCCGTGCTGGAGTCGATCGCATACCAGTCGCGGGAAGTCTTCGAGGCGATGGTGACCGATTCGGGCGTGCCCCTGCGCCGCCTGCGCGTCGATGGCGGTGCGAGCCGCAGCGACATGCTGATGCAGTTCCAGGCGGATCTGATCGGGCTGGACGTGGTGCGCCCCGCCAACATCGAAACCACCGCAGCCGGCGCCGCGAAACTCGCCGCGCTGGCTGTGGGCCTCCGCGGCCACGAAGGCGAGGATGCCGATTGCGCGCAATGCCGCGTCTTCCATCCGACGATGCCGCGTGAACGGGCCAACGGCCTGCAGGCTGTCTGGCGCAGGGCGGTCGATCGCTCGCGCGGCTGGATGGAGGCGGAATGACGGGCCTGGCGCCTACCTGACGAGCCGGACGCCGTAGAGGCCGTAGTCCTCTTGGTCGACCGCGCTCTCACCGGAGGTGACGCTGCGCACGAAGGTGCCGTGCACGATGCTCTCCCGCCCGACGCCCTCGACGCCGGTCAGGAAGAAGGATGCGAAGCCGGTGATGGTGACCGTGGATCGACCGTTCACGTCAAGCGTGTCGACGATGACGATGGTGATCAGTCGCGGACAGTCCGGCTCAAAGCTCTGCGGCGTGCATTTGGGATTGTGGGTGCACTCGCTGATCAGCTCCGTGACGCCTGTTTCCGTCGGACCGCTCATGTTGCCGGGTTCGGTGTCGATCTGGTCGCCGACCATCAGCCGGCCGCTGTAGCCCGACACGATGTTGTTCAGGTACGTTTTCGCGCCGGCCCCGCCAAGCTCGATGGCTCCATAATTGCCGGTCGTGCCGCTGCCGCCGCCTTCCTTGAGCGTGTAGTCGGCGCCGATGACCAGCGGCATCTGTTCGATGGCGAAGGGACGGATGCCCGTGTTGACGCCCGCCACCGGCAGGACGCTGCCCATGGCGGAGGCCTGCGCGGTCGCCCCGTCGATGCCGAGGATGCGGCCGAGTCCGTAGGGGACGGGATTGGATGCGGTCAGGGCCACCGTGTTGGCGGCATGGTCGATGGACAGGTCGAAAGCGACATCGGCGAAGCCGTTTTTCTGCAGATAGGAGGCGGCCGTGGTGCGTTCCGTGCCCGGGCGCTCGATATAGGCGCGTGCGGCAGCCAAGGTGGCGGCGTCCACCGCGTTGTTCAGGCGCGCCTTTTCGATGGCGAGCATGCCGACATCGGTCACCAGTGCCGCCGCGACGGCGATGCAGGTGAGGGAGATGGCGAAAAACACCATCGACATGCCGCTGTTGCTCTTGAGCAGGCGACCCGCGGTTGTCTTGTCGAAACGGATGCGCATGGGAGGCCTCCTTTCGGTGGGATCCAGATATTGTATGCCTTCCGTTATCAGAGTACTCCCTTTTTCGACGTTTTTCCACCTCCGGGCGTCATGGGGGCATGGGTCGAAAGTCCCGATCTTCCCGGGTCATCATCCGTCGAAAGGCCCATTCGGCCTGCAGGCGCGTCGTGCGGTGTACAACCGCCCCCATGGCAGGCTATAATGGAGGACAGATCATCGTGGCGGATCCGGGCCTGGCGGGCATGACCCGCCCGACGGACTTCGGGCGGATCGGCCGGATCGGCCGGTCCTGCCGAAGCGGAACGGGCGGATGGCTGCCGGAGCTGGCGGCGCAACGGAAAGAGGCGACATGATCCTACGGAAGAAATGGAGCCGGAGGCGGGGCGGGAAGCTCGCGGCCGCCCTGCTGGCGTGTGCGGCTGCATTGACACTGCCCGCGGCGGGGTTGCCGGGGATCGCTTCCGCATTCGGCCCTGTCGGCGCATATGCCGCGCAATATGCAGAAACCGTCCGAGTGGGCATCTATTACGGCAGGGACAACGTCAGCACGGTCTCACTCCGGTCCGACACGGGAATGACCCTGTCCGCCGAGGCGGGCGCCTCGTCGATCCTGATCTGGGACCAGCCGGACGCGAACGCCGTCATCGTGCGCAAGGACGCCTGGTTTGTCCGGACCGCGGACGGCATGACACAGGAGTACTCCCCGAACGCGGGCGTTCCGTCCGCAGGCGAGGTCACGGGCCCCATCCATTTGGCGATCGGCGGCAAGTTGGCCGATTATGCGGCCGCAGCCACATACGCCGCCTCCTGCCGGGCGGCCGGCGTCCTTGCCTGGCCCGCATACGAAGGCGGATGGCAGGTCTGGACCGGCGCCTATGCCGATGTCAACGCCGCCAATGCCGGCAAGCAGGCGACGGCGGATCGGGTCGGCACATCCGCCGTCACCGTGCTCAATGCGACCGGCTCCCGCCTGGTCCTGCTCAACCAGAACATGGAGCCGATCTGCTTCTATGGCGGAACGGACGGGTATCTGACGGCCAAGGCGAAGAACGGTGCCGACCTGCTGGCCGTCAACGGCAAGCGCTACCGGGGCACCATGGAGTTCCGGCGGTACGCCGACAGCGATCTCACGCTCATCAACACGCTGGGGGTGGAACCCTACCTGTACGGCGTCGTGCCCAGTGAGATCGGCGCGCTTTCACCAGAGGAGGCCATCAAGGCGCAGGCAATCGCGGCGCGCACCTACACGCTCAAGAACATCGGCCGTTACGGCAAATGGGGCTTCGATCTGGCCGACACGGTCGAATCGCAGGTCTATGCCGGCTACGAGGGCGAGAAGGTGCAGACGAACCTGGCCGTCGACGCCACGCGCGGCCTCAAGGCGATGTACAACAGCCAGCTGGCGAGCCTGTTCTATTTCAGCTCCAGCGGCGGCATGACCGAGGACAATGTCAATGTCTGGGGAACGCCGCTGCCGTATCTCAAGAGCGTGGAGGATCCCTACGAGGCGCGGAATTCCTACAACTACTACTGGCAGAAGGTGCTGACCGCGGACGATGTCGCGCGGTATCTCGCCGCGGCCGGCATCAACCTGGGGACGATCCAGAGTGTCTCGATCGTCGAGATGTCCGCCGCAAGGCGCGTCACGCGGCTGCGCGTCACCGGCACCGCCGGATCGACAACCTTCGCGCGGGAAGCCTGCAGGACGATCTTCGAGCTGCCGAGCCAGATGTACACGCTCGGAGGGACGGAAACCCTGTCCGTGATGGGGGCGGATGGCACCGTGTCCGCGATGAATCCTGGCGGGCTGGCGGTCGTCAGTGCGGACGGTGTCGCCCGCATACCCTCCGGCATTGCCGCGGTCGCCGTCGGCGGGGATGGCGCCCTGTCCTACACGGGCACGGCCACGACCGGCCTGTTCGTGCTGACCGGCCTGGGGTGGGGCCATGGCGTCGGCATGAGCCAGGAAGGCGCAAAGGGCTATGCGCGCAACGGATATACCTATGACCAGATCCTGCAGCATTACTTTCCGGGCATCACACTCGAGTGAGACGAGCCTGCCGGCGCGACCCGCGCGGCGTATGCCCGCGTTCGCCCGACACGGGGCCAAATGCGTGACAAGGAGCAAGAAGGAGCATTCATGAAGAAAAAGAGCTGGATTCCCTGGGGCATTGTCATGATCGTCCTGCTTGCACTCGACCAGGCCGCCAAAGCGTACTTTTCCGCCAATCGCGCGCAATTCCAGGAACGTGAGATCCTGCCCGGCTTCTTTTACCTGACCTATCTGGAGAACCGGGGCGCCGCCTTCAGCATGCTGCAGAACTTCCGCTGGGGGTTTGTCGCACTGACGGTTGTGGCGGTCATCGTCATGTTCCGGTTCTTCATCGTGCAGCAGGAATTCTGGGCGCGCCTGCCGCTGACGCTGCTCATCGCGGGGGCTGTCGGCAACCTCGTCGATCGCGCCGCGCAGGGATATGTTGTCGATTTTCTGCATTTCTATCCGTTCGGATACAACTTCCCCGTCTTCAATGTCGCAGACATCTGTGTCACCGTCGGGGCGGTTCTGCTGGCAGTCTGGCTGTTGTTCCTGTATCGGGAACCGGGGGTGAAGGATGCCGACAAGGCATGACCGCGGCAACGGGCTGCCGGGAGATCCGGTTTCGGATCGGATGGACACGCCTGCGGAAACGTGGGATGACACACTGGCGGACACCCGGACTGACACGCTGACGGAGAGGGTCGCGGACGACCTGCCGGAAGAGGCGGAGCCGGGGGAGGACGACGGGGTGGAACACCATACCCATCTCTGCCAGGCAGGCGGCGAACGCCTCGACCTGTTTCTGTCCGCCCTGCATCCGGAGGTTAGCCGTTCCCATGCCGCCCGCCTCGCCGCTGAAGGCCGGGTGCGGGTGGATGGCAGGCCGGGGAAACCGGGGCAGAAGCTCAAGGCCGGCCAGACGGTGCAGGTGGAGATTCCCCGGCCGGCCCCGCTGGACATCCGTCCCCAGGCGCTGCCGCTCTCGATTCTGTACGAGGATGACGACATGCTGGTCGTCGACAAGGCGAAGGGCATGGTGGTGCATCCCGCTCCGGGCCATCCTGACGGCACGCTTGTCAATGCGCTGATGCATCACTGCGGGTCCCGCCTCTCGGACATCAACGGCGTGATCCGTCCCGGCATCGTGCACCGCATCGACCGCGACACATCGGGCCTGCTGGTCGTCGCCAAGAACAACCATGCCCACCAGGTGCTGTCGGACGCGCTCCGCGTCCATGAGGTCCGCCGTACCTACCGCGCGGTGGTGGACGGCGTGATGGGGCGGGACGAGGGGATCGTGGACGCTCCCGTCGGCCGGCATGCCACCGACAGGAAGAGGATGGCGGTCAACCGCAGGAACGGCCGCAACGCCCTGACGCGGTACCGGGTGTTGCGCAGGTACCGCGCGCACACGCTCGTCGAATGCGAGCTTGAAACCGGCAGGACCCATCAGATCCGTGTCCACATGGCCCATCTGGGGCACCCCGTGACAGGGGATCCGGTCTACGGGACCCCCTGTCGTTTCGCGGACACCCAGGGACAGGCGCTGCATGCCTGGCGTCTGACCTGCGTGCACCCGGTCACGGGAGTGCGCATGATGTTCCAGTCGCCAATGCCGCAATGGCTCGAAGGGCTGCTCCACATGCTGGAGGTGCGCGAGGGCCCCGGATCCGCCGGGGTGGCAACGGGCGGTGCGCTGGAGAGGGACGGGGACATGGTTTCACGCATGGAGGCGATACCGGACGGGGACGCTTTCACACACGTGGAACCGGAAGCGCAATCAGGCATGGGATGCGACTTTCTGGACACATCCCATATCCGGGGTGTATAATTCCCTTGATCCGACACAATGGACTGAGGTGATGAAATGACCAATGAACATGTGACATTCACCGTGGAGGGCATCACCTGCGAGAGCAGCGCGCATGCTGTCCGCAATGCCCTGATTCGCCTCAACGGTGTCGAGGATGTGACGGTGCATGCCGATATTCTCCGCGTGGCCGTCGAATATGATGCCGAACGCATCGGTCTCGAGACATTGCGCGGCACCATCGAGGATGCCGGTTTCAAGGTTCGTTGAACACCGATCGCAGGTCCGGGTGTCCGGCGGCTCGGCGGGGTCCTGTGTCGCCGGTTCCCGGTTCCGGAAGGAGTCTTTCTTGAATCTGCTGGGCAATCTGATCTGGATTCTTTGCGGCGGCCTGGTTGCGTCCCTGCTGTGGGCCCTGGCCGGACTGCTTTCCTGTCTGACGATCATCGGCATACCCTTCGGCATCCAGTGTTTCAAGCTGGCGGGCTTCGTGCTGACGCCCTTCGGCCGGACGGTGGAAGTCGGCCGCTTCGGTTTCGGGGGCCTCCTCGGCAACCTCGTCTGGATTCTGCTGCTTGGATGGGAGCTCGCCGTCACGCATGCCGTGTTCGGGCTGATCCTGTGCCTGACGATCATCGGCATCCCCTTTGGACGACAGCACCTCAAGATGGCTGCCCTCGCGCTGGTCCCCTTTGGCGCAAGGATCCGCAATGACGCCTGGCAGTAAGCTGCGTCCGACGGGAGGCATGGCATGGTCGGTATCATGGGAGGCACCTTCGACCCGGTGCATTATGGTCATCTCCGCCTTGCCGAGCACATCCGCGAGGAGTTTGGCCTGGAGGGCATCCTGTTCATGCCGGCGGGCAGCCCGCCGCACAAGCGCGGCACAGGCATACTGCCGGCACGCCACCGTCTGGAGATGACCAGACTGGCCATAGCCGGCAATCCCTCGTTTCGGCTGCACCGGCACGAGATCGCAAAAAAAGGATATTCCTATACCGTGGAGACATTGGAGGCGCTTCGCGCCGAGGGCATGGGCGAACTGGCGCTCATCGTCGGCGCGGACTCCCTGCTGCAGATGGGGCAGTGGCATCAGCCAGGCGGCATCCTGACACGTGCGGTCATCCTCGTGGCCCCCCGCCCTGGTGTGGAGCGCGCCGCGACCGATAAGGCCGTCCGCGAGCTGACAGCCCTGCATGGCGGGGATATCCGGATTTCGGACGCCACCGCCATGCCGCACGCGTCAACCGACATCCGCGAACGGGTCGCCGCCGGCAAGAGCATCCGGTACCTCGTTCCGGAGCCGGTCCGCGACTACATCGAAAAGAACGGCCTGTACCGGGGCGCGGCGGATCACCGCATCCCGCGTGCGGAAAGGAGCAGCCGTGCCGGTGACGAAGGCTGAGATCGAGGCATACATCCGGGAAAAACTCAAGACCGAGCGGTACCGACACTCCATCGGGGTCATGGAGACCGCACGTGATCTGGCGCACCATTACGGGGTGGACGTGGAGACGGCGGAACTGGCCGGACTGCTGCACGATTGCGGCAAGCAGCGCGCACCGCTCGACAGCCTGCGCCTGCTCGAGGCGATCGGTTATGTGCCCAACGAGGTCGAGCGGTTTGATCCCTCGCTGCTTCATGGGCGCGTTGGCGCCATCCTGGCGCGGGAACGCTTCCACATCGAGGATGAGGCTGTCCTGTCTGCCATCGCCTGCCATACCACCGGCAAGACCGGCATGAGCAAACTCGACAAGGTCATCTACATCGCCGACTACATCGAACCGAACCGTGAAGGCGACTGGGTTTCGGCCATCCGTTCCCTTGCGTTCGAGGATCTCGACCGCTGTCTGGTCCGCTGCGCCGACAGCACGATGTCCCATGTCATGCGCAAGGGCATGCCCATCCATCCGGACACGGTCCGCATGCGCAACGAGATCCTCATGGGCGCGGGACGCATGTGACCGGGAAGTGCCCGCGGCCCGTAGGACGGTGCCGAACCGGCATGGGAAGAGAGTTCGACGCGGAAAGGAGCCCGCATGGATATCATGACCCAATTCGCACCCCTGTCGCTCGGCCAGTGGGCGCTGCGTCTGCTGGCGGCCTGCGTGCTCGCCGGCGCCATCGGGTATGAGCGCGAATTCGCCAGCCACAAGCCGGCGGGCTTCCGCACCCACATCCTGGTCGGTCTCGGCGCGGCGCTCGTGATGATGACCTCCGAGTACGCCGTGCATGCGTTTCCGGACGCGAACATGGACCCAACCCGCATCGGCGCGCAGGTTGTCAGCGGCATTGGCTTTCTTGGCGCCGGCGCCATCCTGCGGTCGGGCTTCACGGTCAAGGGGCTCACCACGGCGGCAAGCCTCTGGGCGGTGGCCTGCGTGGGCCTCGCCTGCGGCATTGGCTTCTATTCGGGCGCCTTTCTCGCGACGGCCCTGGTGCTGGCCGTCCTGACGCTGCTGAAGGTGGTCGAGGAGAAGCTGGAACGGCGCGGACGCGTCACCGAGTTCCATCTCGAGGCGCGGAGCGGCTTCGTCGTGATCGGCGAGGTCCAGCGCATCCTCGGCGAACATGAATGCGTGGTGCGGGAACTGCATGTCGAGGACGACGGGCCGGACGCCGGGCAGCAGATCCGCTGCGTGGTCGCATGGCCCAAGGGGGTGACGGCGGGCAGCCGGGTGGCGCAGCTCACGGCCGCCATCCAGGCGGTCGAAGGCATTGTCCGGGTGCATGTCTGATCTGCGGCGTGTGTACGGCCGGAGCACGGACGCGGCGGCGGAACGGGCCGTGCGGTGCGTGGGGATGAACGGCAGGCGCGGATGCAGACAAATCGGGATAATACGTCTATGATGGAAGGAGCCGGTTCCTTCGGCCCCGTCCCCGCAGGGATTCGGTCGGTCGGAGGCGACGTGTCGGCGACAAGGGGGCATCGGGAGCATGCGGTTGGAACAAAGGAATGGGAGGCTGCCAGGACAGGAAACGGCTGGTCCGGATTCGACAGGGGCCACGCCGCCGGCTGACGGAGCGGGTGCAGTCCGCAGGAAGAACGGTTTCCTGCGCGAATTGCTGGAATGGGTCGCCTACATCGTGGCGGCGTTTGTGCTTGCCTCTCTCATCCAGAGCGAGGTGTTCGCCCTGACGGAAGTGAACATGAGCTCCATGGAAACGACGCTCATGCCGCATGACAAGCTCGTCATGAACAAGCTGGCCTACCGGTTCGACATCCCGGACCGCGGCGATATCCTGATATTTCTCAAGGACGAGCCCGCGGACGGTTTCGTACGCCGTGTCTCGATCTACTTCTCCGACGTCTCCATGAAGCTCAGGGGCGAATATCGTCGCAACCGCCTGATCAAGCGCGTCATCGCGCTTCCGGGAGACACCGTCGAGATTCGGGACAACCAGCTGTATGTCAACGGCGAGGCCAAGTCCGAACCGTATGCCCGCATCGATCCCGACGAGGGGCGTGTCGTCAATGGCGAGCTGCCGCAGCAGACAGTGCCGGACGACATGATCTTCGTCATGGGTGACAACCGGGGAAAGAGTCTCGACAGCAGAAGTTTTGGGTTTGTCGACCTGCGGAGCGTGGAAGGGAAGGCCATTTTCCGTGTGATGCCATTTTCGGAGATCGGCGGGCTGTATCCCTGACCCGATGCCTGCCTGCCGTCTCGGAAGCAGGAACGGATGGAGGTGCCCTCATCAGCAGGGTGCCTCCTTTTTGCTGCCGCGCATGCGGCGGGCGGGGTCGTGTCCTGTTGGCCGCAACCGTGTGTGACACGGTTCGGATCATCCGCTTGCGCCTGTCGTTTGCCTGAATCTTTGCGTGCCTGCGGCCGCCCGGCGAATATCGTGCATGATCATGCACGGAAGTCATCCCGCCATGACCGGGACAGCGGTTGCTTTCTCCTGATGCTGATGATTTCGGGCGACTGTGTGAAAAGCCATGGAAACATGATTGACAGTAGGGGTTGCGGGTGCAATAATGATGCTTGTTGTTTAGAAATACTAAACAGGAAGTTTTTGTTTTCATGGCCGCCCCACATGCATGTCATGCATGCGGCAGGGATGGATGTGCGGCATGTGCGTGCCGCGGGACGGCAATGAACGCGGGGGTGCGGGGTTGCGATGGAAATCGGTGCGAAGATCCGGGGATTGAGGCTCCAGCGCGGCATGACCCAGGAAGAGCTGGCGGACCGCTGCGAGCTGACGAAGGGGTATATCTCCCAGCTTGAACGCGATCTGACATCGCCCTCCATCGTCACGCTCCAGGCCATGCTCGACTGCCTGGGGTCGAACCTGCCGGTCTTCTTCGGCGAATCCGTCGACGAGCCGGTCGTGTTCCGCGAAGAGGACCGATATGTCAAGGAAAGCGCCGACGGCGCCATCCGGGTCGGCTGGATCGTGCCCGACGCGGTCAAGCGCACCATGGAATCGATCGTGCTCGAACTGATGCCCGGCGCCGAATCGGAAGAGGACGACCCGCATGCGGGCGAGGAGTTCGGCATGGTCCTGCAGGGCAGCGTGACACTGCGCCTGGGCGGGACGCGCCATCGTCTGCGCAAGGGCGATTGCTTCCAGTTCAAGCCGGATCGGGAGCATGCGATCAGGAATACGGGCAAGGTACCGGCAAAAGTCCTCTGGCTCTCTTCACCACCGAGTTTCTGACTGTTGGGGGATCGGATATGGGCAAGACACTCATCGAACTGAAGGGGATCACGAAATCGTTCGGCGGCAACACGGTGGTGGACCGCCTCGACTTGTCGATCCGCGAGAATGAATTCGTCACGCTGCTCGGACCGAGCGGATGCGGCAAGACAACAACGCTGCGCATGATCGGCGGCTTCGAGGAGCCCGATTCCGGCGAGATCCTGTTCGACGGCCAAAACCTCGTGCCCGTGCCGCCGTACAGGCGCAACATCAACACGGTGTTCCAGCGGTACGCGTTGTTTCCGCACCTGAATGTGTTCGAGAACATCGCCTTCGGCCTGCGCATCAAGAAGGCCGGTCGCGACGAGGTCCACGAACGGGTGGGACATATGCTCAAGCTCGTTGATCTCGAAGGATTCGAAAAGCGCAACGTCGACTCGCTGTCAGGCGGCCAGCAGCAGCGTGTGGCCATCGCGCGCGCCCTGGTGAACCGGCCCAAGGTGCTGCTGCTGGACGAGCCGCTCGGCGCACTCGATCTGAAGCTGCGCAAGGAGATGCAGATCGAGCTGCTCGACATGCAGCGTTCGGTCGGCATCACCTTCATCTATGTCACGCACGACCAGGAGGAGGCGCTGACGATGTCCGACACCGTGGTCGTCATGAACCGCGGCGTCGTCCAGCAGATCGGAACGCCCGTCGACATCTACAACGAACCGGTCAACCGGTTCGTGGCGGATTTCATCGGCGAGAGCAACATCATCGAGGCCGTCATGCCCTGCGACCGCACCGTCGTCATCGACGATGTCGCCTTCCCCTGCGTCGACACCGGTTTTGCACCGGACGAGCCGGTGGATGTCGTCATCCGGCCGGAGGACATCCGCATTTCGGTCGATCCGGCCGAGGGACTGCTGCAGGGAACCGTGACCTCCGTCGTGTTCAAGGGCGTGCATTACGAAATGTTCATCGAGACGGACCGGCGCGAGTTCATGGTCCACCGCACGGTCAGTTTCCCCGTTGGCAGCCGCGTGGGCATGAACGTGCAGCCGGCCGACATCCAGGTCATGAAGCGGGGGGGGACGCCATGAGGGCACGCATGCGCATGCTGGCCTGGCCCTATGCCGGCTGGATGGCCGTTTTCATTGTCATTCCGCTTGTGCTCGTGCTGCTGTACGGCATCACGAGCGGCGACATCCACGACGCGTCGACGTGGCGGCTCACGCTGGGCAATTTCAGCCGCTTCGGCGAGCCCATCTACCTCAAGGTGATGGGCGACTCCTTTGTGCTGGCTGTCGCCAGCACGCTGCTGTGCCTGCTGCTGGGATATCCGGTCGCCATGATCATCGCCCGTTCCGATCCGCGCCACCGGAATCTGCTGCTGATGCTGTTCCTCGTACCCATGTGGATGAACTTCCTGCTGCGCACGTATGCCTGGATGTCGCTGCTGTCGCCGAACGGCCTGATCAACCGGCTGCTGGCGTCGATCGGCCTGCCGAAGCTTGCGATCATGCCGGGACCGTGGGCGGTGCTGCTGGGCATGGTCTACAACTTTCTGCCGTTCATGGTGCTGCCCATCTACACGTCCCTCTCGAAGGTGGACAAGGGGCTGCTCGAGGCGGCGTCTGATCTCGGCGCGAACCGGGCGCTCACCTTTTTCCGGGTCATCTTCCCGCTTTCCATTCCCGGCGTCGTATCCGGCATCACGATGGTCTTCATGCCGGCGGTCAGCACCTTCGTCATCTCCTCGCTGCTGGGCGGCAGCAAGACGCTGCTCATCGGCGATGTCATCGAGCAGCAGTTCACCTACGAGCGGAACTGGCACTTCGGTTCCTCGCTCTCCATCATCCTGATGATCCTCATCCTGCTGTCGATGGCGCTGATGTCCCGCATCGACCGGAACAAGCCGGTGGAGGAAGGGGGCAAAACATCATGATGCGTTTTCTCAAGAAGACCTACATGGGGCTGATCTTCCTGTTCCTCTACACGCCCATCATCGTGCTGATCGCGTTCTCGTTCAACAGCTCCAAGTCCCGCAGCCAGTGGGGAGGATTCACGCTCAAATGGTACCTGGACATGCTCGGAGACCGGCAGATCCGCGAAGCCATCGTCTTCACTGTCGTGATCGCCGTGCTCTCGACGGTTCTGTCCACGATCTTCGGCAC
>JAEXRM010000155.1 GCA_023440865.1 Bacillota bacterium
ATCGGCGTTGCTCTAATCCACAACCCGGGCGCGGATGACGATGGCGCCACGCGCCACGGCGGGCCGTACGACCGCCTGCACCAGCTGCGCGCGCGAAGCGGCATACAGCAGCATTTCCGTGACGGGCTCCATCCCCCGGTACGCGTTGTCGAGCACCAGCTCCCGGATCTTCTCCCCAACCGGGGTTCCCCCCGGTTCACGGAACTGGAGCACTTCCCTGCCAGCCGCCTCGAACCATTGTGTCAGCAGACGGATCTGCGTGGTCTTGCCCGATCCGTCGTTTCCCTCAAAGCTGATGAACAGACCCTTCCCGTGTTCCGACATGGGTTGCGGCTCTCCTTGTGACGGCGGTATTGCCAGTCTCGCCCTGCGGAACTGATCCGGACGGCACGATCGGCATCTCCATTATACAGGAACGGGACGAATGCCGCATCTGCGGCAGATGATCGTGGCTTGACGCGCAGATCGCCGCAGCGGACACACAGGAGCCCTGCGCAATCATTCGCGCTCACACGGGCCCCGCATGCTTCTCCGCCAGCAGGCCATACAAGGTGAGCCACTTGTTCGGCTCCCCAACCTTGCCAATCTTCCATGGGCTTTGCGCCGGCGTCCGATCCAGCACAAAACGCCCATCCGGGAGCCTGCGGCTCTGCAGCACATGCCAGGCGTCCTTGAGGCGCTCATCCCTGCCATATCCCATTCTGCCGAGCGCGTAGAGGATCTCCCAGATGTTCGTACGCCAGATGACAGGAAAAGCGTCGCGTGTCATGTCATCGCAATACGACAGGCAGAAATGCGTTGTGCCGAAGCTGCCGTATTCCACGCCGTCACCGCGGTACAGGCCGGTACGCGCATCCTTCTGCAGCCAGTATCCATCGGGGTGCATCGCATCGAGCAGCTTCCTGACAGGCAACGATTCAGGGATGGATCGTTTGGCTTCGCGCGCCTCCGGGGTTTCACCCAGATCAAGCAACTCGACAAGTGTCCGATATCGGACGGAGGGATTCTCCGGTTCCAGAAGCCATTGCAGGACATCCATGCAAGCACCTCCCATGCCGACGCTTGCGCATCATTTCACGCTTCGACCGTCTCCCTGACGCAGAGGCACTTCCCGTCCACGAGGCCGTTGAGGGTGACGCCGGCTTCCGCCATCCGGCAAAGGCGGGTCACCAGCGCACCGTCGTACCGTTCACCGGCCACAATGGCGGCCACACCGGGAGGATAGGGCACCACGGCAACGGCGGCGATGCGTCCGGCAGCCTCCGGCAGCGGGACCGGCTCCCGTGCCCGGCAAGCGGCGACATCCATTGGCAGGACACTTTGCGGCAGGGCATCCGGCTTCGAGCCCGGAAAGGCATCCGAAAGGGCATCCGGAAGGGCATCCGGAAAGGCATCCGAATCCGCAGCTGCCCCAGCCCCCCTGCACGGCACCGTTTCGCCTTCAGGTGCCATGACCTCTCCCGCGGCATCCAGCGCATCGGCCAGCGCGTCAAAATCCGCCATATCATGAAACGGCGTGGTGATCAGCACGACATGATCCAGATCGGCCATTTCAACCACGATGCCCGCCGTGGTTCGCAGGAAGCGTTCCAACGCCACGCCACAACCGGGAGCGGACAGGACCAGCCGGGTCGGATCCTTCCCGCAGACTGCGGGCAGCGCTTCCGGGCCAACCAGGTGAAACCGGTTCCGTCGACCCTCCTTTCCCGCATGGAGCCGGTCGGAAAAGGCCGCAATCCGATCCAGCAGGGCGGCATATGCCGCCGCGCCATGCGCCGCGTACCAGGACACGGCCGCATCCGCGAAGGCCAGCAACGGCCAGGAAGGGCTCGATGTCTGGAACAGCGCGATGGCCTCCGCCACGGAAGAAACCGGGAGCCCCGCGCGGACCCCGGTCCAGGCATGTCCTTCATGCAAGACGGCGGTCTGCGAGGGTGAAGGCAGGGTCTTGTGGAGACTCTGCACCACCAGATCCGCCCCGGAAGCAAGGGCTGTCGCGGGAAAGCGGGGATCTGCGGAAAAATGCGCGCCATGTGCCTCATCCACCAGCAGGTGCATGCCATTGCGGTGCAGCGCCTGCGACAGACCATCCAGATCCACGGCGACGCCATAATAGTTCGGACGCGTCAGCAGCACGGCGCGCGCCTGCGGATGCCGCGCGGCCACTTCGAGAAAATCTTCGGACGAGGGCCCACGGGGCAAACCGCCATCGGAAACAGCGGGGGTTGCGACAAACACGGGCTCCGCTCCGGCCAGTCGAATGGCGTTCAGGACGGACCGGTGGCAGTCCCGGCCAACCAGCAGGACATCCCCCGGTCCCACCACACAGTGGACCATGGCCAGGATGCCGACGGTCGACCCATTCACGAGCAGGTGGCTGCGTGCGGAGCCGAATGCTTCCGCGGTGCGGACCTGCGCATCGAGCAGCATGTGCCCGGGATGTGCCAGATCATCGGTGTCGGGCAGCTCCGTTGTGTCCAGTTGCCCGAACCGGGCGGCAAGCTCATGCGGAAGCCCCCGGCCGCTTGCATGGCCGGGCATGTGGAAGGCAATGCGTTCACGGCTTCCGGCACGCAGAATGGCGTCCGCCAGGGGAGCAGACGCGGGACTCCATTGATCCATGCTGCCTCTTTCCAGGGCAAGGGCCCCTTTGATGCGGCTCCTCCGGCCTGTGCCGCTGCGCGTCCATGTCGTTCCCGCAGGGAGGTGGTCCGGCATGCCGTGCGTGACACCCATCGGATCAGGTCTGCTCCAGCACATCGGTGCACCACGCGACGGCCTTGCACCAGACCGGTGTCAAGCGATCCGGATTCTGGCCCAGCATCGTGCAGATGCGGGTCACCTCGTTCCACTCGCCCCGCTCGAAGTGGCATACCAGCTCGAAGAACACGCCGTACATCCCTTCGCCCCGCAACAGCCCGTTCTTGATCGCATCCGACACGCTGAGCCCGGAAAGCAGCTCCGAAAGCGGCCGGTCCATCATGACGTCGAGCTGGGAAAAGAGTCCGAGCAGGAACATCTCCTCCTTCGCGTTCGGCATCCGGGAATCCGCCCCGATCGACTCCAGAAGCTTGGCCCGGATGAGCGAGGACCGCACCAGCTCGTCGGGCTTGTGGCTGGCGATACCCCGCAGCACGATCAGCGAGAGCCATTTTTTCAGCTCGCGCAGCCCCAGCATCACCAGGGCCTGACGGATCGAGTCGATGCGGACGGGCCGCCCGATGGCCGGCGAGTTGATCAACCGCAGCAGCTTGTAGGACAGTGACACGTCCTGCGACACGATGTCCGTCACCATGCCGAATTCGACATCATCCCGGTTCAGCGCCTCAAGCAGCCGCAACTGGCTGATGCGCATGGGCGGTATTTCTCCGACGGGGTGAATGACGGGCTTGGCGAAGAAATACCCCTGAAAAAGGGAATATCCCCATGCCTTCGCTTTCTCGAATTCCTCCAGGGTCTCCACCTTTTCGGCCAGGAAACGGATGCGGCCGTTGGACAGGACGCGCACGACCGATTGGCGCTCGCGTTCGCCCAGCAGGGTGAAGTCCACCTTGATGATGTCCGCTAGGTCGATCAGCGGCTTGAGTTCGGGCCGGTTGATGAAATCATCCAGTGCCACCAGGTAGCCCTTGCTCTTGAAATCCGTGCAGGCTTCCTGGATCTCGCGGTCCGGCACGACATCCTCAAGCACCTCGACCACCAGGAGCTCCTTGGGGAACAGGGTTGCCACGCGTTCCTTCAGCAGCCGGTCCGTGAAATTGACAAAGGCGCGCTTGCCTCCCGTGAGGTTCTCGAGGCCGAGCACGGTGAAGGCGTTGATGATGACGCTGGAGCTGGCTTCGTCCGCATCCGCCGCAACATACCGGTTTTCACGGCTGTTGCGGTATAACAGTTCATAGCCGAACACCTCGAGGTTCCGATCGAAAATGGGTTGCCGGGCAATGTACAGGTCCATGCATACCTCTGGGGAAAGCAGACTCGATCACATCCATCCACCGTTCAACCACACAGACAGCCGGAACCGGAAACACCGACCATCGTCGCCCTGGTGGCACATGGCCACCAGGACGCCCTGACGGCCGGCGTCATGATGATGCAATCTGCTGATACATTCCCGCGCGGAGGTCCGGACAAACGCGCAATTCCGTATGGATTCCCACCCATCGCGCACGACAGGAGCGCATTCGGGAAAAGGGGGACGCAGGCGGACTCACTCGACGCGAATCTCCATCCACAGCTCGTTGTAGCGGGTCTTCGCGTCCCCGAGGTCGACATAGGCCTCGCTCTTGGCAAGCACCTCGTCCTTGGGCCAGTAGGCATCCATTTCGAAGATTTCCGGTGTTTCCGCCCGGATGCGCCTGAGTGCCTCGGTGTTCGGCGAGGTGTAGCCGACAGCCATGGAATTGAGGTACGCGTTCTCCGGGTCGAGCATGAAGTTGATGAAGGCTTCGGCTTCCTTCTTGTGGGTGCTGCTCCTGGGAATGACCATCGCGTCATACCAGACGTTCGTGCCTTCCTTCGGAATGGCATAGCCGACATAGCTGAAGTCGGCGGATTCGTCCCAGTGCAGGTCCATGGGATCCCCCGAATAGGTGACACCCATCGCGGCGTCCCCGTTGGCGATCATGTCCTTGATCTCGTCGCCATAATAGCCGTTGATGAGCGGCTTCTGCGCGACAAGGCTATCCTTGGCCTCCTGCAGCTGCGCCTGGTCGGTGCTGTTGACCGAATACCCAAGCCGTTTGAGCGCCACGCCCATGGAATCGCGCACATCCTTCTTCATCAGGATCATGCCCTTGTACTTTTCGTTCCACAGGATGTCCCAGCTCTCGACGGGATCGGTGACCATTTCCTTGTTGTACAGGATGCCGACGGTGCCCCAGAAATACGGCACGGAATACTTGTTGTCCGGATCGTAGGCGAGGTTCCTCGTCCGCTCGTCGATGTACTTGTAGTTCGGGATGTTCTGGAAGTCAAGCGGCAGCAGCATGTCCTTCTTGATCATCTCGGAGATGGCGTAGTCGGACGGAAACACGACGTCATATGTGCTGCCGCCGGCCTCCATCTTTGCGAGAAGCGTCTCGTTGGTGTCGTAGAGCTTGTAGTTGACGCCGATGCCGGTTTCCTGCTCGAATTTCTCGAGCAGGGTCTCGTCCATGTACTCGCCCCAGTTGAACACGTTGAGGGTCACCTTGGATTTTCCGGCGCAGCCGCCGAACATGGGCACGATGGCGAACAGCATCACAACGACCAGGAGTCCGGCGATTTTCTTTCTCATGACAGCAGTTCCTCTCCCTTTTCGCTTTTGCGGTTGATGATCAGCAGCAGGACGAGCACAACCAGGAACATCACGGTGGAAAGCGCGTTGATCGACGGCTTCACGCCGCGCTTGGCCATGGAGTAGATCAGGATCGACAGGTTCGTGGCTTCCGTGCCGGCGGTGAAGAAGCTGATCACGAAATCGTCGATGGACATCGTGAACGCCATCAGCGCACCGCTGACGATGCCGGGTGTGATTTCAGGCAGAATGACCTTCCGCAGCGCCATGGCGGGCGTCGCGCCCAGGTCCATCGCCGCCTCGGCGGTGTAACGGTTCATCTGCCGCAGCTTCGGCAGCACCGCAAGGATGACGTAGGGCGTCGAAAACACGATGTGCGCGATCAGCATCGCGACGGGTCCAAGCGGCAGGCCCGTGGAAATGAACAGCGTCATCAGCGCGACACCGGTGATGATGTCCGGATTGAGCACGGGCACGTTGTTGATGTTGAGCATCGTCGTGCGCACCGCCCGGCCCGTATTGTGGATGCCGATGGCCGCCACGGTGCCGAAGATCGTGGAC
>JAEXRM010000157.1 GCA_023440865.1 Bacillota bacterium
ATCGGCGGCGAGGAAGAAAAGAGCGAGCAGGAACCGCTGCGCATCTGGGGCACCGTCGGTACGGAAGGCATCGTGAAGGCGGCATCCCCGCTGATCACCGCCCAGTGCATCCGCGTTCCCGTCACCGACGGCCACATGGCCTCCACATTCGTCACGTTCGACCGCAAGCCGTCCAAGGAGGAAATCCTGGCACGTTGGGCCGCTTTCGAGGGTATTCCCCAGAAGCTGAACCTGCCAAGCGCGCCGAAGCCGTTTCTGACTTACTTCGAAGAGGACAACCGCCCCCAGACGAAGCTCGACCGCGACATCCATGGCGGCATGGGCGTCACCATCGGCCGCCTGCGCGAGGACACGATGTTCGACTACAAGTTCGTCAGCCTTTCCCACAACACCGTGCGCGGCGCAGCCGGCGGCGGTGTGCTGATGGCGGAGCTGCTGAAGGCGGAAGGCTACATCACCGCGAAGTGATCCCCCGCCCGACTGATCACGGTACCTATTTCGTCCATGCAAGACAGGTTTTCGGCCAAGTGCCGGGAACCTGTCTTTTTTCGAACTTCTTCAGCCGGGGGTCTTGTCCGAAATGGTCAACGGGGGTATAACGAACCTGTGCGTTGACCGTTCCGGTCAATCGAAAGGATGTTGCCATGAACGAACGTTTTCTGCTGCTTCCCCCGGCACGGCAGGACGCCATCCGCAACGCCGCCATGAAGGTGTTCGCGGCATACGGCTATGCCAACGCGTCCACGCTTGAGATCGCACGGGAAGCCGGCATATCGAAGGGATTGCTTTTCCATTACTTCCAGAACAAGCGCGAACTGCATCGCTCGATGTACCGGTACTGCACCGGGCTTGTGGCGGACGAGCTGGCCCGACGGCGTCTTGAGGCGGAGCATGACTTTTTTCGGCTGCTGCTGCATTCCCAACAGGTCAAGACGGAAATCATGGGCCGCCACCGGCATCTGTTCGAATTCCTGATCCGCGCCTATCGCGAAGAGGATCCGCTGCTGCGGAGCGATCTAGCGTCTGTCGACGCGGATCTGGTTCCGGAAAGCATTGCCGCGTTTCTCGCCCGCGTGGACCGCAGCCGTTTTGATGATGATGTGGACATCGAGCTGCTGTTGAAAATGCTGCTCTGGTGCGCCGACGGCTGCATGCGGGAACATTTCCAGAAGCCGGTCGTTGATCCGGAAGCCATCAACCGCGATTTCTCCGAGGTCCTGATGATGCTGCGGCGCCTGCTCTACCGCCGGGATGAAGTCCTTTGACACACTGTTCCTGCCATCGGGAACAGATGATCGACAATCCATGCAACCACGCATGCCCAAAAGGAGGTCATCAGATGACACACATAACCGAACAACGGGAGCCAGGCATCATGCCATACGACACCTATGGAGATCCGGCCAACCCAACACTCCTGCTGCTCCATGGCGCCGCCGCCACGGATACGTTCTGCCACCAGTATGAGTTCCAGGACCACTGGTTCCTGGTCGTCCCCCATCTTCCGGGCAGCGGACGCGCCATGAACCGTGTGTACGATCCGGAGGAGACACTGGCTGCACTGGCGGCATTGGTCCGCTCATTCCATACGAATCGTGTTGCGGTCATGGGGCACTCGCTCGGTGGCGAGCTGGCGGTCGGACTTGTGTCGCGATACCCGGAACTGTTTTCCCGCGCCGTGTTTCTCAGCGCCTGGGTATGCGCCTCCGACAAAAGCATCCGGACATACACGCGGATCGCGCGTTGGTCATCGACCACCCTGCGCATGAAGTTCCTGTTGCGCTGGCAGGCTCGGTACTGGGGCTATACACCGGAGCAGGCCGCCTTCTTGGTCGAATATGCCAGCCGGATCACCTCCGAACAGTATGTCGCCTGGTTCAGCCGCCGCATCCGCCTGGACGAACTGCCAGGCTACGCGTCCGTATCCATTCCGATGCTGGCTGTCTGTGGTTCAAAGGAAGTCGCCGAGATGAGGCATTCGCTCGTCGAGCTTGGCCGACGCAACCCGCATTGCCGGACGAGGGTGCTTGACGGCCTGAACCATGATTTCCCGCTGCGCGCGCCCGACCGCATCAATCCGATCCTGCGGGCGTTCCTCGAAGGCTGACCCGGGCCAAGGGGCCCATGCGAAGCCGTTCGCCTCGCATGGGCATATGGCTTGGCAGGATGCTGCTGCTCTATGAATACCAAAAAGCAATGGCCATACACGCCATTGCTTTTTGGTAAAGAACAGTCAGCATCCTGCCGACGCCTTGGCTTTGCAGGATGCTGCTGCTCTATGAATGCCAAAAAGCAATGGCCATACACGCCATTGCTTTTTGGTAAAGAACAGTCAGCATCCTGCCGACGCCTTACTGTACGATCTCCACGGATACCTTGCGGTCATCGCTGACGGCTGCCGCCTTCATGACCACGCGGATCGCCTTGGCGATGCGTCCCTGCTTGCCGATGACCTTGCCCATGTCGTCGTCCGCCACACGCAACTCCAGGATGAGTTCGCCCTCCTCCTCGACTTCGGTGACAGAAACGTTTTCCGGATGGTCCACCAGTGCGCGGGCGATCTGTTCGAGCAATTCCTTCATGGCTTCACCTCCAACCGATGTGCGGTTGCGGGTCAGCCGGCGCGGCGCACCCGTATCTCGGGTCACCACGCCGTCTTCCGCGGAATCACTCCGTCACGCCGGCGATCTTCAGCAGCTTCTTGACGGTATCGGTCGGCTGCGCGCCATTTGCGATCCACTTCTTCGCCTCTTCGACGTCGAAGGAGATGGCGGCCGGGTTCTTCAGCGGATCGTAGGTTCCGACCTGCGCGATGAACTTGCCGTCACGCGGGGAACGACCGTCGGCGACGATGATCCGGTAGTAGGGAGCCTTCTTCGCGCCCATGCGCTTCAATCTCATCTTGACCATGTTCTTGCACCACCTTTTCTTTGCTTGGTTCGTCTAGTTGTCGGGTTTCTATGCATCCAGGAACGGTTCCCGTTCCAACGGCATCAAATGGATCTCGCAGGATGGCCCGCAAGATGCTGCCCCGCAAGCGGGGCCCGGTCAGAATGGCATCTTGCCGCCCATGCGGTTGCCCATGCCCTTCATCAGCTTTTTCCCCATGGGGCCGGAGAACTGCTTCATCATCTTCTTCATGTCCTCGAACTGCTTGAGCAGCCGGTTGACATCCTGTACGGTCGTGCCGCTGCCCTTGGAAATGCGGATGCGACGGGACGCGTTGATGATGTCAGGCTTGACGCGCTCGCGGGCCGTCATCGACTGGATGATGGCCATGGTGCGTCCATACTGCTTTTCATCGAAATCCATGCCCTTGAGGGCCTTGGCGTCGACACCCGGTATCATGCCCAGCAGGTCCTGGATGGGTCCCATCTTCTTGATCTGCTGCATCTGGGCGAGGAAATCATCGAGCGTGAAGGTCTGCGTGCGCATCTTCTTCTCGAGATCGGCCGCAGACTTCTCATCAAAGGCGGTCTGGGCCTTCTCGATGAGGCTGAGCACATCGCCCATGCCCAGGATGCGGGAGGCCATGCGGTCCGGATAAAACGGCTCGATGTCGCTGAGCTTTTCGCCGATGCAGGAGAACTTCACGGGCTTGCCGGTGACGGCCTTGGTCGAGAGGGCCGCACCGCCACGGGTGTCGCCGTCGAGCTTGGTGAGGATGATGCCGTCGATGCCGAGCTGTTCATTGAAGGTGCCCGCCACGTTGACCGCGTCCTGGCCCGTCATGGAGTCGACGACCAGCAGGATTTCCTGCGGTTTGACGGCCTTGCGGATGTCGCGCAGCTCCTCCATGAGGGTTTCATCGATGTGCAACCGGCCCGCCGTGTCGATGATGACGACATCGTACATCATGGACCGCGCGTGGGCGATTGCCTTCTGGGCGATTTCCACGGGACGGGTGCCGGTGCCCATCTCGAAGACGGGGATGTTCAGCTGTCCGCCGACCACCTGCAGCTGCTTGACGGCGGCTGGGCGGTAGATGTCGCAGGCGACCAGCATGGGGCGCTTTCCATCCTTGCGCAGCAGGGAACCGAGCTTGCCCGCCGTCGTGGTCTTGCCGGCGCCCTGCAGGCCGCACAGCATGTAGACGGAGGGCGGTGCGGACGAGTAGGTGATCTTCGAGGGCACCGAGCCCATGAGCCTGATGAGCTCCTCATGCACGATCTTGACGATCTGCTGGCCCGGTGTGAGGCTTTCGAGCACATCGGCGCCGACGGCGCGTTCCGAGATGGTGGCGATGAAATCCTTGACGACCTTGAAGCTGACATCCGCCTCGAGCAGCGCGAGCTTGATCTCGCGCATCATGTCCTTGACGTCCTTTTCAGAGACACGGGCCTGGCCCTTCATTTTCTTGACCAGTGCCGTCAGTTTTTCGCTCAAACCCTCAAATGCCATATGTCTCCAGTCGCCGGGATGCCGGCGCATTTCCCGGATCGATCAACGTCGGTGTTGTCCGGTCCGTGTGCATCCTGTTGCAGGATACGGCGGGAAAGTCACAATTGTTCCATCAGCTGCCGAAGTGAGGAAACAGCCTGCCTGGCCATATCATCGCGACGGTGGGGATCATCCGTTTCAAGCAGGCCTTCGACCAGTTCCAAGGCCCCGCGCGCCATGTCGCGCTGCCGGGAGAAACGGGCCAGCAGGCCGAGCTTCGACTCATAGCGCTCAAGCAGCGCCTTTCCGGTCCGGATGGCATCGTGCACCGCCTGGCGGCTAACGGATAGCTCCTCGGCGATCTCGGCAAGGGACAGGTCGCTGTTGCAGTGCAGATCGAGCACCTCGGACTGGCGCGGCGTGAGCAGCTCTCCATAGAAGTCGAGCAGCAGCGTGACGGAGGCCAGTTCACCGGAAGCGGCTTTTTCCGTTTCCGAAAGGCTCTCCGACCGTTCCACCGTGCGCTTCATCACCCGATTTCCGCCTTTCAGGCCTACGGAGGGCGCATGCCGGCCGTCAGCCACCGCTCCGATGATACCATGGATCAATCGAAGGTGTCAAGCCTTTATGCTTGACACCCGTCAGAGGCTGCCCCTCATGAAAATGGACAATGATGAGCCATGTGTCCATATCATCGCACCTATGGAAGGCAACGCCCTTTTCGACGAAAACCGACGTATGGAGGCTCTTTCCATATTCCACTGCGAGGTATATTTTAAAAGAGGAAAGACAATTCGTTCCATGTACAGGAACGTTGCACAACAGACACGATACAGAGACAAGCCCCGAGGAGGATATCACGCATGACACATTCTTTCATCCGGCGCCACCGGTCCATTGTCTGGCTGTTGGTCCTGTCCCTCGCCATCCCGTTCTTCCCCGGCATGGCAACAGACGCCAACGCCATGGTTGTCCTGCCGGCCGCATCCTCGACGCCGCCGCCCTATTCCTCCGTTCTGCCGGGCAACATCAGGGACATTCCGCTGCTGCCATCGATCCGGCCGCTTGATATTCCCTATGACCCGACGCGTGGCGACAATCCGGCCGTCGGGCCTTCTGTCGGAACAGACACGGGCCGCACACTGGTGCTTCCGGATCCTGTGGCACGTGGCAAACGGCTTTCTTTGCGCAACGTCACCTACACGCTGCAGTCCGGCGTCAAGCGCCTCGACTTCAGCGCCATCACGAAGGTGGGCGAGGAATCGTTCCAGCTGCCTGCCGGCGACTGGAAGGCCAACGACGTCCTGCTGGACGAGTCGCGCCAATCCGCGCTCCGCATCGTCGCCCCGTCGGTCACCGGCGGCTGGCTGCTGCAGCAGGCTTCGCTTTCCGAGGTGTTTCAGGACTTCGACATCCCGGACCAGACCATCCGGCTCAAAACCGAAAACATGGACACCTACGAGGTCAAGCCGCTTGCCGGATCCGATGCGTACAAGAACCGCATCGGATCCGACGGGCAGGTCAAGCGCGTGGTCATGGACCCATTCCCCAAGGCGGGCACCA
>JAEXRM010000199.1 GCA_023440865.1 Bacillota bacterium
CTGGAGCCGGTGTCCGAATGGCTGGCGGAGCGGCGCGGCGGGAAGGTCGACCTTCAGGTGCCGCAACGCGGATTCAAGACCGATCTGATCGACATGGCGAAGAAAAACGCGGCTGAAGAGCTGGCCCAATACAGCCGGGTCGTGCTGACCCGGCGCGACGAGAACCAGGAAGCGCTCGCCCGCATGCACCGGATGCTCGGCCTGCCGGCCATGCCCGCTGTCGTCGAGGCGTACGACATCTCCAACACGGGTACGAGCGAGATGGTCGCCTCCATGGTCGTCTTCCGCGACGGCGCACCCGACCGGTCCTGCTACCGCCGCTTCCGGATGAGGAACCAGCAGGTCCAGGATGACTACGCCAGCATGCAGCAGGCCGTGCACCGCCGTTTTCGCCGTTTTCTCGACGGATCCGCGGACGACGCGTTCGGGCGCAAGCCCGACCTGATCCTCGCCGATGGCGGCATCGGCCATGTGCATGCGGTGGAGGAGGTGCTCCGCTCGCTTGCGCTGGACATTCCGGTCTGGGGCATGGCGAAGGACGACCGGCACCGTTCGCATCGCCTCGTGAACGACAAGGGGGAGGTCGACCTGACCCGCCATCAGGATGTGCTGCGGCTGGTCGCTTCCATCCAGAACGAGGCGCACCGGTTTGCCATCACCTACAACCGGAACCTGCGGAGCAAACGGCAGGTGAAGTCCGCGCTCGACGACCTGCCGGGCATCGGCCCCACGCGCAAGAAGGCGCTGCTGGCCGCATTCGGTTCCGTCGCCGCCATCCGAAGGGCGTCGGTCGGGGAAATCGCGGCTGTCGAAGGGTTTGGGGAGAAGCGGGCCAGGGCCCTGCGCGACGCGCTGGACGGGCGCAAGACCTGATCGGGCGTCGCACCGCCGGGAAGCTCATGCCGCGATGAACAGCCGTTGCGGTGACTGTTTGGCGCCCGGCGTCCGGTCAGCGTCCTGTCGAGGGAGTCTTGCCCCGGATGGACCGGTAGGCGCGGTTGAAGGTGCGGAGGCTGTTGAATCCGCTTTGCAACGCGATTTCCGTGATGGACAGCGTGCTGCCGGTCAACAGCCGGTCGGCCTCGTTGACGCGCAACCGGTTCAGATGCTGCTTGAACGGCGTGCCGACCGTCTCGCCGAACAGGCGCGACAAGTAATGGTAGCTCACGTTCATGCGCCGGGCCAGGTCCTCGAGCGAGACTTCCGTACGGTAGTTCGCCTCCAGCCACTCCAACGCCTCCTGAATGCGCATCACCTGCTCGAGCCTGCGCTTTTCGCCCGCCTCGGTCGACGCCTCGGTCGGAAGCAGCCGGACGGCCGCACCCAGCAGCAGGTGGATATGGCCGCGGAGCAGGTCGGCATGGGCGGCGTCGCGTCTGGGCACCTCCCGCTCCAACGCGAGCAGCAGGCGGCGCAGCACCGCGAGATCGGACTCGGGGACGCGTGTCACGGTGCCGGGCGCCGGCTCGCCCGACGCGGTGAAGAACGGCGTGGCGAAGCGCTGGCCCATTGGCCAGCACCCCCTTCCGGCAAGACCCGGCGGAATGATGACGATCAGAATCTCACATCCGTCCGGCTCGCCTTCGTAGAAGTGAATTTCCCCGCTGCCGGCAATCGCGATGTCGCCCTCGCGCATGCGGTGCGTCCTGCCTCCGATGCCGATCGGGATCTCGCCGCCGAGCGAGAGGATGATCTCGATGTCGTGATGCCAGTGCGCCATGAATGCGAAAGAACGGGTCCGGTAGGCCGAGACGCCAAACGGGTCGTCCTCCGGCGGACGGCGGATTTCATGAAAAACGCGCATGCTGCCCCCTGTCTTCCCGCCGTAAGGGTGGCGGGTGCTGCCTGTCCATTATAGCAAAAAATGGCCGGTATTCCGTACCTTTCGACGAGCGCGCCGCTTCGGCCGGCCTTATCCTATCCTTGAGGGATGCAGCGCCAAATGGCGCGAGATCCGCAATCGGCGCGCCGGATGGCGGCGCCTGACGCAACGGGGGCCGCCACGGCGGCAAGGGGGACAAAAAATGGGCAAGCAGGCTTTGATCGTACAAGGCGGGTGGGACGGCCACGAGCCGGTGCTCGTGTCGGAACGCTTCGCCGCCATGTTGCGGGGCGAGGGCTTTGCAGTCGAGGTGTCCGACACGCTGGACGCGTTGCTGGACGGCGAGCGGCTCAAGTCGCTGGATCTGATCGTGCCCGTCTGGACGATGGGACAGATCACGAACGAGCAGTGCCGCCCCGTGCTGGAGGCAGTCGCATCCGGCGTGGGCCTGTCCGGCTGCCATGGCGGCATGTGCGACTCGTTCCGCGAGAACGTCGACTGGCAGTTCATGACGGGCGGCCAGTGGGTGGCCCACCCGGGCAACGACGGCACGATGCACCGCATCAGCCTGCGACGCACGTCCGGCGGCATCACGGAGGGACTCACGGACTTCGATGTGGCCACGGAGCAGTACTACCTGCATGTCGATCCGGCCAACGAGATCCTCGCGACCTGCACGTTCCCTGTCGTCAACGGGTACCATGCATCCAACGGCACTGTCCTGATGCCGGTGACCTGGACGAAGCGCTGGGGTCACGGACGCGTGTTCTACACCTCGCTGGGACACCACAACGATGTCTTCGACATCCCCCAGGCGCGGGAGATGATGCGCCGCGGCATGCTGTGGGCGGCCGAGGGCAAGCGCATCGCCGTGGAAAACAAGCTTTCGGTCGATGTGTTCAAGGCGTGAGGAGGAGAAACCATGCGTACAAGAGTCGGCATCATCGGATGCGGCAACATCAGCGGCATCTACCTGCAGAACCTGACGAAGACCTTCCGCAACATCGAGCTCGCGGCATGCGCCGACATGGTGGCCGAACGGGCCGAGGCCAAGGCCGCGGAGCACGGCATCACCGCCATGTCGGTCGAGTCGCTCCTTGCGGATCCGTCCATCTCCATCATTGTGAACCTCACGATTCCCAAGGCGCACGCGGCCGTTACGCTTGCCGCGCTGGAGGCCGGCAAGCATGTGTACCTCGAGAAGCCCTTCGCCATCACCCGCGAGGATGGGCAGGCGATGCTCGCGAAGGCGCGGGAAAAGGGCCTTCGCATCGGTTGCGCGCCGGATACGTTCCTCGGCGGCGGCATCCAGACGGTCAGAAAGCTCCTCGACGACGGCTGGATCGGCCGTCCGACCGGCGCGACCGCCTTCATGACCTGCCACGGGCATGAAAGCTGGCATCCGGATCCGGAGTTCTACTATGAGGTCGGCGGCGGCCCGCTGTTCGACATGGGGCCCTACTACCTGACCGCCCTGGTGAACCTGCTCGGTCCGGTGGCGTCGGTCGCGGGGCATGCCGATGCCACCTTCCCGACGCGGACGATCACCAGCGAAAAGAAGTATGGCAAGGTGATCGACGTCGAGGTGCCAACCCATGTGACCGGCCTGCTGCGCTTCGTCGCCGGCCAATCCGCCACCGTCATGACCACCTTCGACGTGTGGCATTCGACGCTGCCGCGCATCGAGCTCTACGGCAGCGAGGGCACCCTCCTCGTGCCCGATCCGAACACCTTCGGCGGCCCGGTGCTGCTGCGCCGCATGGGTCAGGCGGACTGGACCCCGATGCCGCTTTCTCACGGCTTCTCCGACAACAGCCGCGGCATCGGCGTGGCGGACATGGCCCGCGGCATCGCGGCCGGCACCCCGCACCGCGCGGACATGGCACTGGCCTACCATGTACTCGACATCATGCACGGCATCCACGACGCCGCACGCCTGGAGCGCACCGTGGCCATCGCAAGCACCTGCGCCAGGCCCGAGGCGCTGCCGATCGCCGATTGCTACGCATAGGGCGCCGGAAGAGGATTTCCTGTTTATATCCCAAGCGCATGGCAGGTTTGGCCATGCGATTCGAAGACAGCGCAGGTTGTTCCCTGCCAAGCCCCAAGGCGGGGGGCGCAGCGGGGTTCGCAGCAAGCCTTCCTGCAAGCAGTGGGGAGATCCGCATGTGCCAGCATGGGGCAGCCGTCTCCGTCCTCAAAACACCCGGGAGCCGTTCGTCCGGGTTCGTCATGCAGCAAGGCGCCGGTCGCCGCGAATTGCACCATCCCCGGGTACTTCCGCAGGAAATGCCGGGCTCCGGGTGTTTCCACAGGAAATACGGGGATTGGGGTTGAATCGACCGGCGCCTTTTTGCTGCCTGTTCCGCCGCTCCCGGTTATTCACATGAAAGCGAGGATTTCAATGATGAAAAGGGACTTTGCCAAACTGGACAGGCTCATCAACAGATTTGTAGACACCAAATCCATTCCTGGCTGCGGTATCAGCATCATGCAAGGCGACGAGATCATTTACGAAGGATACGCGGGTTACGCCGATATCGAGAGCGGAAGGCCTGTCGACCGCAGCTCGATGTTCCGTCAGGCCTCCACCACGAAGCTCTTCACCTATGCGATTATGGGCATGCTCTATGAAGAGGGCGAATTCCTTTTCTCAGACCCCATCGGCGACTATATCCCCGAGTGGAAGAACACCATGCGCTATGCGGTCGCACCCAATGGAGAAGTAAAGGCCGTACCGCTGGAAAAACCGATGACGATCCGGGACGCTGTCGCGATGATGTGCGGCATGCCCTACTGCATGATGCCGGCGGTAGATCCCGTTACGCCGACACTGGCAGCGATGAGCAGGCAGATCGCGAAGCTTTGTGAAAAAGGTGTCCCCACCCTGCTTGAAGAAGCGAGGATCATGGCAGATGCCCCTGTCATGTTTGAGCCGGGCACCCATTGGCAATATGGTTTCGGCAGCGAGATCACCGGCGCTCTTGTTGAAGTGTTCACCGGCAAGGCGCTGCGCGAGGTTTTCAAAGAGAGGCTCATAGAGCCTTTGGAACTCGAGCATACCGATACGTATGTAACCGATGCAAACCGCTCCTTCCTGGTTACTCACTACGGCAAAGGCAAGGACGGCAGCTTCACCCCTGCTTCCGTTGAACTTGATCGTTGGATGGACAAGAACTACATGCCAGTGCACGGTCGCCCCAATCTGATGAGCACGCCAAACGATTTCGCCGCCTTCATGCAGATGCTTGCCAACGGCGGCACCTACAAGGGCAGGAAGCTGATGGGTGAAGGCACGGTGAACATGCTGCATGTCAGCCAGCTTGACGAGGTCTCGCATAAAGACTACGACAACGATTATCTGGCGGGTTATGGCTATGGACTCGGCTTCCGCACGCTTGAGACGCAGAAGTACGGTCACAATGGTCGTTTGGGATGCTTCGGCTGGACCGGTGGCGCCGGAACATGGATGGAGGCAGATCCTGTGGACAAGCTGTCGATCTCGTATATGCACAACATGAGTCCCAATGAGGAGCTGTATCATCACCACCGGATACGTGCCGTGGCTTACGGTTGCCTGCTGTGAAAAGACTTTGCCGTCCCCGCTGTCGCTCACGCAACCGGCTGCATGCAGGATTTCCTGCGATTGGCATGCAGCCGCGTTGCTTTTTGAAAACCCATCCGCTATAATAGGAATAATCTTTCGGCCGGATATCCGGCCGATTCCTCTATCATCCGCTTCCCGCAACGGTTTTGCCGTTTTCCCGGGTGTTGGGACACCCCCCTGTCTTGCTGAAAGGAGATAGACATCATGTTCGAAAAGATCGGGTTGACCTTCGATGACGTGCTCCTCATCCCGCAGCGTTCCTCGGTGCTCCCCAAGGACATCGACACGGGTACCTGGCTGACCAACAGCATCCGCCTGAACATCCCGCTCATGAGCGCCGCCATGGACACCGTCACCGAATCCCGGCTCGCCATCGCCATCGCCCGCGAGGGTGGCATCGGCATCATCCACAAGAACATGAGCATCGAGCAGCAGGCCACGGAGGTCGACCGCGTCAAGCGCTCCGAGCATGGCGTCATCGTCGATCCGTTCTTCCTGAGCCCCCACCACACCATCAGCGACGCCAACGAGCTGATGGGCAAGTATCGCATCTCCGGCGTGCCGATCACCGAAAGTGGCAAGCTCGTCGGCATCCTCACAAACCGCGATTTGCGCTTCCTCAAGGACTATTCCCAGAAGATCGGCGATGTGATGACCAAGGAAAATCTCATCACGGCGCCTGTGGGTACCACGCTCGCGCAGGCGCAGGAGCTGCTGGCGGCACACAAGATCGAGAAGCTGCCGCTGGTGGACGAGCAGGGATACCTAAAGGGACTCATCACCATCAAGGACATTGAGAAAACCATCCAATACCCCAATTCCGCGAAGGATTCGCGCGGCCGCCTGCTGGTCGGCGCGGCCGTCGGCGTCACCCGCGACATGCTCGAGCGCGTCGAGGCACTGGTGCAGGCGCAGGTCGACGTCATCGCCCTCGATTCGGCGCACGGGCATTCCGACAACATCATCAACGCCGTCCGCGCCATCAAGGCGGCATATCCGTCCCTGCAGGTCATCGCCGGCAACGTGGCCACGGCCGAAGGCACGCGCGACCTCATCGAGGCCGGCGCGGACTGCGTCAAGGTCGGCATGGGCCCCGGCTCCATCTGCACCACCCGCGTGGTCGCCGGCATCGGCGTACCGCAAATCACCGCCATCTACGACTGCGCGCAGGAAGCCCGCAAGCACAACATTCCGATCATCGGCGACGGCGGCATCAAGTATTCCGGCGACATCCCGAAGGCCATCGCGGCGGGTGCCAACACCGTCATGCTCGGCAACCTCCTTGCGGGCACCGAGGAAAGCCCCGGAGAATCCGAGATCTACCAGGGCCGCCGCTTCAAGGTCTACCGCGGCATGGGTTCGCTCGGTGCCATGGCGCAGGGCAGCAAGGACCGCTATTTCCAGGAGAACCAGCAAAAGCTCGTGCCCGAGGGCGTCGAGGGTCGCGTGCCATTCAAGGGGGCGCTGGCCGACACCGTGTTCCAGATGGTCGAGGGCCTGAAGCATTCCATGGGGTACTGCGGCGTGCAGAGCATCCAGGAGCTGCAGACGAAGGCGAAGTTCCTGCGTATCACGAACGCCTCGCTCAAGGAGAGTCACCCGCACGACATCTACATCACCAAGGAGGCGCCGAACTACTCCACGGGAGGATGAGGCGTCAGGGTCCCGGCAGGATGCACAGAAAGAGGCGGCGGACGGGCGGGAAATTCCGTCTGTTTCCCTCTATCATTCGTTGCTTGACAGGGTTCCGGGCGTCCTCTATAATAGTGGAATTGAATCAGGAAATGTGTGGAATCCGGCATCGGCGACCGCCGGCTCGAAGCGGTTCGGTTCCACCACCCGGAAGGAGAAACTGCCATGAGCGCAAAAGAAGTGCTTCTGACATACGAAGGCCTGAAGAAGCTTGAAGAGGAGCTCGACTACCTCAAGGGCGACAAGCGCAAGGAAAATGCCGAGCGCATCAAGGCGGCGCTGGCATTCGGAGACATTTCCGAGAACTCCGAGTATGACGACGCCAAGAACGAACAGGCGCAGAACGAAGCGCGCATCATGCAGCTCGAAGGCATGCTCAAGCACGCGACCGTCATCGACGACGAGGAAGTGGACACGCGCACCGTCATGATCGGCACCCATGTGCACATCCGCGAGACGAAGACGAAGGATGAGATGGATTTCCACATCGTCGGCTCCACCGAGGCCGATCCGATGCAGGGCCGCATCTCCAACGAATCGCCCCTGGGCTCCTCGCTGCTGGGGCACAAGGTCGGCGACACCGTCGAAATCGAGGCGCCGAACGGCAAGCACAAGTACAAGATCATCGACATCCACAAGTAAGGCGCGGGATGGGAATGACCTGCTCTTTCTCGGAATCGGCGCATGCGCGTTCCCCGCAATGCACCAGACAGTCCTGGCAAATGCTGCACATTGGCAGGATCAATGGCGCGTTCGGCATGGTGATCCGTAGCCAATGGAGCTGGTTGCCTGTCCCAAGGGTGAGCGAAGGAAGGATATCTTCCGCCAGCGGAGCCGCATGTGTCCGTCCGTTGCGGTGTTGCCGCAACTTTGCTTGATCCGCCTCCGTCGTTCCTGTATAATCAACAAATAGACCATCTACAGTTTACATGAAAATGTAGACTGTTTTTTTTGCCATCGGACGCAATGCCTGCCGGAAACGGATATGGGGCAGCGGACAGAGCAATACGGCCAGGAGGCATGCATGACAGACCACCAGGAACCCGTACAGGCAATGAACGGCTCGGAAACGGAAGCCGACCTCAGTGAGATTCTCCGCGTCCGCCGCGCCAAGCTGGCTGAGCTGCAGGAGGCGGGGAAGGATCCGTTCGAGGTTGTGAAGTACGACGTCGACACCGCCATCTGTGCCATACAGGCCAACTACGAGGGGTATGAGGGCAGACGCGTCTCGATCGCCGGCAGGCTCATGAGCAAGCGCGGCATGGGCAAGTCCACATTCTGCGACCTGCAGGACCGCGACGGCCGCATCCAGCTGTATGTGCGCATCAACGAGCTGGGCGAGGAGGCTTATGAGGCGTTCAAGAAGCTCGACCTCGGCGACTTGGTCGGTGTGAAGGGCGAGGTCTTCAAGACCCGGGCCGGCGAAACTTCCGTGAAGGTCGACGCCTGCACGCTGCTGGCCAAGTCGCTCCGCCCGATGCCGGAGAAGTTCCATGGCCTGAAGGATCCGGACACGCGTTATCGGCAGCGCTATCTCGACCTCATCGTCAATCCCGAGGTTCGCCGCACCTTCATCGTGCGCAGCCGCATCATCGCCGCGATCCGTCGGTTTCTCGACGGCCGCGGATTCCTCGAGGTCGACACCCCCATCCTCAACACCATCGCCGGTGGCGCGACCGCGCGCCCGTTCATCACCCATCACAACACGCTCGATTTGGACATGTACATGCGCATCGCGCCCGAGCTGTTCCTCAAGCGGCTCATCGTGGGCGGCATGGAACGCGTTTATGAGATCGGCCGCATGTTCCGCAACGAGGGCATGTCGATCAAGCACAACCCCGAGTTCACGATGATGGAGCTTTACCAGGCCTACACCGACTACCACGGCATGATGGAGATCGCGGAAACCATGGTCTCCTCCGTCGCGCAGGAGGTGCTCGGCACGATGAGGATCTCCTACCAGGGGACGGAGATCGACCTCACGCCGCCCTGGAACCGTCTGACCATGGTTGAAGCCGTGAAGCAATACGCCGGCGTCGACTTTGACGCCATCGCAGACACCGCGGCAGCCGTTGCGGTCGCCCGCGAGAAGGGTGTCCATCTGACCGGCAATCCTGTCAAGGGAGAGATCCTGAACCTGTTCTTTGAGGAGTTCGTCGAGCCGAATCTCATCCAGCCCACCTTCATCCTCGACTACCCCGTCGAGGTGTCTCCGCTGACCAAGCGCAAGCCCGGCAAGCCGGAGCTGGTGGAACGATTCGAGTTCTTCATCACCGCCCGCGAGTTCGGCAACGCCTATTCCGAACTCAACGATCCCATCGACCAGAAGGAACGCTTCCTGGCCCAGGTCAAGAAGCGCGAGGCGGGGGACGAGGAGGCCAACATGATGGACGACGACTACGTCACCGCGCTTGAGCACGGCCTGCCTCCGACCGGGGGGCTTGGCATCGGCATCGACCGGCTCATCATGCTCCTGACCGATTCCTACTCCATCCGCGACGTGCTGCTGTTTCCGACGATGAAGCCGCGCGACAACTGAGGTGTGCCATGACGAAAACGGAAGCCCGCGACCTGTTGGGGCTGCATGAACAGGCGACGCGCGACGAAATCACGAGACGCTACGATGTCCTGGTCCGCAAGCTGCGCGACGAGCCCGAGGGGCAATCGGCCCGGACCATGGCGCAGGTGGAGGAGGCCTACAAGATCCTCACCGGCATCGCCTGGAAGGATCCGGAGGCGGAAAAGCGGCTTCGCGAGCGCGATGCCCATCCCGGCATCCTGGCCCGCCTGCTGAAGATGGAGCAGACGAAGCTCGACAACCTGCTGCACTACTACACCAAGCCGGCCATCGCGGTGCTGCTTGCGCTGGCCCTGGTCGTTTGGATCATTGTCTCCACCGTGTTCCGCCCGAGGGAGGATTTCCGCCTGCTGGCAGCGGGTGACATCTACATCACCGAAGCCGATCGGGTCGAGGAGGCAATGAAAACGCTGCTGCCCGGAACAAGCAACCCCATGGTGCAAATCATCTACCTCAGCGGCGAGACCGACGCCTCCATGGAATACACGCTGCAGCAGAAGCTCATGGTCGAGATCGGGTATGGCGAGCAGGACATCATGCTTGTGGACAGAGCCGTCTACACGAGCTTTGCCGAGCAGGGGGCGTTTGTCCCGCTTGACGACATGCTGGCGGAATACGGCACCACCGCCGAGGCCCAGAAGGATCAAGCCGTGGTTGTCCCCGCGGACAACCGGGCGGAAGGGGATGACGGCGGCGCCCACGTGTATGGCATCCGTGTGACGGACAGCCGGCTCCTCAAGGAACTGCAGATATATGGAGAGGACATCATCGCCGTATTCGGCCACAAATCGAAATTCCCGGACAAGGGTCAAGCGGTGATGCATGCGTTGACCGAACCCTGAGCAGCGATGGCAGAAACCATGCCGGGCATGCGCGAGACGCCGCGTGTCCGCCAACAAGAGGAAATGCGGAGGTACCGGGTATGTTCGAGTTGACGATGGAACGGGATGCGGAACGCGATGCCATGCGCATCCGTGTGGCCGGCGAGGTGGATCTCTTCGCCGCGCCCGACTTCAAGTGCCGGCTGTACGAAGCGGTCGGCGAAGGGCAGGCGGATGTCGTACTCGACTGCACGGGTCTGGCCTACATCGACAGCACGGGGCTGGGCATCCTGCTTGGCGCGCTCAAGCGGGTCCGGCAGAACAGCCACCACGTATACATCACCAATCTCAAGGACAGCATCCGCAAGCTGTTCCGCATCACGGGCCTCGACAAGGCCTTCATCCTGGAGGAGGCACAATGAGCACGGCAGCGAAGATTGTCCTGAGCATTCCGCCCCAGGCCGAATGGATCAGCCTCGTCCGCCTGACGGCTTCCGGCGTCGCAAACCGGTGCGGCTTCGACATCGACACCATCGAGGACATCAAGGTGTGCGTGTCGGAGATTCTCAACAAGGTCATCGACTCGTCCTTCGCTTCGGCAGGCCGCAGCGTGTCGTTGTCGTTCGAGGTGCTCGCGGATTCGTTGGCGATGGAGATCAACGGCGAGGGACTTCATGGAACCAGCCTTTTCCCGGAGGAAGACGATTTTGCGCTTGCCATCCTTGACACGCTGATGGACGAGGTGGTCCTGTCCGACGATGGCATGGCGGCCGTCCGGCTGGTCAAGGCGACGGGGAGGGCTGCGGCAGATGATTAGGAGAATGCCGGTTCAGGAACGGAGCGAGGAATCGGAGCGCGAGCTGTTCGAGCGTTATGCGCGCAGCCGTGATGCCGCCCTGCGCAACGAAATCGTCGCCCGGTACCTCTATCTTGCCGACATCATATCCAAGAAATTCAGCAATCGTGGCGTGGAGATGGATGACATCTACCAGGTCGCCTGCGTTGCACTCATCAATGCAGTCGAGCGGTTCAACGTCAACGAGGATGTCAAGTTCGTCAGCTTCGCCACCCCCACCGTCATTGGCGAGATCAAGCGGTACTTCCGCGACAAGGCGTCTGTCATTCGCATCCCGCGCCGCATCTACGAGGTGTACCAGAAGGTCAACCAGGCGCGCGAATACCTGATGCAGCAGCTCAAGCGCGCCCCGCGGGTCGATGAGATCTCGGCGTACCTCAATGTCAAGGAAGAGACGATCCTCGAAATCATCGAGTCCTGGAATGTCTACAACATCCAGTCCTTCGACCAGACGCTCTTCGACGAGGACGACCTCGAGCTGCATGAGACGGTCGGTGAGGAGGATGAGACCTTCGAGCGCATCAACAACCGTGATTTCCTCGAGAAGACCATGGAGAACTTCAACGAGGCGGAGAAGCAGTTCATCCGGATGCGGTTCTTCGAGAACAAGACCCAGAAGGACATCGCCGGTTATTTCGGTGTCTCGCAGATGTATATTTCCCGGCTGGAGAAAAAAACACTCGAGAAGTTCCGAAAGATCCTGAAGAAGTAGCAGGCGTGCCCGGATGCGCGACACGGGGAGGGCATGCCATCCGCTCCTCGCGCATCGGTGTTGCGCCCGTCTCCCGGCAGAAGCCATCAGGCGCGCAAGCGTTGCATTGCTTCGGTTACACACGCGATTTGCCGGGTAAGTATCAAGTAGCCGCTGACGAACGGGGCAGGACATCGGGCTGGGATCGATGTCAACTCCGGACCGAAGGGCTGGAACGAGGCAGGTTGTCCCGCAAGGGAGCAAGACACCGCAGAATCGGTGCCCCGCATGGGGTGTTGCGATGAGACATGCGGAAGCCGAAGGGTCCGATGGGGGGATTGTCCGGTATGGAGGCTCGTGAAGCCTGCCGTGAACGGCAGGTATACAGCGGCATCATCCACAGTGAGGCGTCAGTTGTCTGCCGTGAGGTCAAGGTGGTGCTCGACCGGCTGGGTTCCTTCTCCCTCCTGGGGGAGGACGATCATTTCGATGTGAAGGTCATACTCAATGAACTGCTCCAGAACGCGATCCGGCACGGCAACGAGATGAACGCTTCCAAAATGGTGAGTCTAGACGTGTTTCTCGAAGAAAGCCAGATACTCGAGATATCCGTCGAGGATGAAGGCCCAGGGTTCGACGTGGAGCGGACACTCGCACAGAAGCGGCGCCGCTGCTTCGATGTCGACGACCTGTGCGACATGGATGAATGCGGTCGCGGGCTGCTGATCATCGAAACCCTCTGCGACACGGTGCAGCGCAATGCCTCGGGCAACCGCATCACCGTCCGGAAGAAGCTGCATTCCCTGTCCTGAATGATACCGTTGTCCCCGTGTCATGCCTGCTGTTCCATCGACAACCGGCATACGGAAAAATACAAGGAGAAACCGGGAATCCGCAAGTCGTCCGAGATCCGTCCGGACGCCCCATGGGGTTCCCTTTTTCATGCGACAAGCCGGGTACATGGGACGTATGCTGTGCGAGGGGTGTGATTGCCGCCTGTTGTCCCATCGGTCCAGCGGCTTGAAGGTGAGGGAAGGGCAAACTCGTGGTGGCCTTCCCGGAGACACCATGCTATACTGATATTGTAGGGCGCCTCCGACCGCATCGGCGGAACGCGTCGTTTCCGGGCCGCCGCCCGTGAAGGACTGGAGAATCGCAGCATGATGAAATGCAGCATTTGCAAGGAAAACGTCGCCGTCATCTTCATGACGCGCATCCACGACGGTGTCAGGGAGCCGGTGGGCCTGTGCATTCCCTGCGCGCAGAAGCAGGGTGTTGCCCCGCTCAATGAACTGTTGGCCCAGTCGGGCATGAGCCAGAAGGATTTTGAGAACCTCAACGAGCAGATGACCGGCATGTTCGGCAATGTGAACATGGAGGAGCTGATGGCGGGCATGAACGCACCGGTCGACCCCGAGTCGGCGGATGCGTCGGCATCGCAGAACGGACAGAAAGGGGAGCCCTCCGCTTCCCTGATGAACTTCCTGCAGTCTGCCCTGTCGGCCATGAACCCAGCGGCCTCCGGACAGCCGTTGGAAGATGCTTCCATGGCCGCATCCGGTGATGCCGCCTCCAAGGTCCCTGACGAGGGAACTGCCGTGAAAACCGCACAGAAGCCGGAACGAGAGAAGCGCAGCACGTCGCGCAAGAACCTCGATGCCTTCGGCACCAATCTCAATGACAAGGCACGGGTCGGGAAGATCGATCCGGTCATCGGCCGCGAGAAGGAGATCGAACGTGTCATCCAAATCCTGAACCGGCGAACGAAGAACAATCCCGTACTCATTGGCGAGCCCGGCGTGGGCAAGACAGCCATTGCCGAAGGTCTTGCCGTTCGCATCGTCGAGGGGCGTGTGCCGGCGAAGCTGGCCGAAGCCGAGATCTATCTGCTCGACCTTGCCGCCGTTGTCGCCGGAACCCAGTTCCGGGGCCAGTTCGAGGCCCGCATGAAGGCCATCGTCGATGAGGCGCGCGCCTCCGGCACGGTCATCCTGGTCATCGACGAGGTGCACAGCATTGTGGGCGCCGGCGAGGCGGAGGGGGGCTCCATGAACGCCGCCAACATCCTCAAGCCCGCCTTGGCCCGCGGCGATGTGCAGGTCATCGGTGCGACGACGCTGGAGGACTATCGCAAGCACATCGAGAAGGACGCCGCGCTCGAGCGGCGGTTCCAGCCAGTCATCGTCAAGGAGCCGACGGTGGAGGAGACCATTGCCATCGTTCGCGGCATCCGGCATTTTTACGAGGACCACCACCAGGTTCGGTATGCCGACGCGGTGCTCGAGGCGGCTGTCCGCCTCTCAGCCCGGTACATCCACGACCGGTTCCTGCCGGACAAGGCCATCGATGTCATCGACGAGGCGGGTTCCCGCGTGAACCTTCGCAACAGCGGCCTGTTGGAGCTCGCCCGCCTTCAGGACGAGTACCGTGCGCTCGAGCAGGAAATGGAACAGGCGGCCGCCCGCGAGGACTATGCCCGCGCCGCCGAATTCAAGACCGAGGAGTGCCGCCTTTCGGCTCGGATCGCCGAGCTGTCGGCACAGCAGGCCGAGATGGACGTCACGCTCGATGATGTCGCCACCGTGGTGGAGGGATGGACGGGCATCCCCGTGCAGCGTGTCAGCGAGACAGAGGCCGGCCGGCTCTTGAAGCTCGAGGAACGGCTGCATGCGCGCGTCGTCGGCCAGGAGGCGGCCGTCTCGGCGCTCTCCCGCGCCATCCGCAGAACTCGCGCGGATCTGCGGACGAAGAAACGGCCAAGCACCTTCCTGTTCGTCGGGCCGACCGGCGTGGGCAAGACGGAGCTGGCCAAGGCGCTTGCGCAGGAGCTGTTTGGCAGCGAGAACGCCCTGATCCGCCTTGACATGTCCGAGTACATGGAAAAGCACACGGTTTCCAAGCTCATCGGCGCTCCGCCCGGCTACATCGGTTTCGACCAGGGGGGACAGCTCACGGAGAAGGTGCGCCGCAATCCCTATTCGGTGCTGTTGCTCGACGAGATCGAGAAGGCGCACCCCGACGTGTTCAACATGCTGCTGCAGGTCATGGAGGATGGCCGGCTCACCGACAGCAACGGTCGGACCGTGGGTTTCGAGAACACCGTCATCATCATGACATCGAATGCGGGCACCAGCTTCAAATCGGGCGGCATCGGCTTTGCCGGCTCCGAGGCGCATCTGCTGGAGCGGAAGGTCAATGAGGCCCTTCGTGAGATCTTCCGCCCGGAATTCCTCAACCGTGTGGATGAAACGGTCGTATTCGAGGCACTTTCCCGCGAGCAGTTGGGTGTCATCATCGGCATGATGCTGCGGGAGGTGACTTCCGATCTTGGGGCGAAAGGTGTTGCGATCACGTTCACCGACGAGGCGACCGCCTTTCTTCTCGAGCGCGGCTATGACCCCAGGTTTGGCGCGCGCCCGTTGCGCAAGACCGTGCAGCGGCATGTCGAGGACGAGATGGCCGAGCAGGTGCTTACCGGCAGGGTGCTGCCGGGCGATGCCGTGACCGTGTCCGTCGGCGGGGAGAAGCTCTCCTTTGACGTAACCCGCCCCGCGCGCATTTCGACGGGGGATGGCGCATGAAGCCGTATCTGGTGCTGGGCATGGAATCGAGCTGCGACGAGACATCCGCCG
>JAEXRM010000220.1 GCA_023440865.1 Bacillota bacterium
GTGTGGGGGTTGGTGTGGGGGTTGGTGTGGGGGGTGGCACGGCGGCCGTGAATTCCAGCACTACCGCCAGGCCAGGCAGAATCAACCCCGTTCCGGCCGTGTGGATCCACAGGGACAGATCGCCCGCCAGGTCGGGCAAGGAGCCCGCGTATCGCACCCAGCTCGTTCCGTCCGTGCTGAACTCCATCGATGCGTCGATGCCGGCAACCTCGTTCGTCTCGTCGTCTCCCGTCACCATCGGCTCACCCGGTCCGGCAAGCAGATCGATCACGGATTCCATGCCACAGACGGACAAACCGGTCTCCGCAAGGCGGATCTGCAGGTCGGCATCGGCGGAGAGCCGCGGCAGCGCTTCTTGCGGCAAGGCCATGTCATCGCCGGAGACGGTTGTCCACTGAACACCGCCATCAAGCGAATACTCCATGAGATCGGTCGCCCCAATCAGCCGGAAAGGGTTTTCCCCATCCAGCGAAAACGCTATGCCGGGTGCCGCCGGGGCGGTCGTGTTCCAGCGCCACAGGGCGACAGGTCCGGTCAGCGCGAGTCCCGCTTCGGCCCGACGCACCTCAAGCGGCGGACGCGTCGACAAATCGGGCGCGTTGTCACCCGTGAAGGCTGTCCAATCCGACCAGACGTCCCCCGCCTTCATGCGGTATGCCATGGCAGTTGTCAATCCCGTGACCGTGCCGGTGCGATAATCGACGGACACGTCCGCAACCTCCGCCCCCATGGTCAGATCGAAGAGCTTGACCGAACCGGGGACACCACCCCCCGCATCGATACGGCGGATCCGCAGGTCGAGCAGCGGCGACAGCCGTGCCAGCTCATCGGCCGACAGGACCTGACCCGCTGCCGTGACGGGGGTCCAGACGTTCCCTCCGTCGATGCTGTATGCCATGGTTGCATCGGATGCCAGCAGCTTTCCGGCATCCGTGCCTGAAAGGCTGAAGGTGACCCAGGCAACCGGATCCAGCGCCATGGCCCGCGGTGTGGAGAACACAAGGTTGTCCCCGGTCGAAAGGGGATTCTTCGCGGCGACACGCCACCAGCAGGGCTGGACTGCATCGGTCAGCCGCTGCGCCTCGGTCAGCCTGTACCCGTACACGCCACCGGTGTAGAGCAGGCCGTCGGCCGCCGCATCCAGCTCGACCTCCGTCACGCCGGCGGCAAAGGACACATCCCGCGACCACTGCAGCACATAGGCCCGCGCCTTCGGAGCAGGCTGCCAGGTCAGCGTCGGGCGATCCGTGACGAGGATGCCTTCCGCAGGCAGGACCGGTGACGGTGCGGCTGCGGGAAGGCCCGTCCGAACGGATATGCGCATGGTTGCGGCATCACCGGAAACAGCGATGTTGCCGACCTCCACATAGGTGAATGCGGTGGAGGCGGCCGATGCGTTGAGTTGATACGGAAGCGCGGCGAAGAGCGGATTTCCGGTCGTTCCCGGGTAGGGGTCCGCGGCATCGCCCTTGTCGCTAGCGGAGCGCATCTCATACAGGCCGTCCGCCTGTTCGAGTTCCACGCCGAGCCGGCTGGCGACATTGTTGATGTCGTTGCCCGCGAAAGCGGCCTCAATGACCGTCTGGTCGGCATGCCAGACCAGCACGCCCTCACCGGGGATCCCCGCGTCGTACCCGATCCTCCGCCGGTATTCGACCAGCCAGTACTCGGTGGCGGCACCCGCTCCATCCGTCGACAGCTTCAGCACATTGCCGTATCCGGACGTATTGGTGAGGGTTTTCACGGCATCAGCGGTCACCGTGTCCGGCACCGTCCAGCCGAGCAGCATGCGGCTCCATGCGGAAAGGTTGGCCGGAACGCTGCCTGCGGGAAGCCCCCCGGCGGTATTCCAGGAGCCGGACGCCATGATGTCCCAATAGCCGGCGCCGGCGGTGTATCCACCCGTCATGCCATCGGTGTCGTACAGGTCCTTCAGGCCCAGATCATGCCCGAACTCGTGCGCGAACACCCCCAGCGTGCCGGTTTCAGGCACGCAGACGTACTTGGCGGCAGCCTTCCCGTCAACGGGTTCCGAGGGCGAGATGCTCCAGGCGTGGGACCAGATGCTGTCCGCGGTGCTGCCGCTCTCTTCCTGCCCCTGCCCCGCATGAACGATGAACAGGTGATCGATGGTGCTGTCCGCATCCGGCCCATCAAAGGGGGTGAAGTCGAAACCGGCGGCATCGAGCTTGCTCACGGCTTCGCGTGCCAACTGATGGACAGGCGTGTTGGCATCGTCATACGTCGCGCCGTCAGCACCATAGTAGGACATGCTGTGGCTGCTGGTCACAACCGGCGCCACGGTTGCGTCGATCGTGATGCCCGCGGGCGTGGACGTGCCGTAACCCGAGTTTTTCTCGTAATAGTCGCGCATCTGGTCGATGATGCCGGCAAAGTGGGTCCGCGTGTGGCTGGCGTCGAACTTCTCGTCCGTGAACTCGATGGGGATGACAAGCACCTTTTCGACCGAACCGGGCACGGGTGGTTCCGCCCCGGCCAGCGAGGCCATCAGCGCGGCGTCCGGCGCCATCTGCAGGGAACGGAGCGAGATTTCGGGCAGTCCCTTCTGGCTGCCATCCGCCATGGCCTCCCCCTCGGTTTCCTTTCCCGGCTGAGGCGGCATGAATGCAGGCATTGCCTGATGACTGCGCATGGCGATGAAAGGCATGGCGGACTGCACGGCCGATATCGCATCCCCCGGACCCGTCCGATGTGATGCATTGTCCGCTGCGGGAATGCCTCCGGCGGTCGCGGTGCCGGACAGGACCACCTGTCCCAGCAGGGACAGGCACAACAGCAAGGAAAGCGAGGCCCGCCCGGGCGTCAGGCCTGCCGGGTCACTGCATCCGGAAGAAGATCCCCGGGCTTGTCGGTAATGACGCATCTGTACTCCCCCATCTGTGCTGGCGGACAAAAAAACCGTGACGACGCAACTTTCGGTTGCGGCCACGGTTTGCCTCGTCTTTCCCAATTATACCACATACTGCTTCGCTGCACGTGCGGCTCCAGCGACACGCACCGACACCCGGGCGTGGTATCGCAACGGGTTCACCGTGTGTGGCCACCAAATAGAAAACGGCTTCACACAGCCGTTACCAGTCTGTTCACGCCGCCTGCCCGCTGAGCTTCACGGAACGCCGGTGCAGCCCGCGGATGACAAATACGGCAACGACCATGAGTGTGCCGGTCAGCAGCAGGATGTACTGCTTGTTGCCCATTTCGGTTCCCAGCACGCGGATGCGCAGACCGGCCGTCGCCGCGATGAACTGCCGCCCGGCCAGCGTGCCGAGGAAGGCGGCCAGGTTGTTCATCGCCGCGTAGAAGCTGATGTAGTTGGTCTGGTCCTTCTCCGGCAGGTTGATGTAGGTCATGTTCGCGAACACCAGGTTGATGCCGGGCGCCATGAGCAGGGCGTAGATGACGGCGATCGGATACAGGAACAGCGTCTGCGCCGTCACGAACGGGAGCACGAAGAAGTGGACCAGATACAGCGAGACGGCTAGCGTGAGCGTGCCGAACCAGGAAACCCGGTGCACGCGCTTGCGCCACAACGGGGCGATGAACAGCAGCACCGGGATGTTGACCATGTTCACGACATTGAGGAAGGAGTAGCTCACCTGCAGCTCCTTGAGCATGTACACGCTGAAATACGGCCCGGGCAGGTTGGCGATGAACGACCACAGGCAGGCCGTCGCGACGGAGACGAGGTATTTCTTCTCGCGGAACGGGCGCACCAGCAGGTCGACCGGACGGAACACCTCGCCGGAGCGCTCGTAGGGATACTCCTTGATGCGTGTGAGCAGGAAGACGTCCACGAAGCACAAGCCCACGGCGATGGCGCGCAGCCAGGTCAGGCCGGCCAGCTCGGCGCCTGCCGCCTTGAACCGGTCGACGAACGCGCCCGCGCCGAGAATCACCGAATACACCACGATGCCGTTGAGGATGCTGTTGACGGTGAAGTACCCCGCCCGATCCGATTCCGGAACGGATTTGATGTGCCATACCTGGAAACCGGGAGAGGTCAGCGCGTTGATGATGTGCAGCAGCATCAGCGTGCACATCATCAACCCCAGGCGCAGCCCGTCGGACGCCGGCAGGAAGGGAATGAGGCCGATCGTGACGACATTGAGCAGGTAGAGCGCGATGCGGACGCCGATCAGGAAGCGCTTGCGCTGCTGGAAGCGCTCGAGCAGCAGGGGCGAAAACACCTGCAGCATGTTGCCCAGATACCCCAGCATGGCGATGAAGCCGATCAGACCGTCACCTGCGTTCAACAGCAGCAGGAGGCCCGTGAAGAAGTTGCCGCCGATGAGGTTGCCGATGGATCCCGTCGTGATGTTGGCAACGATGAGGTTGCGCTGGCTGATGTGCGGCTCCCTGTCAGGCCGGATGCGGCGGCCGACAGTGGCCAGCATGGTGCGGAAGCGTTGCGGGAAGGCATTCATGAGAAATCCCCAATGCCGGACGGGAATCCGGCAAACAGTGCCTGTCGCCCGGCCGCGCCGTCACGGCCCAACCGGGTTCATGGCGGCGGACCCACCGGATGCCGGCAGTGCCATCCGCCCCATTCCAGCATACAGGATGAACCTGTATCATGGAGAGCCCAGTTTGACGGACTGACTCGATCTTTCACAGGAACCGACACTATTTTTCACGACCAGGGAGACGGACACGCCGCATCATGGCCTGGCGGACATGCCGGGTCAGTCCTCGTCCGCGCTCCCGCTGAGACGTTCGCTGCCGTCCGCCGTCGTGAGCGCATCCACGATTTCGTCGAGGTCGCCGTCGACCACTTCCTCCACCCGGTACAATGTCAGGCCGATGCGGTGGTCGGACACGCGGCCCTGCGGGAAGTTGTAGGTGCGGATGCGCTCGCTGCGGTCTCCGGTGCCCACCTGCGACCGGCGGTTCTCCGTGACCTCGCTCACCTGCTTGGATAGCGCCATCTCATACAGCTTCGCCTTGAGCACGCGCATGGCCTTGTCGCGGTTCTTGTGCTGGCTGCGCTCCTCCTGGCAGGCGACGACGATGCCGGTGGGCATGTGCGTGATGCGGATGGCGGACGAGGTCTTGTTGACATGCTGGCCACCCGCGCCGGACGACCGGTAGGTGTCCACCTCGAGATCGGCCGGATTGATCTCCACATCGGGCACGTCGTCCACCTCCGGCAGCACGGCCACCGTGACGGTGGAGGTATGGATGCGGCCGCCCGATTCGGTGGCCGGGATGCGCTGCACGCGGTGCACGCCGCTTTCGAACTTGAGCCGGCTGTACGCGCCCTTGCCGTCGATTTCGAAGACGACCTCCTTGAAGCCGCCCAGCTCGGTCGGGTTCGCATCGACGAGCTCCGTCTTCCAGCGGCGCCGTTCCGCATAGCGCGTGTACATGCGGAACAGGGTGCCGGCAAACAGGGCCGCCTCCTCGCCGCCCGCGCCGCCGCGGATTTCCACGATGACGTTGCGGTCGTCGTTGGGATCCTTCGGCACGAGCAACACCTTGAGCTCGCGCTCACAGCGGACGATGCCCTCCTCCGACACGCGCAGCTCCTCGCGGATCATCTCGCGCAGCTCCTCGTCGGGCTTTTCCTCGAGCATGGCCAGCGCATCCTGCCGGGCGGTGAGGAAGCCGCGGTATTCGCGCGTCTTCTCCACGATCTCCGTCAGATCGGCGTGCTCCTTCATGCGCTTCATGTACAGCGTCTGGTCGGCCAGCACGGCCGGATCGCCCAGCTGCTGGGTCAGTTCCTCGTAATGGTTCTCGATGGCTTCCAATTTCTCGAGCATGGGGGCGTCTTCCTCCGGGCGCAGCCCCCTCCGGCCGCCATGCGGCTGAATCCGGAAAGGGTCTGGGGATGTGTTGCATGGTGCACAAACAGTATAGCACAGAAAGGCACAGGTTCCGCGTCGTTCCCGGATCAGACGGGCCAATCACCCGCCGGCGCGATCACCCGGAAGTTCCATTTGTGAACAAACTGTAAAATACCCATCCGGCCACCCATTTCCGGCATGCTTTCAGCCAATTTCAAGGTTCGACAACCACAATGGATGTTGGGTCGATCGCATGCGCCCATTGACGCACATGATCCGGTCCGTCCCCCTTCCGTTCGCCAGATTGTCCACAGGAGGTTCACCGTGCAAGACGAAACAAACACGCCCATGCAAGCGTCATCCACACCGGCTGCGAACGTCTCCGACCAACCGGAGGCACCCGCACGCTCCGGTTCCGCCAGGCGAACCGGGGCATCGAAGCGTCCCGGTTCACGCAAACGGCGCCGCCTGCTGATCTCCCTGCTCGCCTTCGTGCTTGTGGCGGCGGTGGCCGCCTGGCAGATTCTTCCCCGGATTCTGGCCGGCAGCGAGGAAACCGTCCAGCAGCAGCGTCTCGCCACCGTGACCCGAGGCGATCTGACCGTCTCCATCACCGGCTCCGCCCCGCTGGAACCGGTCGGCAAGCAGACCATCTCCGCGGAGCTCGACACCACGGTCATCGAGATCCTCGCAAGGAACGGGGACAGCGTCAAAACCGGCGACATCCTCATGAAGCTGGATACGACCGATGCCGAGCGCGCCCTCGAGGAGGCGGAGGCCAATCTGGCCGATGCGGCCGGCACCGCCGACACCACGCATGAGAACATCGACTCCCTGATGGTCCGCGCGCCGTTCGACGGTCTCGTCACGGCGGTCAACGCCAGGGAGGGCGATGAGGTCTCCGGCAACAACGTCCTGCTGACCCTGACGGATACGGCGCACCTGAAGCTCACCGTGCCGTTCGGCGCCTCCGACAGGGACGCGCTCAAGGTCGGACGGACCGCAACCCTCACCTTCGCCTCCCTCGACGGCACCGTAGAAGGCACCATCTCCCATGTCGGCGGCAACAGCTACCGCACGGCGGGCGGCAGCCAGGCTGTGGATGTCGAGGTGTCGGTGGACAATCCGGGCGCGCTGACCGAAGGCATGACGGCGACCGTCGGCCTCGAGTCCGGCGGCATCGCCATCACGGCATTGGAGTCCGGCACACTGGCATATGCCAGTGTCCGCGAGCTCAAGTCCGAGGCGGGCGGCACGATCACCAGCCTCAACGCACGCAGGAACCAGGCTGTGACCCAGGGCACGCTGCTGGCTGTCCTGGAGAACGACAACCTCGTCAAATCGGCAACCTCCAGCCAGACGCGCATCGAAAGCCTGACCAACAAGGTCGCGGACGCCCAGTCCGTGCTTGACGGCTGCATTGTGAAGGCACCGTGCGACGGCATTGTCACCGGCCTGACAAGCACGGTCGGCACCTCGGTGAAGTTCGGCACGGCGCTGTGCTCCATCCTGGACGTGTCGACCATGACGATGGAGATTTCCATCGACGAACTGGACATCGGCTCCGTCGCCGAGGGCCAGGAGGTCACCGCAACCGTCGACGCCGTATCCGATACGGCCACCAATCCCATCGCCGGCACCGTGGACAGCATCGCCGTCGAGGGCACCTATGCCAACGGAGTCACCACCTTCCCCGTCACCCTGTCGCTCCAGCCCGACGACCGGCTCAAGAGCGGCATGAACGCCGACGCCTCCATCCTTGTCACGAACAAGCAGGATGTCCTGCTCGTACCGATCGAGGCCGTCACGACGATCAACGGCAAGCGCTTCGTGTATGTCACCGACACCTCCGCTTCCGCGCAGAACACCTCCGGCGCCGGCATCGGCTTCCCGGGCGGACAGGTCCCCGAAGGCTTCGATCCGGCCAACTTGCCCGAAGGCTTCGATCCGGCCAACTTGCCCGAAGGTTTCGACCCGAAAAACATGCCCGAGGGATTCTCGCCGCCATCGGGCGACATGCCCGCAGCGGGCAGTGCATCCGGAAGCACTTCCGGCACAGGCACCTCCGGCAGGCAGGGCCGGACGCGCCCGAGCGGGTCGGGAACCACCCGGACCGGCTCATCGGGCACCGGCGCCATGGGATTCGGCGCACCGGGCACGGGCACATCCGGATCCGGATGGACCGGTTCCCGCCCGGATGCGGCCGCATCGGGCAAGACCGGCAAAACGGGCGGCACGACTGGCAACAACTATTATGCCGGTTCCACGCGCATCCAGGTTGAAGTCGGCGCCCACAACGAAACCTACATGGAAATCCTCAGCGGGCTTTCCGAAGGCGACCAGGTCGTCCTGCCCGCCCTGACGACATCCTCCACCTCACAGGATGCCGCGGCTTCCGCCACGGGCGGCATGGGCATCATGGGCGGCATGGGCGGCGGCATGCCCAGCATGGGCGGCGGCGGTCCGCCGGACATGGGCGGCGGCGGCTTCCGACCGAACTGAGGAAGGACGGACAACCATGATACGCGTACAGGACATGTACAAGACCTATTCGATGGGAGAGAGCGCCGTCCATGCATTGAACGGCGTCTCCCTCCACATCCGCGAGCATGAGTTCGTGGCCATCATCGGTCCGTCGGGCTCGGGCAAGTCCACCCTCATGAACATGCTGGGCTGCCTCGACGTACCCACATCGGGCGCATACTGGCTTGACGGCAAGGAGGTGAGCGGCCTGTCGGACAATGCCCTCGCGGACATCCGCAACAACAAGATCGGCTTCATCTTCCAGGGCTTCAACCTGCTCAAGAAGCTCTCCGCCTGGGAAAACGTCGAGCTGCCGCTCATCTACCAGAACGTGCCCGGCAGGGAACGGCACCGCCGCGCCAAGGAGGCGCTCGAGAAGGTCGGCCTCGGCGAGCGCATCAACCACACGCCGAACGAGCTGTCGGGCGGCCAGCAGCAGCGTGTGGCCATCGCCCGCGCTTTGGTGACGAATCCCCCCCTGCTGCTGGCGGATGAACCGACCGGCAACCTCGATTCGAAATCGGGCATCGACATCATGAACATGCTGCACGACCTGCACGAGGCCGGCAACACGCTGGTGGTCATCACGCACGACCAGGGCATCGCGGAAGAGGCCCGGCGCGTCATCCGCATCGCCGACGGACAGATCGTCGAAGACCGGGAGGTGCGATGATGGGACTGTGGCAGGCATGGCGCATGGCCATCAAGAGCATCCGGTCGAACAAGGTGCGCTCCTTCCTGACGATGCTCGGCGTCATCATCGGCGTCGCCTCCGTCATCACGGCGGTCGCGTTCGCTCAGGGCAGCACCAAGAGCATCACCGATTCCATCGAAAGCATGGGCTCGAACCTCATCACCATCATGATCACGGGCCGTGGCTCCAACCGCTCGGTCGACTACGACGACCTGAAGGCATTCGCCGACCAGTACCCGGACGCCATCGCCGGCGTGGCCCCCACCGTCAGCTCCACCGTCACCGTGAAGGTGGGGACCCAAAGTCTCTCGACCACCACCCTGATGGGCACGACGCCCGATTATGAGCTCATCAAGGATTCCCACGTGCAGGAGGGCCGGTACCTGCTCGACGTGGACGTGACGTATCGGCAGAAGATCGCCCTGATCGGCACCTATGTCGCGAACGAGCTTTTTCCGGGCGTGGATCCGGTCGGCCAGAAGATCAAGGTCAACGGAAACGTCCTGACGGTGGTCGGTGTGCTGACCGAGCAGAACGGCAGCCAGGAGTCGACAGAGGACGACTACGTCATCGTGCCGGTGTCCACCGCCTCCCGGATGCTGCGCAACAGCCAGATCCGCAACTTCATGGTGCAGTCGGTGGACGCCGGGCAGACCGAGTCCGTCATGGCCGTCCTGGAAAGCTTCCTCAAGGGCAAGTTCGGCTCCGAGAACGCCTACCGCGTCATCAACCAGGCCGACCTCATGGACACGCTCGACAGCATCACCGGCACCATGATGATGGTGCTCGGGGGCATCGCCGCCATCTCGCTGCTGGTCGGCGGCATCGGCATCATGAACATCATGCTGGTGTCGGTGACCGAGCGCACGCGGGAAATCGGCATCCGCAAGGCCATCGGTGCCAAGCGGCGCAGCATCCTGACCCAGTTCCTGATCGAGGCCATCGTCGTGACCGGCCTCGGCGGCCTGATCGGGGTCGCCATGGGCATCGGCGCCATCCACTTCGTCATCGGCGGACTCGATCTGGTGCCGGAGGTCTACTCGCTGACCTGGGTTCTCCTGTCCTTCGGCATCTCGCTGGTGACCGGCATCCTGTTCGGCATGTTCCCCGCCATCAAGGCGTCCAACCTCAATCCCATCGAGGCGCTGCGCTTCGAGTGACCCGGTATTGCAACCCCCATCCCTTCGAGGCACCGGGTTTCGAGTGCCCCGATGATGCAACAGACACATGGAGGTGCCCCTGATGAAAACCCGCACGCACCGCGCCGCCAGGCGCATCGCCCTCGTCCTTTCCCTGCTGCTCGCCTTGGGCACGGCAGGCCCCGCCTTCGCCGCCACGACGTATGTGGACGTACCTGAAACGGCGTCCTGGAAGGCGTCCGTCGACCGTCTCACGCTGCTCGGCATCCTGTCCGGCACCACGT
>JAEXRM010000022.1 GCA_023440865.1 Bacillota bacterium
TCCCATGCATGCGCATTGGGCAAGAGGAATGGTTCATGCGGGTTCCGGCCCCACCAGGCGCAGGAACTTCCGTGTCGTCAGCACGTAGATGCCGCCGTAGCAGACCAGGTACACGGCCACGGCCCACAGCATGGGCACGTTGAGGCTGTAGGCGAGCAGACTCGAGAGTTCCGCGACCGCAAACACGCTGTGCAGCAGGCCCACGGCCAGCGGCACCAGGAGCGACATGCCCACCTGCATCGACACGGCCCGCCGCAGCTCCGCGTGGGTCAGCCCGATCTTGCGGAGCACCTCGTATTTCGGCCTGTCCGCCAGGCCTTCGCTGAGGATCTTGAAGTAGAAGATGCTGCCGGTGGCAAACAGGAAGACGATCGAGAGGAACGATCCGAGGAAGAAGAACAGGCCGTAGTAGCTGACCTTGTCCTGGTATACCTCCGCGTAGGAGAAAAGGCGGGCCTCCTGGGGCAGCATCGCACGCAGCGACTGCCCCAGTTCGAGGGAAGTTTTCGGATCCGTCACGGCCAAACCGTGAAAGACCCGTTTTTCCGTGGCCAGCGGCGCAAGTCGCGTCCACACCGCGTCATCGACGGCAAACACATCGGCCTGGTAGAGGACCCCCGTGCCGAACATCGGGATGCGCAGCTCGTCCACGACGCTGAGCGTCCCGCCGCCGGCCGCCTCGGAGAGGGTGATCGGCTTGTTCCGGAAGGAGAAGAGACCGCCGACCATGGCCGGAGGGCACAGATAGGCCGCCTGCGTCTGCGATAGCTTCGGCAGGACGCCGGCCTTGTCCGGCGAGAAACGCTCCCCCACCGAAGTCTGAACCTGCAGCACATCGGAGAGGCGCACCAGGTTGATCTTCTCGTTGGGCGCGCCGATGCCGGAGTCGATCGTGCCGGCGACTGTCAGGATCTCAATGCGCACCGCATCCTGGACCTCCCGACCCGACGCGCGGATGCTTTCCTCCATCCGGGCATCGGTTTCCGGATGATCGTAGACGTACGAGAACGTCCACGGGTAATCCAGGTGCTGGGTCTGCTCCACAAAGTACTTCAGCGACAGCGAGGTGCCGAACGCCGTCACGGTGGTGGCGGTCATGACCGCCATCATCGCCAGGCTGCGGTAATTGCTGCGGATGCGGAACAGGATGTTGCTGACGCTGATGAGCCGCACACCCCGGTACATGGCCCCGGGCGATTTGCCGATGCGGGTCGCGACAGCCGGCACCAGCGCGCCGAACAGCCAGAACGTGCCGATGACAACCACCACCACCACGGGTACCGCCAAGGCGATGGATCGGCTCATGAAATAGCCGGCGCCAATGAAGACGACCGACAGGATTGCACGGATGACCCGCTTGCGCGGTACGGCCTCATCCCGGGAGTTGTCGCGGATGAGGTCGATGAGCGTGGAGCGGACCACCTCGATCCAGTGCCAGACCGCAAGACCCAGGAACATCAGCCCGAAGACGATCACGAGTTCCTTCACGCCCACCCAGGGGATTGTGAAGGACACGGTCACATCCAGCATCGCCACCTTGGCGATCGCCATCATGAACAGGCGCGAGAACAGGATGCCCAGCCCCAGCCCGCAGACAATCGTCACAACGCCGAGGATGAGGTTCTCGATGGCGAAGATGCGCCCGATCTTGCGGTTGCTGACACCCATGAACGCGTAAACGGCAATCTCCTTCTTGCGCTGCTTGAGAAAATAGCTGCTCGAGTAGAAGAGGAAGAAGAACAGGAATACCATCATCAGAACGGAGGTCATCGCGGCCATCGAGCTGGCCGCAGCCTTCACCGACTGGGCCCGCAGGAATTCCGGGCTGTACTTGAGGAACATGAACTCATAGTAGACGGCCACGGAAAAGATCAGTACGGCCAGATACAGCGCATGGGAGCGCAGGTTGTTCCGGAACATCTTCCAGGCGATACTACAGGAGTTCATCGGCCTTGTCACCTCCCATCGAGGACAGCATGTCGAGCGTCTTCTGGAACAGGTCGCGCCGGTTGCCGGAACCATCGAGCCGTGCATGCAGCAGGCCGTCCTTCAAGAAGAGGAGCCGCTCGCACCAGCTTGCGGCGAAGGCGTCGTGCGTGATCATGACGATGGTCGTGCCATACCGGGTGTTCAGCTCCCGGAAGCAGGACAGCAGCTCGGCCGAAGACTTTGAATCGAGGGCGCCCGTCGGTTCGTCCGCGAAGATGACGCCCGGCCGCAGGATGAGTGCCCGTGCGGCCGCCACGCGCTGCTTCTGGCCGCCGGACAGCTGGTAGGGATATTTCGGCAGCTGGGTCTCGATGCCAAAGAAGGCGGCGAGTTCCCGCACCCGGACCGAGATCTCGTGATGGTCCACCCGGTTGAGTGCCAGCGGAAGGGCGATGTTGTCCATGACGGTCATGTTGTCGAGCAGGTTGAAGTCCTGGAACACGAAGCCGATGCGGTCCCGCCGGAACCGGGCGAGGGCTTCGCCCCGCAGGGTTGCCAGATCCGTGCCGGCAAAGTGCACGGTTCCGGTGCTGGGCTTGTCGATGGTCGACAGGATGTTCAGCAGGGTCGTCTTGCCGGACCCGGAGGGACCCATGATGCCGAGAAACTCGCCCTTGCCGACGACAAGGTCGATGCCGTTGAGTGCGGGATACTTCATGCCGCGGACGCCATATTCCTTCCGCAGTCCCTGGGTGGTGAGCATGGTTTCCATGTTGACTCGCTCCTTTTCCGTTCGGCCGCGCCATTGCCGCTTCGGCTGCACGCGTCCGCCCCGATGGCAGGGGGCCGGCTGCTCCGCCGCGCGCCGCGCCGTGGCCGGATGTGATGGGTCATGATCCCATTCTAGGTTCCGGGAAGGGACCGTGCCACGACATGGACGTGACATCCGGCGCCCGTATGTGACAATCCCGTCATATACGCCGCCATGCCGCGCCTTCGTTCCCGCGCCCCTGCCGCGGCATCCCGACCGGATCAGCCTCGCCGCATGGGATCATACCAATCACCGATGCGGTAGAAGATCACACGGAACTCCGTCCACTTCCCCCGCTCCGAAGACACCTCCAGCCCGATGCCGAGCCGGTCCGCCATCCGTTTTGCATAGTAAAGCCCCATGCCGGTGGAACGCTCCGTCGTACGGCCGTTCTCACCGGTGAACCCCTTGTCGAACACACGGCCGATGTCCCCCGCGGGTATGCCGATGCCTGTGTCGCGCACGTGCACCGTGACCCCCTTCTCATGAACCTGCGCACACACCGTGACGGATCCGCCGCGCGGCACGTACTTCGATGCGTTGTGCAGGATCTGCTCGAACAGGTAGACTGTCCACTTCTCGTCGGAAAGGACAGTGAGGGGAATCGGGTCCATCTCGACGGATATGTCCTTGTCCAGGAAAAACGCCGTGTTGGCGCGAAGCGCGGTCCGCAGGGCCTTCTCCAGTGACACGTCGCGCATGATGAGGTCATCCTGGCTGTGTGTGGCGCGGCCGACGTACAGCACCTGGTTGACCAGGAACTTGGTGCGCTCGAGCGGCACGCGCAGCCGCCGCGACACTTCGGGCTGCAAGTCGTCGAGCACCAGCTCGGAAATCGCCAGCGGCATCTTGATCTCATGCGTCCACCGGAGGATGTAGTCCTGCATCTCCTCCGCGTTCCGCCGCCCGGCCTCGAGCTGGGCGGCCCATTCCTCGTGGGCGGCATCCAGGGTGTCACGCAGCAGCGCCTCATGGTATCCGTTCCCGACAGGCAGGAGGCCGTCCATGGGAAGCCGGTCGTCCAGCGCGCGTCGCAGCGGCCCGAAACGGCTCCGCTCCCGGATCCATCCCCATCCGTTCCCGACAAGCAGGAAAAAGAGAAACAACAGGTTCATGTATCTGAAATCCGGCATCCACTGATCCGCCGCGCCACTGGCCAGAAAGACGGCATCGATGACGGCAATCGGCGCCAGCTGTGTGACAAGGGCGTAACGGTGGGCGGCAAGGTATGCTGTGAGTTTCATGGCGCATCTCCCCTCCGCCGCTTCGTTGCCCGCAGGCGGAAAAAATGGTATGCTGGTTCACGGTGCGGGACGGATTCCTTCCGTCTTACGGAACACATGCACAGGATGTTCGGCACATGGCATTCTCGGGAGCCCTCGCACAGGCTCCTTTTTCGTCACAGGGGGCTTGGAAAGAGCGTAACATGATCAAGGTGGACAATCTATCCTTCTCCCATCCGCAGAAGGATCTTTTCAACAACATCTCCTTCACGCTCGAGCCGTCGCGGCACTGCGCCCTGATCGGCGCAAGCGGCAGCGGGAAAAGCACACTGCTCGACATGCTGACCGATCCGGACCGTTATCTGTTCGACGGCCGGCTGTCGATCGAGCCGAACGTACGGATCGGCTATCTGCGGCAATTCGCAGCCATCGGCGGAGCGGCGGATCAAACCGTATCCGCCTTCATGGGAGAAGCGTTTTTCCAGCTGCAGGACAAGCTCGCCGCCATCTGTGCCGCACTGGAAACCGCACAGGATCCGGAAGCGCTGCTCGAGGCGTATCAGCAGACCCTTGACGCGCTGGACGCCATCGGCGGCGGCGACTTCGAAAGCCGCATCGACAGGCAGCTCGCACTTGCCGGGCTGCTGCCAGCCCGTGACCGCATGCTTTCCTCGCTCAGCGGCGGCGAGCAGAAGCTGGTCCAGATGATGCGGGAAATGCTCCTCAACCCCGATCTGCTCATCCTGGACGAACCGGACGCCTACCTCGATTTCGGAAACCTCGAGGCGCTCAGGCAACTCATGAACGCGCACAGGGGCGCCCTGCTCGTCATCACGCACAACCGGTACCTGCTCAACCATTGCTTCCACAAGATCCTGCATCTGGAGGGCTGTTCCCTCCAGGAATTCGACGGCAGGTATGTCGATTACACCCATTCCCTGTTGGAGGCCAAGATCGGCCAGCAGGAGCTCCAGCTGGCGGACGATGCGGAGATCGAGCGGAACGAGGGGCTGATCGAGCGCTTCCGGGAAAATGCGACCTACAACTCCGAAGCCTCCAGGGGAAAGGCCCTCAAGGCCAGGGTCAAGGTGCAGGAGCGGTTGATGGCGCGACGCATCCAGGCGCCATTCATCAACATCCGCCGGCCCGATGTCCGCCTGCCATGGGAGGGACCGCAGCAGGAGGAAATCATCCTGCGGGTTGATTCCTTCTCCGCCGATTACGGCACCCCGCTGCTGGACGCGGTGAGCTTCGAGCTCAAGGCGAACGAGAAGCTGGCACTCATCGGCGCGAACGGCTCCGGAAAAACCACCCTGCTGCAGGCCATCCGGCAGGCGCGGCATCCCGCGATTCAACTGGACGCCTCCGTCCGCACCGCGTACCTGACCCAGTTCCAGGGGGAGATGCTCACCGAGGGGAACACGGTGCTGGACGAATTCCTGGATGCCGGCATGCCCACCATCGGTTCGGTGTCGGCGCACCTTGCCGGGTACGGGTTCGGCGAGGCGGTCCTGTCCCAGCGCATCGGCTCCCTGTCCGGCGGGGAAAGGACGATGCTGCAGCTTGCCAAGATTGCGCTCGCGAACACGGGCCTGCTGTTGCTCGACGAACCGACCAGCCATCTGGACCCCTACGCGCAGCTGGCGCTCGAGGAGGCCATCTCTGGCTACCGGGGTGCGGTGCTCATGGTCTCGCACGATTTCTACACCATCGCCAACTGCATGGACGCCGTCTTGCTCATCGAGAACCGCACCATCAGGAAAATGAGCATGAAGAAGTTCCGCAGACGCATGCATGCCGATCATTACGACAAGGACTACATCGTGCTCGAACAGCGGAAGCGGGTCCTGGAGGCGCGCATCGAGTCCGCCCTCCGGGATGCGGATGTCATTCGGGCCAAGGGCCTTTCCGATGAAATGAAGGATCTGGTTGCGCAGTTGGATGCCCTGTACGGCGAATAGGGGAGGTGCCATGAACATCCTGTTTCTGGGTGGAACGCGTTTTTTCGGCGTGCATGCGGTGCGCGCCCTGCTGGCCCGGGGTCATGCCGTCACCCTTCTCACCCGCGGCATCACGGAGGACCCCTTTGGCGACAGCGTCCAACGCATCCATGCCGACCGCGCCTCCGCCCCGGACATGCTGGCGGCGCTGGACGGTCGGCACTACGACATCGTGTGCGACAACATCGCCTACTGCTCGAACGATGTCCGCGCGCTGCTGGACGCCGTCTCCTGCGACCGGTACGTGCTCACGTCATCCGCATCCGTATATCCCACGCTCGCGCTTCGAACGCCTGAATCCGCCTTCGATCCGCTGGCGTACCCGCTTTCGTGGTGCTCGCGCGCCGACCATACGTATGACGAGATCAAGCGGCAGGGGGAGTGCGCGCTCTTCCAGGCGTATCCGGCCATCCGGGGCACCGCCCTGCGCTACACCTACGTGGTCGGCGAGGATGACTACACGCGCCGGCTTCGCTTTTATGTAGCGCATGTGCTGACAGGCAAGCCGATGCATCTGGAGAACCCGGAGGGACACATCAGCTTCATCCGTTCCGATGAAGCCGGCCGGTTTCTTGCCTGGTCCGCGGAGCAGGATTTTACCGGTCCCATCAACGCCAACAGCACCGGCACGGTCGCGCACGGCGACATCGTGGCGTATGTGGAGGAAAAGACCGGGCGCAAGGCTGTCTTTTCCCCTGACGGCGAGCCCTGCCCCTACAACGGCGATGACTCGTTCAGCCTGGATGTCTCCCGGGCCGACGATCTCGGATTCACCTTCACCGATGTCAACAACTGGTTCCATCCGTTGCTCGACGCATTGATCAAGGAGTGTGCCGCATCATGAGTCTGCTCGATCTGTTCCTCATCGCCGTCGGCCTGTCGATGGACGCATTTGCCGTCGCCCTGTGCAAGGGGCTTGGCATGAAGAAGCTCAACGCGAGGAACACGGCGATCATCGCCCTGTTCTTCGGCGGGTTCCAGGCCCTCATGCCGCTCATCGGCTGGGTGCTGGGCCGGCAGTTTGAACGGTACATCACCACGTTCGACCATTGGATCGCCTTCGGCCTGCTGGCCCTGATCGGCGGGAAGATGATCGCCGAGACCTTCGAGGCGGATTCCTGCCCGACGGACGGGGGCGACACGCTGCAGCTCAAGCGGCTGACCATCCTGGCAATCGCCACGAGCATCGACGCCCTTGCGGCCGGGCTCTCCTTCGCCTTCCTCCAGGTGTCCATCCTGCCGGCGGTCGCCTTCATCGGCATCGTCACCTTCGCACTGTCCTGCGTGGGCGTGCTCGCCGGGCACCGGTTCGGCCTGAAGTTCCGCAAGGCTGCCGAACTGGCCGGCGGCATCGTCCTCATCCTCATCGGGCTGAAGATCCTGCTCGAGCATTCCGGCGTGCTGTGACATCCTCTGATGACAGGCGAGTCCGGAACCGGGTATGGGAGGTTGCGACGATGGCACTGTTTGATTCCTTTCCGTATCTCGAGAACGATCTGATCCTCATTCACAGAATGGAGGCGTCGGATGTGGACTGTCTGGAAGAGATCAGTTGGAACGACAACCTGTACCGGTACATTCCGCCGTTTCTCCACAGGAAAAGCAGAAGCACGCTCCTCACCGCCATCGGGCACCTTGGCGGCAGGGAGTTTGACAACAAGCGGCAGATCATTGCCGGCATCTATCTGAAGACGGATCCGGGCAGGCTGGTTGGTCTCACCGAAATGTTCGATTACAGGAAGCGGACGAATCGGATGACGATCGGATACAGGGTGAACGAGTCGTACTGGAATCGTGGCATCGCATCCAGCGCGGTTTCCCTGATGACGGACTATCTTGTCGGCAGGGAGCATGTCGGAACCCTGATTGCAAATGTGATGCCGGAGAACGTCTTCTCGGCAAGGGCGCTGGTCAGGAACGGTTATGTGAAACAGCCGGTTCAGGAAGACAAGGAAAACTGGGGCGGCAGGGACAAGGCAGTCGTTGACGTATACGCCTACACGGCGGGAACCAATCGAAAGGAATGAAAGCATGACAGGCGTGGCAATGCGGTTCAGACCGGCCATCCCCGATGACGCGCACCGCGTGCTCGAACTGTACCATACGGTGATCGGCCAGGCCTTCTGCGTCTGGAATGAGCAATACCCCGGCATGTCGGAGATCACCCATGACATCGAAACGGGGAACCTGTTCGTTCTCGAGGAGGACGACGCGATCATTGGCGCCATTTCCATCGTTCCGGAGAACGAGATGGACGACCTGCCGTGCTGGATGAGGAAGGACAAGGCCTGCGAAATCGCACGCGTTGTCATCAATCCGGACCATCAGGGAAAAAGTCTATCCCGATTGCTGGTTCAGGAGATCATCAGAATTCTTGAAGCGGAAAGAGAATGCGGATCGATCCACTTGTCCGTGGCTTCCGTGAACGTGCCCGCATACAGGACGTACGCGAAACTGGGCTTCCTCACGGTCGGTGAGGTGGACATGTACGGGAACCACTATGTGCTGTGCGAGAAAGTGCTGGCCGGTACCTGACCCGTCAGCGCATGGGCAGCACCATCGGCAGAAACGCCATCATCATGGCCATGGACAGCATCAGCGACAGGACGCTGCCCGGCAGCTCCCGGCTGCGGATCATCCCCCGGAACCAGCGGTACGCCAGTACCGCAAGCACGACAAGGCCGATCGGCGCGAACACGAATTTGAGCAGGATGTATCCCAAGAGGGCGGCGACGCCGGGTACGAGCAGCACGCACATCCAACAGACCGCCAGCTGGATGGCCACCATGGCGTTGACCCAGGCCACATTTCTGTTTTTCTTCCGGATTCCCATCACAAGCTGCATGCTTCCCACCTCCTGCCGAGCATACCGTCCCGCCATCGGAAGTGTCTGATGACTGCATGCAGGGATGGTGAACAGGCAAGGAGTCCATGGCGGCAACCTGTCCCCCGGCGGCAGCATGTCCCATTGCGACAACCTGCCCCACCCGGCGGCAAAACGCGTATGCAACCGAGGCGGCTCAGGGCACGATGTACCCCTGGCCCTTGCGCGTCTCGATGAAATCGGGCATGCCCAGCTCGGAGAGCTTGGCGCGCAGCCGCGTGATGTTCGCGGTCAGCGTGTTGTCGTTGACATAGACGCTGTCGTTCCACAGCAGCTCCATCAGCTTGTCGCGGGCGACGACCCGCCCGTTCTGCGACAGCAGATGCGACAGGATCTTGAGCTCGTTGCGTGTCAGTTCGACCTTGCGTTCGCCGCAGGCGGCGGACGAGTCCGCCAGGTTGACGACCAGCCCGCCATGTGCCAGGAACTCGCCGGAGGTTCCCGACCAGGCATACGCGCGACGCATGATCGCCTGGATTTTCGCGATGAGCACGGTCATGGAGAAGGGCTTGGCGATGTAGTCGTCCGCGCCGGCGTTGACGGCCATGACGATGTCCATCTGCGAATCGCGCGAGGAAAGGAACATGACGGGCACCTTCGACACCTCGCGGATGCGCGCGCACCACCAGAACCCGTCATAACTGGGCAGGTTCACGTCCAGCAGCACCAGCTGCGGATCGATTGACGAGAAATCCTTCAGGATGTCATCGAAGTGCGAGGCCGCCGCAGCCGCGAAGCCCCACCGCTCCAGGCCCGAGACGAGTTCGGCCGACAAATTCGGATCATCCTCGACGATCATGATTCGGTTCATGGAAACACCCTTTCCAAAAAGTCCGCCACAGCCCCGTCCTGATGATGCGCCACCACCAGGTCGGCCAGCGCGAGGATCTGTTCCATGGCGTTCGCCGGTGCCGCCGCGATGCCGGCCACACGCAGCATCTCCGCATCGTTTTCGTAGTCGCCGATGGCCATGGTGCGCTCCGGCGCGATGCCCAGACTGCGGGCGAGCATCGTGAGTCCGGAACCCTTCGTGACTCCCCGGGGCAACAATTCCAGACACGAATCGCTCGCCAGCATCAGGTCCGCTTCATTGCGGAACGGGTGCCGATCCAGAAAGGCGCGGACCTGTGACACCAGCGCGACGTCCCCCGTGAAGACGAGCTTGAAGATGACATCCCCCACCTCGTCGATCGACGCCCGCTGGAAGTAGGGTCGTTCCCGCACCGGCATGTTGTTCGTCCAGAAGCAGTCCGTCAGCATGGCGACGCGGTCGCGCTCGAACAGCAGCACCTCGATGTCCGGGAAGGCCGCCATCGCATCGGCGGCCACACCGCGCAGCATGTCCAGCGCGAAGCAATCCGTGTGCAGAAAGGAGCCCGACCGCGTGTCATACACGCCGCTGCCGTTGAACACGACAATGGGGCTGTTGATGGCGAGGCCCTGCGTCAGCCAGGTCGTGGAATAATGCGCGCGGCCGGTGGCGATGCCGAAACGGCCGCCCTCCGCCACGAAGCCGGCGATCGCTTCGCGGTTGCGTGCGGAAATGGTGCCGTCGCGGGAGAGCAGGGTTCCGTCCAGGTCGGAAAGCAGCAGGTATCCTTCGCACTTGCCCATGATGCAGCTCCTTTGCTGTCGATGGCCCGGGCAGAACGCATGCGCGGAAGGTTCGCCCGCGCATGCCCGGCAGGCAACATGCGCGGCCTGCAAGGATTCACCCTTCCATCATATACCGGAAGAATGCCACACACCGGTTGAGGTTGTCTACCGAAATCCGCTCGTTTGTACCGTGGATGCGCCGGATGTCCTCCGTGCCGATGTGGTAGGGCGTGAACCGGTACTGGTTGTCGGAAACCGGTTCATACTTGCGGGAATCGGTGGCACCCATCATGAGGTAGGGCACCGCGATCGCGTCGGGATACAGGCGACCGGCGCCCTCCACGATCCGCCGCCAGGCAGGGTGGTCCGTAGACGAGATGCCGCTGGGATTGTTGAGTTGTATCGCCTCCATGGTCATCCCAAGTCCCTTGGCGACCTTTCCCAGATGCGCCATGAGCGTGTCGCCCGTGTCGCCTGGCAGCAGGCGGAAGTTGGCGACGCCCTCGGCCTTCTGCGGCAGCACGTTTGCCGCGTTGCTCGCCTGGGCCATGGTGGGCGCCGCGGTCGTCCGGAGCATGGCGTTTCCGGTGCGGCCGGCGCTGAAAACAACCATGAACAGTGGCTTGAACAGCCACAGGTTGGCCAGGATGACACGCATGCCGAACGACATCTCGCGGCCGACCGCATCCAGGAACGTCCGCACGAGCGGAATGAGGCGCGCCTTCATGGGCCTGCGCTCCAGCCGGTGGAAGAAGGTCGACACCAGACCCAGCGCCGAATGCCGCGGCGGCATCGAGGCATGTCCGCCTTCGTCGCAGGCCGTGAACCGGATGTCCGCATATCCCTTCTCGCAGACGCCGATCAGGGCCAGCGGCCTGTCGATGCCCTTGACGGCGCCCTCGCTGACCAGACCGCCCTCATCGAGCACATAGGCAAAATGAACGCCCTTTTCCCGGAACCACGCCACCATCCGCGATGCGCCATCGTGCCCGCCGGCCTCCTCGTCGTGCCCGAATGCGAACCAGATGTCGCGTGCCGGCGTGAAGCCCTCCGCCAGCAGCCACTCGGCGGCTTCCAGCGCACAGATCATGTGCGACTTGATGTCGAGCGTGCCGCGGCCCCAGACGAAACCGTCGGCGATGTCACCGGAAAAGGGGCCGTGTTTCCAATCCTGCTCGGTACCGGACTCGACGGGTACGACATCCATGTGTGCCATGACACAGACCGGTTCCTTCGACGATTTTCCCGGCCAGCGATAGACAAGGCTCAGTCCGTTGACGACGGTGCGCTCCATGGCGCCATGCACGCGCGGGAAAAGCCGCTCCATCTCGGCATGGTATGCCAGCATGGCATCCGTGCGTTCAGGATGGTCCGGATGCGTGGAGATGGTGGGAATCCGCACCGCCGCAGCCATCTTCTCCGCAACGGCCATCGCGTCCGGCGGCATCGGCAAAGGCTCCGGCGCATTCGCCCGCACCGGCGGACGGAAACGGACGGCACGGACAAGCACGACGGCGGCGATCAGGACAACCAGGACGGAAACGGCATATCCGTATGGCATGGCGGACACATTCCTTCCTGTGGCGCAAGGGCCACGGCAGCGACGGATCGGTCATGTCAGGCCTTCCCCAGGAATCCCCTCTTGTACATCAACCGGGCAGAGAGCACCGACACGAGGCCCATCACGGGGATCAGCGCGCCCTCGACGCCGGAGGGAACCGTGAAGACCAGAAAAATCGTCACCACCAGCAGCACCGGCACGATGGCGAGCTTCCACTGCTTCTGCACCCAGTAGGCGCCCAACGCGCCGAACAGGGCCGGCATGAGGTGCTCGAAGGCGGGCTGGAGCACCGGCGCCTGCAGCACCGGCGTCAGCGGCACGATCAGCAGCATCCCCAGGCACGTCACCAGCAGCGTCACGATGGAGGAGGTGGCCACCGAGAGGCCCGCCACCCCTTCCCCCTCGTCGGTCTGCGGCTTCACGCCGGCGGTCTCCATGCTCATCATCGCGCACGGGATCTTGAGGTTGGTGAGGTTGCCGGTGACGAACACGAGATAGGAGGCGTTCGCACCGAGCATGGGGGCATAGGTGAGGTATTCGGCGATGGCGATCGGCACGTAGACCATGCAGACCATGCCAAGCCCTTTCAGCAGGGCCCCGGCTGGCGGAAAGATGTCATACCACAGGCAGATGGAAAGCGGCACGGCCAGCAACAGCAGCACGGCAAGCGAGTCGGTCAGCCGGCCGAACCGGTGGATCTTCGCCGAATAGTTCATCTCCTTCATCGCTCAGCCCCCCATTCCTGTCCAGACAACGGCAAACGCCATGCCGCAGAGCATGGAGAAGGCCATCGCGAATTCCTCGAGGCCCCGGTTCTTCAGCCGCTTCGCAAGGAGTGTCATGCCGACCATGACCGCCGCGGAAAAGAGCATGACGGCCAGCTTGCTCCCGCCCTGTACCGCCGGCGGGCCGATGAACACGGACAGCATGCCGAAGAACAGCGCGTTGACCAGGATGGTCGCCCAGGTGCCGTCCTTCTTTTCGATGGCCGTCATGCGGCCCTGGTATTTCTTCAGGGTGAAGATGCACAGGAGAAGCCCGGTGAGGATGCCGACGGTCATCACCCACATGGAGTTGCCGAAAACCTGGGCCGTGTAGCCGGGCGCGCCAAGCTCGGCGATGCCCATGCTCTTGGCGCCGATGCCGGCCGCGATGAGCTCGTACGGGGCCGACCCGATGACCGAAAGGCGCAGCCATGAGAAGGGCAGACCCAGCACCGGCGCGATCGCGATCAGCGACAGGACGATCGGCAGGGACGGCACGATGGAGAACACGGCACTCGACCGGATGACGGCGCGCATGCGCCTCTTGTCCATGCCGATCTCGAGACCGCGCTTCCAGGCGATGCGCAGCGAGATGGCGGACTGGATGAGCACGATGAGCAGGACGAAGCCGCAGACCGCAAAGACCAGCGGGCTGTTGGCGATGGACAGGTAATCGGCCATGGCATATCCTCCGCTGTGACGGGTGTTTTCACCATTCAATCACAGCGGAGGCGCTTTGGGAAGCGATGTTCCGTGATTTGTGACGGTTCCGGCGCTCCTGTCGGCTCCCGTTGCCGGCCGGCCAGGCCAAACGGCCGGTTCCCGCCATGTCAGCCGGGCAAGCCGGTCAGGGTCACCC
>JAEXRM010000119.1 GCA_023440865.1 Bacillota bacterium
TTGGCCGGGTGGACTCGCCACCGACATCGAGGAGGTCAGCCCCTTCCGCTACCATGCGCGCCGCATGCGCGGCGGCATCCGGAGGCGCGCAATGCAGGCCGCCGTCGGAGAAGGAATCGGGTGTCACGTTGAGGATGCCCATGACATAGGTGCGTGTTCCCCATGGAAAGACCCTGTTGCCGATGCGTGTGGTCATGCGCGCCTCTCCTTCCGACCATGGTTCTCTTCCCGAGCGGGTCATCACGCCCGCCTGCGGACCGCCGCATGAGGCGGCATTGCCGGATCGATGCACGGTCAGCACATGGTCAGTACACGATGTCCGGGTTCTTTTTGTCGTCCGTCCAGTCGCACCGGTCGATCATCTTGCAGTCGAAGCAGCTGCGGGAACGCTTGTCGGCGGCATACAGGACGGCGTCGAGCGTGCCGTCCGGCAGACCCCTGGTGCGATGGGAAAGGATGGCTTTGGCGATGACATCGGACTCCTCCCGGGAGAATCCGGCCGGTTCGAGCAGCTCTCCTGCCATTTCCGCACTCGACACGTGATGCGGCACGCCGTGTTCCAGCTGGACCCATTTGCCGATGTCATGCAGCATAGCGGCTGCATACACGACCTCCTTGTCGATGCCCAGCTGCTGCTCAAGCACCATGATGTAGGCCACACGCGCGACATCCAGCGCGTGCTGGAGGCCATGCCGGCAGAATTTGCGGCCTTTCTCGCGCCGTTCCGTGCGCTGCAGATGCGCTCGATACAGCGGATTGTGAAGAATGTGATTGACGCGTTCCATCATCCGGACGATCTCCCATTCCCATGTCGCTCCGGCTGATGAACCAGTCAAAGCTGCGGATTGTGCCATTATCCCCATTCCGGATCCGGTTGCGGACCGAAACGACTTCATTTCCAAAGCAGATCATACAACGTCTGCAACCGGCGTGCAATTGGGCCGACAGGCCAAAGGGCGTGACCAAGCAGTTCGCGCACACCCATCACGCCCATGAGGCTGTTCGTGACAAACACCTCCTCGGCCGATATCAAGGTGCCCAGTCCGTATGCGCCTTCCACGACGGGCAGGGAGGACAGGACAAACATGCGGACAATGCCGGGCAGAAGGCCGCAAGCACAGGACGGCGTATGCACCACCCCGTCGCGCACGAAAAAAAGGTTGCTCGCGGAGCCTTCCGCAAGACATCCTTCCGTATTGAGCAAAATGGCCTCGCGACACCCGGATGCCACAGCCCGTTCGCGTTCCAGCAGATTTGACGCGTAGCCCATCGTTTTCAGACCAACCAACGGATCGAAGGGATTGCGCCTGCCGGCTCCCAGCATCACGCGAACGCCCGTCTCGCGATCTGCCTGCGTGTATGGCACAGGTCTGACGGACAGGATGAGGTTCTCCGCAGTCAGCGACACACGGAGTGCGCAGTCGCGCAGGCCGTTTTCGGTCACGAACCGTGACAGGCTCTGTGTCTCGACGCGGCTTGCGAGGCCAAGCGCGGCGGCGCCATGGTTCAGCCGGGCGACATGCTCCGGCAGGAACCAGGGGGACGTTCCGATGCGGATCGTCTCGAACACACCCCGGCCGAAGAAAAGCCCCTCGTCCGGCAACAGGCCATCGGTTCCCTCTTTCCCGTTGATCCACAAGCGTTGTTCCGCCATGTTCCTTCCTTCATCCGTGCCAGCCTGCGGTGAAGCATGCGCCCGGCCCGGCGGACGCCTGCATGCCGTTGCGTGCGGGTCTTCTCCATCTTCGCTTTATCCATTTTACCATTGCGGTGCCCGGAATAGAATCAGCTTGCAGCGCCATTCCTTCCGGCTTGATGCGCCATATCCCCTGGCCGGCCGGACTCACGCGCCTCCCAGCGCCTCGACCAGCGCCCTCGCCTTGTCGCACGTTTCCTGCCATTCCGCCGCCGGATCCGAGTCCCACGTGATGCCGCCGCCGACACCAAACCGAACCGCCCGGCCCTGCTTGACGAAGGTTCGGATCAGGATGGAGAAGTCCGCATCGCCGTTGAAGCCGATCCAACCGAGGCATCCGGTGTACGGCCCCCTGGGGATCCCCTCGAGTTCCCGGATCACCTCCATCGCACGCAGCTTGGGCGCGCCCGTGATCGACCCGCCTGGAAAGCAGGCCCGCAGGCAGTCAATGGCATCGTTGCCCTGCGACAGGCGGCCCCGTACCGTCGATACCAGATGGAACACGGTCGGGAGGGTCTCCAATTCAAAAAGCGCGGTCACATCGACCGTTCCCGGGTCGCACACGCGCGACAGGTCATTCCGTTCCAGATCCGTGATCATGAGCAGCTCCGCGCGGTCCTTCCCGCTGTGTTCCAGTTCCAGGCGATTGGCTTCATCCTCCTGCGGCGTCGCGCCGCGAGGACGCGTTCCCTTGATGGGCTTGGTTTCCACCCACCCCTTGCGGATGCGCAGGAACCGTTCCGGCGAAGCGGAGACCAACTCCCGGTCCGAATAGGGAAAGTATGCGGAAAATGCGGCCGGATTGCGGTCCCGCAGGCGCCGGTGGAGTTCCGGTCCGGACAATTCCGTCAAGGTCTGGATTTGGCGGGTCATGTTGGCGATGTAGATGTCGCCGGACCGGATGTAGGCGCGCATCCGCCCGATCGCCCGGTGATAGGCCGGCTCGTCGAAGTTGGATACGAACACGCCGGCATGTGGCGACGCTTCCTCATCACAGCCAGGTTTTTCCCAGACCTGACCGACACCGGAACCTTCGGGTGAGGTTGTCCTGGCATCCACCGCCCCGGAAACAAGCGCCACCGCCTCCCCGATCAGCCGCTCCGCCTCGCATCCGTCTTCCGGAAGCGTTGCCACAAGGTGTGCGGCATCCGTCAGGTGGTCAACATGCAGGACAAACCGATGGAACCAGAACCATGCATCGTTCGCGGCGTTGCCGTTCCCCCCCTCATGCCCTGGCCTGTCGGCGCTGTCCGCCGCCCACCCCGTTTCGCACTCCACCGCCCCGCCCGGCAACCACCGGGCCGGATCCCATGCCTCGTAACCCAGCATGCCGATGGCGCCGCCCAAGAAACCACCCGGCAGATCGCAGGATGCCTCCCCGTCATGCGCATCCAGCCGCAGCTGGAACCGCACCTCGTCCAGCACGTCGCGGCTGGCATGATGCGACGCCCGCACGAGCCCGAGGGCATCATACCGCTTCACCTGGCAGCCACCACGATCGGCCGCCATGCTGTGCGCACCACCACCCGCTATCGACATCCACGGCGACCAGGCGACCATGGAAGCATCCCCCGTACCGGCTTGGCGCTTCGCACTGTCAAGAAACACGGTTCCGGCAAGCGACTGCACACGTTCGAACGCCTGTCGCGCGGAGATGGACCCGGCGAGCGGCATGCGCGTGCGGCGCAGCCCGGGAACTGGCCGGAGCAGCTCCCGCGACGATTCATCCGGTACATGGACGGAACATGCGGCAGGGGCCACATGCGCCGGTCCCATCGCCTTTTCCCGCTCGCACATCCTGTCGACATGAGCCACAGCCACGCCGCACTCACCCAGAAAATTCGCCAGCAATGCATGTCCCTGCTCCGACAACGCCGCCTCGGGATGGAATTGTACGCCCTCCACAGCATACGCCCTGTGCCGGATGCCCATGACGACACCATCGGATGCACGCGCCGACACCATCAGACAGGCGGGCAGCGACGCTTCCTCGACGACCAGGGAATGGTACCGGGTAGCGGAAAAGGGGTTGGGAAGCCCGGAGAACACCCCGGCTCCGTCGTGCAGGATATCCGCATTCTTGCCATGGACTGGCTCCGCACCCGCGTGCACGACGCCGCCAAATGCCTCGGCGATCACCTGATGACCCAGGCACACGCCCAGAATGGGAACGGATCCGGCGAACCGCAGCACGATCTGCTTGCACAGCACGGCATCCGCGGGACGCCTGGGTCCGGGCGAAAGCAGGATGCCGGCAGGCCGGAGCGCCGCAACTGTTTCAAGATCGAGTGTTTCGGCCTCGCGGACGACGACCGGCGCGCCCAGCTCGCGGAGGTAGCGCACCAGGTTGAACACGAAGGAATCACGGTTGTCGACAACCAGAATGGGCGATCCGCCCGACATCACATTGTTGAGCACCAATGCGCCCCCGTCTACCGGTATGCGTTCCGGATGAGTGCCATCGCCTCGGCGCGCGTTTTCGCGTCGGAACGCATCCGCCCGCGGAGCGCCGAGGTGACCGTCCGCGCGCCGGCCTTCTTGATGCCGCGCATGGTCATGCACAGGTGCTCCGCCTCCACGACGACCGCGACTCCGATGGGGTCGGCCGCCTTCATGATGGTGTCGGCGATCTCACTGCACAGGCGCTCCTGCAGCTGCGGTTTGCGGGAAACGGTATCCACGACGCGCGCGATCTTCGACAGGCCCAGCAGGCGGTTCCCTTGTGGAATGTAGACCACGTGCGCGATGCCGGTGAAAGGCAGCAGGTGGTGCTCGCACATCGAATGCAGCGGGATGTCCTTGACCAGGACCATCTCCTCGCAGGATTCCTCATGGAAGATGCGCACCTCGTCGAGCGGGTCCTTCCGCAGCCCCGCAAATATCTCCTCGTACATGTCCGCCACCCGGCGGGGGGTATCCACAAGACCTTCCCGGTCCGGATCCTCCCCGATGGCCTCGAGTATTTCCCTGACGGCGCGGCGAATGCGTTCCTTGTCCATGATGCCCTCCCTGAAGACCCTTGCTTACGCCCATTATAGAGGGGAGACAGGCATGAGGCAACCACGTTCCGAAACCAGGGGAAGCATACGCCCGCAGCCACCCAAATCCTTCCGTTTCTCCCTGTGCGCCTACAAACGCCTGTGATAGAATGGTCCAAGCGGCCGGATACGGCCGCCACGGGAAAGGAACGCCGTATGCCTGACGTTTTGTCGACCGCGATGCATTCCCAGCACCTGCCGTCCACCCCCGCATCCCGCACGGTCGGGTTCCTCACCAGCGACACGGATCCGGGATACTACGGCACCCTGCTCGCCGTCCTGCGTGAGGTCTGCAGTCCGCTTGACATCCGGCTGGTCGTGTTCGAGGGACGCGCGCTGCATGCCACCGCACTGGCGCCCATGTGCTACAACGCCATTTACCACGCGGTCGGCGGCCAGCGGCTCGACGGGCTATTGGTCGCCTCATCGGGCATGGGGGCGGTCTGTGGTCCCGCCCGACTCGATGAATTCCTGTCCACCCTGCGCCTTCCGACCGTCACGATCGGCATGCCGCTTGCCTCCTACAGCGGCGTGGACGTGGACGACGCCTCCGCCGTGCGGCTGGTGCTCGACCACCTGGTGTCGCACGGTCGCCGTCGGATCGCCTATGCGTCCGGCCCGGCGCATATCGTTCATTCACGGGAGCGCCTCGAGGCATACCGGCAGTGGATCGCCGAAACGGGAACCGGCTTGGGCCTGCGCGAAGACATCCATCTGGGCAATTTCACCGCCCGCAACGGCTATGAGATCATGGAGCGGCTGCACGGCCGCGTCGGCGAGTCCCTCGACGCCGTCTGCTTCGCGAACGACTACATGGCGCTTGGCGCCCTGGAATACTGCAACACGCACGGCATCAGGATTCCGGATGACCTGGCCATCATCGGCATCGACGGCATCGAGCTTTCCGGGCTGGTGACGCCGGGGCTTTCCTCCGCCGCCCAGAACATCCACCGCATGGCGCAGATCGCTGTCGACGAGTTGGTGCGCGCCATGGATGCCGTTGTTGCCACCTTGTTGCCCGCCTTCTCCCCCCCGCACCACCAGGTGGTGCCGTTCCGCCTGATCAACCGCCGTTCCTGCGGCTGCAGCACGCGGGCGGTTCCCGGAAGGAACGTGGTGCTGCAGGACATCATGAACCGCTCGCTCTATATCGGCGAATCCGTGCAGACCTTCCGTTCGGCGGACCTGTACGAGCGCATGGAGTACTTCCTGCGCCGCAAGTCCATCAGCCTGTGCTTTGTCGTGATCTTCGCGGACAATCCCAAAGGGGTGAAGTGCCAGAGCTTTTCGCTGCCGCCGGCCTCCCGCGTGCTGCTGGGTTATGCCAATGGTAAGCGTTACGCCCATGACGAACCCTTTCCGACACGCGAGCTGCTGCCCGGCGCGCTGTGGCGGCTTACCGCCGGATTGGACCTGATCCTCAAGCCCCTGTTCTTCGAAAGCGAGGTCTTCGGCTTCCTCATCGCCGCCTCGGACGACCGGGAACGCGCGCACATCGACGACCTGCGCCTGATGATCAGTGTCACCCTCAAGGGGGAAAGCCTCATCGAAGAGCTGCAGCAGGCCCACCGACAGGTGGAATGGGCGCTCGACTCGATGCGGACGGTGAACAGGCAGCTGTCGGACATCTCGCTGCGCGACGAGCTGACAGGGCTCTACAACCGGCGCGGCTTCATGCAGGAAGCCGGCTTTTACCTCGGCACCCGTCCGGAGTCGTTCCTGCTGGGATTCGCCGACATGAACGGCCTGAAGGACATCAACGACAACTACGGTCATGAAGCCGGCGACCAGGCGCTGCAGACCATTGCGGACATCCTGCGTCACTGCTGCCGCGAAGGCGACATCCTGGCCCGGGTCAGCGGCGACGAGTTCGCCTTTCTCGTGCGCGATGCCGGTGAAAAGCACCGGGAGATGCTGGAGGCCCGTTTTGAGGAACGTCTCGCCCTGTACAACGCCGGTTCCGGCCAGCCGCGGGAGGTCTCCTTTGCACGCGGATACGCGATCGGCAACGCGGACACGGGGCTTGAGGACCTGCTGCGCATTGCCGATGTAAGAATGTATGAGCACAAGGCAAGACAAAAACAGGCGGACTGACCAACACACGGTCACATCGGCGGGGTGACCGACCACACAAGCAAAAGCGCCGCACACGAGGGAACCGTCATGCAACAACCACCCACAGCGGCATTGCCCCCGCTGCGCATCGCCTTTCTCGTCAGCGACCTCGAGATCGGGCTCCACCGCCGCATGCTGGACGTCCTTCGCCAATCGTGCGACCAGCGCGGCTTCCGTCTGCTGGTGTTCGAGGGGCGGGCGCTGAACACGCCGGTTTTCCATGCCCGTTGTCACAACACGGTGTATCGCATCCTGTCCGACCATCGGGTCGACGCAATCATCGTTGCCTCCTCCGAACTGGGCGCCCACGTGGGTCCAGACGGCCTTTCGAGGTACCTGTCGATCTTCCCGCTGCCGACCGTCGCGCTGGGGACGCCCATCAAGGGCATCAGCAGCTTTGGCGGGGACGACACCGCGGCGGTCCGCCTGGTGCTGGAGCACCTGGCCCGTCACGGTCACCGGCGCATCGCCTGGGTTTCCGGCCCCGTGTCCGATCCGCATGCCCTGGTGCGGATGTTCGCGTTCCGCGACGGCGTCCGCGCGTTCCATCCGGGCTTTGACGAGCGCGAGGATATCCTGCAGGGCACCGACACGGCAAAAGGCGGCTACGAGGCGATGGCCCGCCTCCACCCGCGGATCGGCGCTTCACTCGACGCCGTCTGCTTTGCCAACGACGAGATGGCCGTCGGCGCCATCGACTACTGCAGCCGGCATGGCATACGCGTTCCCGAGGATGTGGCGGTCACCGGGGTCGACGACATCGACATCGCGGCGCTGGTCACTCCCGGACTCACCACCGTCTCGCAAAACCTGCAGGGCATGGCCGGTGCGGCACTCGACCATCTGGTCGGCCTGGTTGCGGCAAAACGGACGGCTGCACAGCACGGCGACGGATTCGACGGAGCCACCCGGGAAGGGGCATCGCACGTCGCTGCCGGCATGCAAGAAGGCGCAGCCAAAGACCTCCCCCTTCTCGATCCCGCCGCCGATGCAGCCGGTAGCTCAGGCTTCGCCGGCATCGGCAGCCTCACCGTCATCTCCGGCAGTTCCGCACCACCCGTCGCCATCGAGATTGAAGAGGAGGCCGAACCCGCCCTCATGCCCGTCATCCGCAGCGTCTTCTCGCCCCACCTCAGGATCCGCGGCTCATGCGGATGCGATTCGCACGAACTGCCGCCAAGGAACGCCTTCCTCGACGCGGTGGTCCACCATGGCCCCTCCATTGCCGACACCATCCAGACATTCGACTCCGAGGAGCTGTTCGACCAACTGGCGCACACCCTGCGTGACCGCGGCGTCTCCTTCAGCTTCGTGATGGCTTACGAAGACATGCCGCCGGACATGTCTTGCCACAACTTCGAGCCGCCGGCCTTCTCCCGCATGCTGCACGGCTACCTCGACGGACGCCGCGTGTACGAGCATGATCCCTTCCAGACCGCGCTGCTGGTTCCCGATGCGTTCTGGGAAAGCTTGGCGCGGGAACACCTGCTGGTGCAGCCGTTGTTCTTCCAGAACGAGGTGTTCGGCTACCTGGTCGCTTCCGCCGACGAAAGCCAGCGTGCGGCCATCCACGATCTGCGGGTGATGGTGGGCCTGACCATCAAGGGCGAACGGCTCATCCAGGAGCGCGAGCAGGCCCAGAAGCGCGTCGAATGGGCGCTGGACGCCATGCGTACGGTCAACACGCGCCTGTCGGACATGTCGCTGCGCGACGAGCTGACAGGTCTGTACAACCGGCGTGGTTTCCTGCAGGAGGCCACACGCTACCTGCGCGGGAACCCGGCGCAGTTCCTCTTGGTTTTTGTCGACATGAACGGCTTGAAGACGATCAATGACCGGTTCGGCCACGACGACGGCGACCTGGCGCTGAAGGCGACGGCCGACGTGCTGCGGCAGTGCTCCCGCGACCGGGACATTCTGGCGCGCATCGGCGGCGACGAGTATGCCATGCTCATCAGGGATGTGGGCTTGGAGCATGCGGAACGGCTCGAACCACGGTTCGAGGAACGCAGCCGGCTGGCGGGCGAACGACTCGGAAGGCCCTATCGCATTTCACTGGCACGCGGATATGTGCAGGGCGATGCCGCCTCCGATCTCGACGAGCTGCTTGGCGAGGCGGACCAGCTCATGTATGCGCACAAGAAGGAAATGAAGCGGACGATGGATCCGGTGGTGTTGGGATGATCAGGGGATCACCGCTGGAACGCCGGTCCGAGGATGCCGCGCATGCAAGTGCCGCGCGAGTTGCCGCAACCCCAGGCCGGATGCCGTTCACGGCTTTCCGGGCTTTTCGCGGTAGCTGATGCCGCGTGGCTTGTCGGCCTTCCTGACGGCACCCGTTCCAGCGGAACCGTCCGTCCTGCCTGATGAACCCATGTCGTTCCTGCGCCCTCCAAGGGACGTCTTGTCGGATTCGGCGCTTCTGCCGGTCGCCGCATCCCTGGCGCATGAATCGCACAAACGTCCCGTCTGGACGGACCGGCCGCAAGCATCGCATTTCAACCCCGTATAGCCATCGCCGACCACCTCGAGGCGCTCTTCCCGCAAATAGTGCTTGATCTGCCTGAGTGTGACCCCCAGGTTGTTGACCAGGCTGGTCGCCGATGCGCCAGGATGCTCATACAGGTACTCCTTGATATGGCGGAACACCACCTCGCTGTTCGCATCACAGGCGGGGCACAGTTCTTCGTTCCGTCTTTGATCGAACGGCATGCCACAGTGGACACAATGGAATGTCGCCATGTCGGACCTCACTTCTTCTTGTCGAAATACACCGATGGCGGCGGCATCGCATAACCCGGCTGGTAAGCCCGGCTGACCGCCTTGGACTTGCCCATCTGCCTGATCTGGGCACCGGTTTCCCCCATCAGGGTCTGCAGGCGTGTTTCCGTCCTGCCGTGCCGTTCCGCCAGCTCCTGCAGCAAACCCGTGATGCGCAGCACAATGTCCTTGAGCTCGGCCCGCCCGGCAAAGTTGAAGCGCGACAGTTCATCCAGCGCCTGGATGCCCAACGTCGTCTTGAGACGCTCCGTGTACACATGGAACTCCTCGTCGAGCTTGTCGATCGCGTCCATGTGCGCCTGCCGCTTCTCGATGAGCGCCTCCTGGGTGTCGGTCGTGCCGGCATCCAGGGCTTCCTCCTGTTCGAGGTATGTCTGCAGCATGGCTTCCAGCGCCCTGTATTTGCGGTTGGACACCTCGATGAGGCGACCGATGTAGGATTGTGCTTCCATGGGTTCCTCCGACAAAAGGCATTCACCGATCCGAAGATTGGATCGCCGTGCTGTGCTCAACCTCTACATTATATCCTATACGCATTCCGTACAATCGTACCAAAAAGGAAGGCGGAGACCATTCCGCCTTCCTCTTCACCGTGGGGGGGGCAACAAGCCGGCAGGCCTACTGTGCCGATGCAACCGGCTGCGTTGTCTGCGTCGCCGTCTGGGATGTCTTGGCAATCTTCATCGCTTTTTCCCATGTGTCCCGCAGATCTTTGGAAAAACCAAGCACTTCCTCCAGAATCGCATCGCTCTTCTTGATGTTGGCATCGAGCAACCGCCGGTACAGATAATCGTAGAGCAATTCCAATGAGGATGAAACCTCGATGCTGTGGTCCAGGGTGTTCATGAACTCCAGTACGATGTTCTGCGCCTTGACGATGTTGTTGTGAGCTTCTTCGATGCGGTTGCCGCGAATCGAGTCCTGCGCGCGCATGATGAACTTGACAAGACCGTTATAGAGCATCAGGGTCAGCTCTTCGGGCTTTGCATGTGCGACACTGTTCTCACGATATTGATTGTAAGAAGTCTGAGCGTTGTATGCGATCATATTTCCCTCACTTTATCAACAACCGATCAATGATCCGCGTTCCATCCGTGATGTCATCCCTTGATCCGTTGATGTCCCTTAGCCACCCAACTGGCTGGACAGCCAGCTGCTTTGCTGGTTCATCTTCTGCAAAGCAGTCTCCAATGCCGAGAACCTTTTATAGTAGGCGTCCTCCTTATCCTGCAGCTTGTCCAGGAGGGTCTCGATGCGCTGGTCGTATGTCCGCAACTCGGTGTAAAGCGAATTGCTGGTCGCGGATAGATCCCCGGCAATTCCGGCCTTCTCGAGCAGGACTCCCTTCTTGCCGTTGGCATCCCGAATCGTGGAGATGTTGTCCTCGATCACATCGGAAATGCGCTGGAACAGCCCGGATTGATTGTACCGTGTGGCGCGCTCGGCCGATGACAGCGTCCTCGAATAAAGCGGCACATCCGTCGAATTGCCGTTGAGGAGGGCCGCCACCTGGTCCGGCTTGCTGGAGAATGCTGCCCGAAGGGTACTCTCGTCGATCGTGAGCTTGCCGCGTGACTGGTAGCCTGTCGAGGTAATGCCGATATCCTTCAGCGTCAGACCCGCGCCCTCGACTGTGTCGGAGAGGGCCTTGCGCATGTCCTGCATGATCTTCGAGACAAGGGCATCGTTGTGGAGCAGGCCCGTCTTCGCCTTCTTTTCCCAGGAGGCGATTTCGTCTTCGCTCATGGCCTCACGCTGGGCTGTGGTCAGGGGAAGGAAATCGCGATCATAGGACTCCGAGGTTTTCCCATATAGGGAATCGATCAACGAGTTGTACTTGTCAACAAAGTTGACAATCTTCTTGATGGCGGCATCCGCGTCCTGGGCAACTGTAATGGTCTCTCCGGTTGCTGCGGCATCATGCACCTTGTTCAGCGAATAGGACACACCGCTGATGACAAAGGTATTGGAGCTCCTGACATACGTTTCGCCATCTATCTCGGCGATCGCATCCTTGCCTTGCTCCCAACCAGCCTGCGCCGAAGAGGTGTCGATGCCGAACGCCGAGAAAAAAGTACTGCCAGTTTCGGCAAGCGACAGGTTGTCACCCGCGCCGACCATTTTCGACTTGATGGATATCCGGTCGTTTGTCACATCGTAGGTCATGCGCACATTCGCGGAAGCATCCGCGTTGACGGTGTTCATGACACTGGACAGCGTCGCGCTCTTGTCGAACGAAAAGGATTTCCCGTTGATGGAAAAGGAGACCTTGTCATCGACAAAGGTCATGCCGGCTCCAAGGCGACCCGAGAGGCTTTCCAGCGTGCTTCCCGTCGAAATGCGGTTGGAGTCGCCTGAGGAAAAGCCGAGGATGGATAGCGTCGCATCCGTTGCCGTAACGGAACCCAGCGTCAAGCTGTGCGCCCCGTTGGCTGTGGAAAAACCCAGTTTTCCCGACGAGGTGTCTACAAGTATCTTGTCGGGCGCCGCGCCACTGGTGCCAAATGCCGAATCGATCGACGCCTGGAGCTTGGTCCCCATGTCGCTCAAGTCGGCGTAATTCTCCAGTTGTATCACTTTTGTCGAACCGTCGAGTGTCATGCTGATGGATTGGCCCGATAGCAGGAAGCTCGTTGGTGCGGCGCTGCCTGTCAATGCCTTCGTCACAGCGCCCTGGCTGATCGCCGTATCCGCCGAAGCCAGTTGCTGTACCTTGACCAGATGGGAAGCCTGTTCCGCATCCGCCGTAGCGGTTGCGGCCACGTACGCCGAGGCGGTTGAGCTCGCACTCAAGGAACGTATCGAGTTGTCGGAAAGAAGATAACCCGCAGGACTCAATGCGTCGAAGAAGGTCGTTTTCAATCCGCGAAGCGTTGACGATACATCCCGGTATGCCTCCTGCCGCCATTCCACAACTTGCCGTTTCTGCTGCAGCAGTGTCAGGGGTACCTTTTCGGCGTCCATCAGACTTTTGATGATCGATTCCGAGTCAAAACCCGACAGCCCCGTCAGGCGGCTGGAGCTGGTGCTTTGGAAAAGACTGCCGATGCCATTCACAGGATTCACCTTCTTTCATCGACCAGAATGCCTGCCATCTCAAGCATGTTGGCAACCATGTCGAGAATCTTCTCGGAGGGAATCTCCCGGATCACTTCCTTTGTGTTTGTGTCAATGATGCGCACAATCATCTCTCCAGTCTTTTCGTGCGCCTCAAACCTGAGGGACGTGTCGCGAACCGACATTTGCTTGTTCGCCTTGTCGACCGCCGCCTTGACCAAACGGGTGCTTTCCGGCGAAAGGCCGACCGCTGCCCGCGTTGTCTCATGTACGGCCGCGACCGAAGGCTCGGCCTGGACCGGCGGGGGAGATGCGTTCATCTGTCGCTCTGCCGGGTATTCCGGCGTTCTGTACGTAGCATCCATGCCTTCGATTCGCATACAGATCCCTCCATGAATCTTCTTGTTGGCTATATCGGCAACATGCCCGGAGGTCTTAACGGCTTGCGGGTGACACCAGGGCCCCGCATGCGAATACGCGATTCAACGCCGCCTTCCATATCATATCTACCCAATCCCGACATTTCTTCACACGCGCCGCCCGCTGCATGTTTCAAACGGTCAACCATGTGGAATATGAAGATTAGGAAAAAGTGCAACGGATCCTGTCATTTCTTCGGGAAATTTTCAGAAAGAGTGTTAAGGTCCGGTCGCATCCTTCCGATAACATTCATGTGACGTCATTGCCGCCGTGAAGCGCGCCGCGGCGGCATGATCAAACGAAGGTGAAAGCGTCGACCTGGAACGGACGCACCAAACTGAGGGGAAAGGATTCCCCCGGAGTGCCATCAAGGAGGATTCTATGCGTATCAATCACAACATCGCTTCCATGAACACCCACCGCCAGTTGACCGGCAACACCGCTGCGACCTCGAAGTCTCTCGAGAAACTGTCTTCCGGTCTCCGCATCAACCGTGCCGGCGATGACGCCGCCGGTCTTGCGATTTCCGAGAAGATGCGCGGCCAGATCCGTGGTTTGGACCAGGCCAGCAGAAACGCTTCCGATTCGATCTCGCTGATTCAGACGGCTGAAGGCGCCCTCAACGAATCGCACAGCATTCTGCAGCGCATGCGCGAGCTCGCTGTCCAGTCCGCCAACGACACCAACACCGACTCCGACCGCAAGGAACTCCAGAACGAAGTCAAGCAGCTGGTTTCCGAGCTTGACCGCATCGGCAACACAACCGAGTTCAACACGAAGAAGTTGCTGGACGGTTCGGCAAAGGGCGTTGCGGAAGCCATCAAGGGCTCTGCAGGCGTGAACAACAACTCCGCGGTCACAATCGCCACGACGGACATCACCGCGTTCAACACCTCCGCCGAGACACTGTCTACCGCCAACGGCGCATACATGCTGGTCCGCGTGGCTGACGACGCCACGACGACCGCCTTTGTCGCCGCCGACTACAAGGTCATCGGCCCCAATGGTGCCGTCTCTACCGATCTGACGGTTGGCGACACCGCCATCACCTTCGGCACCAATGTCATGACAACTGCAACGGCTCTCACTGTCAGCAGCTTGAACACCAACATGAAGGTCGGCGAAAGCATCACGTTTGTGTTCGGCAAGGCTGAAGCCGCCAGCAACAGCCTCGATTCGTCGATCATGACGCAAATCGGCGCAAACGCCGGCCAGACCGCTTTCATTTCGATGGGCGACATGCGTGCCAATGCGATTGGTGTGAAGAGCATCGACATTTCCACCAAGTTTGGTGCCGCGACCGCTATCGAAACCGTCAACAACGCCTTGGCCAAGGTCTCCGCCCAGAGAAGCAGCCTCGGTGCCATCCAGAACCGTCTGGAACACACCATCAACAACCTTGGGACTGCCAGCGAGAACCTGACCGCTTCCGAATCCCGTGTCCGCGATGTCGACATGGCCAAGGAAATGATGGAGTTCACCAAGAACAACATCCTGTCCCAGGCCGCACAGGCAATGCTTGCACAGGCGAATCAGCAGCCGCAGGGCGTGTTGCAGCTCCTCCGTTGATCGTTTCAAATCGTTTCAAAAAAAAGAAGGGCCAGTTCGCTGGCCCTTCTTTTTTTTGTCCGTCCTATCCCTAGCACCCGCATTCACTGCCACCCCTCCGCTATACCTTCTCCAGCAAGAGCTGGGCCAACGCAATGGACCCCACCGAGCGAAATGCCTCAATCAGGCAGGCCACATCTCTTTTGTTGTCAAGGGAGTACAGGCGGAGCAAAAATGAAAGAATGTCGCTTGCAGAGGTGTCCCCCTTTTGAAAGATCGTGATGAGCAGACCGATGGAGCCCACGGCGTAGAAATTCATCTCCAGCAGCTTCATCGCATACCGCACGGCGGCGTTCAGGTCTGCCTCATGCATGCAGGCTTCTGACAGCGCACGATATACCAAAGGCAGATAGGGCATGATCTTGCTCAAAGGCGGAACCACATAGGACTCATCATGGATCAGCGGAATGCGCTCCAGCGTCGTTCTTGCTTTTTGATGCATGTGCAGGGCCGAATAGCACAGGCCAAGAGCAATCGTGAAATCCGGATGGTCCGGGGCATACCGGCAGGCATTGTCATACTCGGCCAAGACCGTTTCAATCGGCATGTCGCGTCCCGACGCGATCAACCGGTACATCGAGTACAAGGCCTGCTGGTACCCCATGACGTGTATGCCCGGATGCCTGCTTTCATCCGCATGCGCGAGCGCGAGCATCGCATGCCGGTACGACTCGCTGTCGTCGTACAGCAGATTGTATGCATCTGCAGCGTACAGATGATACATGGCATCGTGGGGATACTTCCGCAAATGTTCCAGGATGGGCGCCAGATTGCGCTCTCCCTTCTCCTTCCGTGTTCCATCGGCAGGGGTCCAGGAATATCCTGTATGGTATACGGTCAGCATGTTGTCGATCTTTTCGCCGACCAGATCCCCTCCGCCCTGCGCCATCAGGACCTCATGGATCTTTCCACTGTAGCGGATTCTCTCGCTGCGACGGAAAATGCGGATCTGGGATACCCGGTTCAAGATCTCATGCGACGCGGTCAGATTCACAAGCGGGGTCATGATCGCATCGATCCTGCGCCTTCTCCCGTGAATCGGGAGTATCTTCCCATCGATCACGGAGAGTGTTTCCCGAAGCCTGTTTGCGTCCTCTTCAGCAAAATATTCATCCGCATCCAGGAAACAGATCCAGTCACCAGTACACTTGGATATTGCAAAATTCTTGGCAGCCGAGAAGTCATCCACCCATGTGAAATGATATACGGCCGCCCCCAGCTCCTTTGCGATCGCAACCGTCTGGTCTGTCGATCCGGTGTCGACGACAATCTGTTCGTCGACAATGCCGCGCCCCCAGCTCAACGCCTTGCGGATGTTCTTTTCCTCATTCCTGACGATCATGCATTGCGATATCAGCATCCGTTTCATTCCTTTCGAACATGCCGTCACGTCCAAGAACGCTTGTCATGCCCACCATGGTTTCGATACATGTGTCCTGCGGCATGATACAGAAAGTATAACATCGATTCACGCTTTCGTCTCTTTAGCTGCGGGGGCGCCACAAGGCGCAGGCCTCCCCCCCCCCATGTCCAACGCCGAATGGCTGCCGGCGGCGTGTTCTGCGGCATCATACCCCCGGAGGATGTCGGCGCATTCATGCGCGAGACCGCATGTAAAGGAATGAATGTGACACTGTGGCACTATTCATAAGGCGCGTTTCTACCGATATACATAATGTCGGCAGATTGTCGTCATGCACTCATCACGGTGATGCCATGTTGTTTACAAACCATCATGCATGGGTATTGGGCTGATAACTACTTATATTCGGTTTTTGCCCTGTCAGGCATGAATATTCCTCCTCAAAGGGAGAAGCAAAATGAAAGTCGTCATTCTGGCTGGTGGATACGGCACTCGCATCAGTGAGGAAAGCCATCTGAAACCAAAACCGATGATCACGATCGGTGATGCCCCAATTCTATGGCACATCATGAAATACTATTCCCATTTCGGTCATCATGAATTCATCATCTGCTGCGGCTACAAAGGATATCTCATCAAGGAGTACTTTGCGGACTACTATCTGCATCACTCCGATGTCACATTCGATTTCTCGAATCAGAACAGCGTCCTTGTCCATCGAAACATCGCCGAACCATGGAAGGTCACGGTTGTTGACACAGGACTTGACACCCAGACCGGGGGCCGCATTCGCAGAATCAGGAAATACCTGAACGAAGAACCTTTCTTGCTGACCTATGGCGATGGCGTATCCGACGTAGACCTGCACGCGCTTGTCAGCTTCCACAAGGAGAACGGAAAGACAGCCACGCTGACAGCGATCCAACCCGGCAGCAAATTTGGCGTTCTCGATATCAATGGGAAAAATGAGATCACGAGTTTTGTAGAAAAGGGGAAGGAAGACGGCGGATGGATCAACGGTGGTTTCATGGTGCTCCAGCCGGAGATCTTCGATTTCCTGCAAGGAGATGATACCATCCTCGAGTCCCAGCCACTGGAAATGCTCTCGCGAGAGGGCGAACTGATCGCATACAAGCATGATGGATACTGGCATTGCATGGACACGCTGCGAGACAAGAATCAATTGGAGCATGCATGGGCAACCGGCAAGGCGCCCTGGAAAATTTGGGCGGAGTGATGTGCGCCTATGTGTTGATACACAGGAGGAACAGTATGAAGCAAACGGTCATGATCACCGGCAACAAAGGGTATATCGGAACCGTGATGACCGCGTCATTCAAAGCTGCCGGATACGCCGTCGTTGGATATGACTCGGAATTCTTCGGAGATTGCTCCGTCTCCGCCCCCCCCGCATGCGACAGGCAGATCATCAAGGACATCCGGGATGCGCAACCATCCGACTTTGCCGGGATTGATCATGTCGTCCATCTTGCGGGCCTGTCCAACGATCCCATGGGAGAATTGAATCCGTCCCTGACAGATCAGATCAATCACCACGCTTCGGTGCATTTGGCTCGGACCGCCAGGGCGGCAGGCGTTTCCAGGTTCCTGTATGCTTCCTCCCAAAGCGTCTACGGTCTTTCGCCAACAACGGCGGAGATCGACGAGACCGGACCGGGCAATCCGATAACGGAGTATGCAAAGACAAAGTGGGAAAGCGAAATCGATCTGTTCAGGCTGGGAACCCCGCAGTTCACCGTGTGCTGCCTTCGTCCCGCGACTGCATATGGCGCAAGCCCCCTTCTGCGTCTGGACCTTGTCCTGAACCAGTTTGTCGCCCATGCCTACGTGAAACGGGAAATCCGCATCATGAGCGACGGTTCTCCCTGGCGTCCCCTAACGCATGTCCAGGACATCAGCGGTGCCTTCCTCGCGTGCCTTCTCGCGCCAAAGGAGCTCGTGGCAAACCAGTCCTACAACGTCGGAACAGACAACAACAACTATACGGTCCGCCAACTGGCGGAAGTCGTGCAGGCGCACATACCCGGAACATCGCTGACCTTCACGGGAGAGCATACGGACTCCCGGAGTTATCGCGTATCGAGCCACAAGATTCTCACGCAGCTGAAGGCGTACTATCAACCGCATTGGGACATCGAAGCCGGAGTGCTCGAACTCATGCGGTTTTATGAAAAGATCGGCATGAATGAATCGATGCTCGCCAGCTCCCGTTGCATCAGAATCAAGCGGCTCAAGGAACGCATGGAGGAAGGAACGCTCGATGCAGCGCTGTACTCGACCGGCTCGAATTCCGGAAGGAGCCTGCCTGTATGAACAAGGCAAGCTTGTTGAATCGTGAGTTTTACCGCGGAAAGAGAGTGTTTCTGACAGGGCATACCGGATTCAAGGGAGCATGGCTGACAGCCGCCCTGCACGTCCTGGGCGCCGAAACCGCCGGGTATGCCCTGCCTGCCGCCCATGGCAGCTTGTTTGAGAAGATCGGCGGCGAAGCGCTCCTCTCCCACCATATCGGCGATGTGCGGGACAAACAGGCCTTGCATGATGCCATCGGCATGTTTCAGCCGGAGATCGTCATCCATTTGGCTGCCATGGCGACCGTACAGGAGTGTTACGCCAACCCGGCCGACGCATTCCATACGAATGTTCTCGGCACCGTCAATCTCATGGATGCGCTTCGGATGCACAAGTGTGTCAGAAGCATCGTGGTCGTCACAACGGACAAGGTCTATGAGAACAGGGGTGACGGCGCATGTTACCGTGAGGAAGACCGGCTGGGCGGAGATGATCCATACGCGGCAAGCAAGACATGCATGGAGCATGTCAGCCGTGCCTACCTGCGCTCCTATTTCATGCCGGAGGGGCATGGCACGGGTGTGGCAACCGTAAGGGCCAGCAACGTTCTGGGGGGTGGGGACCATGTCCCGTCAAGGCTCGTGCCATCCATCCTGCGTGCGATTCACGAACAAAAACCGATCGAGCTGCGCAACCCTCACCAGACAAGACCATGGCAATCCGTGCTGGATGCGCTGAACGGTTACCTGACGATAGGAAGAAAGTTATGCGAGAATCCGGGCACGTATTCCGACTGCTGGAACATCGGACCTGCCCCGGACGGCATCCGGGAAGTCGAGTGGGTTGGCAGGCGGATGCAGATGCATTTCCATTCCCGGATCGAGCTTCGGACAGCCTCTGAGGCCGCCGGCGTACGCGAATCGGAAACACTGGGACTGGACATCACGAAATCGCTGTCACAGCTGGGCTGGTATCCTGAGATGCCATGTGACGAGATGTTGTCGCAGGTTGTCGCCTTTTACAAGGGACAACTCTCCGGCATCGGAGAAAGGGAGCTCTGCTGCGGTCAAGTCCGTGCCTTTTTTGGCATGACGCCCCATTCGGACAAGGAGTGAGACATGTGCGATGAAACCCGAATCGTCATTGGCAACCAGGAACTCCATGATCTGTCCGTCTTTGCGACACAAGTGAGGAAGGATGTCGCCAGCATGACCAACAAAACCCGCGATTCACACATTGGCGGCGGGTACTCGTCCATCGACATCATGACCGTGCTCTACAAATGCTTTCTCGATTTGTCCCCCCAGCACCTCGATGACCCAGGCAGAAACATCTTCATCTTGAGCAAGGGACACATTGCAGCCTCCATGTACGCGGTGCTTGCCAGAATGGGGATTCTGCCGGTTTCCGCATTGTCGGCCCATCTGCAGGATGGCGGGAATCTGCCGGGTCACATCCGCCGACATGTGACGCCCGGCGTTGAAATGTCTTCCGGATCGCTGGGGCACGGTCCGGGAGTCGCCGCAGGCATGGCATATGCCAAACGGATCAAGCATCTGCCCGGAAAGGTATACGTGCTGATGGGGGATGGCGAATGCAACGAAGGCTCCGTATGGGAAGCCGTGATGCTTGCAGTTCGTCATCAATTGTCAAATCTCATCCTGATCGTGGACCGGAACCGTCTGCAATCGTATGGATCGGATCAGGACGTGCTGAATCTTGGCGATTTGTCATCCAAGTTCCAGTCCTTCGGCTGCAGGACCGATGAGATAGACGGCCACGATTTCCGGCAAATCACCCGCGCTTTGGAACAAGCGGGCGACAATGCTTCGGATGTTCCCACCGTCATCATCGCGAACACAATCAAAGGAAAAGGCGTGTCCTATATGGAAAACAGATTGGAATGGCATTTCAAGTCCCCTGATGACGCACAGCTGGAAGCAGCGTTGAGAGAGTTGGAGTCATGAGAAAAACATTCGTTGACACCCTGACGGAAATGGCGGCCGCGAATTCCGACATCGTCTGCGTGATCGGGGACACCGGCTTTTCCGTGTTCGAAGACTTTGAACGCAGGTTTGGCAACCGCTTCATCAACATCGGCATCGCCGAGCAGAACTTTGTGGCTTTCGGTGCAGGTCTTGCGGCAATGGGCATCAAGCCGTACCTGTACAATGTCGTCTCGTTCATGACGCTTCGTGCGATGGAGCAAATCGTCCTGGACGTCTGCTTCCAGGAGAATCCCGTTGTTCTCGTCGGCGTCGGCGGCGGTCATGCCTATGGTCCGGCAGGACCCACCCATCACGGCGCGTTTGACCTGGCGATGCTGCGTCCGATTCCAAACCTGACGATTGTCTGCCCTGCAGACCCGGTTGAAATGCGGGCCTGCATGCTGGCCTCCGAGCATTATGACAAGCCGATGTATATCCGGATTGGCCGCAGCATCGATCCGGTGATCCATACGGCTCCCATTGATTTTCGCATCGGAAAGTCCATTCGCATGCGGGAAGGCAATGATGCAAGCTTGCTGGCGACCGGAACGAAAACCAAGGATGCCCTCGAAGTGGCAGATTTGCTCGAGCGCAAAGGCATCCACATATCCGTCTACAGCGTGCATACCATCAAGCCGCTGGACGAAGATGCGGTCATCGGTTGTGTCTCTGGCGGCAAACCGCTGTTCACGCTGGAAGAACACAGCGTGGTCGGAGGATTGGGAAGTGCTGTCGGTGAGGTTCTTCACAAGATCCGAGGCGAATCCCCCATCCGGTTCAAGCCGTATGGATTTCCAGACATGTTCGCCCCGGTGACCGGATCACGCGAGTATCTCGGTCGCCTCTTCGGCATCGATCCACTCAGCATCGCCGCGGATATGGAGCAAGCCATCACATCGAGGTGACCGCCGTCTTGAGTCAAGCGCCACCGGGCATCGAAGAGGAGGAAGGAGGAGGCGGGATCCATGGATCGAATCCGGAAGATATTCGAAACGTTCCATCATGCGCGTGATCGAATCGAGATACCGCTCGAAACGGTCCGCCGCGATCTTGCGCGGTTTGAAGGGCGGATCGTCCTCTATGGCGCCGGCAGCGCCGGAATCGCATTTTTGCACATTCTCCGTCGCGCGGGCATTCATCCCTGCAATTTCTCGGATGGCGATCCGTCGAAATGGGGAACATGGGTGGAAGCACTGGAAATCGTCCCTCCCGCGGACATTGTCCCAAGGTGTGGAGAAGCCGCCCTCGTCATTGTGACGATCAACACCGATGGCCGTCGCTACTGCAAAAGCTTTGATGAAGCGCTTCGCATCGGGGGGCATACGGCAGTCCATCGGATGTTGTCTGGATACGGATGTCGCCACGTGATCGACTATACGTTCTTCCGAAGATGCCATGTGCTGTTCGAACAGGAAGCGTTCAACCTGCCATCGTGCTCCGATGTCTCCCTCATGTGCAGCCATCAGCACGAGATTGAGGAGGTGTACACCTATCTGTCCGACGAAAAATCTCGTGATGTTTTCTCTTCCATCGTCATGTTCCGGCTGATGGACGATTCTTTGACCGTTCCGACCGAACCGCAAGACAACCAGTATTTCGAGACGGAGCTGGTGCCCATGGGCCGGGATGAGGTCTTTGTTGATTGTGGTGCCTTCGACGGCATCAGCCTTCGAACATTTTTGGACCGTTCCCACGGTTGCTTCGAAGGATACCACGGCATCGAACCGGACAAGGCCAACTTCACGAGACTTTCGGCATACGCCGGCACGTTGCCAATTGGATGGCAAAGCCGACTTCATCTGTACAACGCGGCGGCATACAGCCATCACGACGGCGTCACGCTGTACAGGCTCGGTGGTCCCGGGAGCTTCGTTTCGGATCATGGAAATGAAAGCGTCGATACGGTGATGCTGGATGAGCTGTTGCAAGATCAGCCGGTCAGTTACATCAAGATGAACATTGAAGGATCGGAACTGGCTGCCTTGAAGGGCGCGGAGCAAATCCTGCGGAGCCGCAACCCCAAGCTGGCGATCGCAGGCTATCACAGAACAGAGGACTTATGGGCCATACCGTTGCAGATCGTGCGGTGCCGGCCAAACTGCCGGTTGATGCTGCGATCGTACATGAACCATATTTCTTTTGTCTACTATGCGATATAGGAGGGTGTCATGGCAAGCATACTGAACCATATCAAGGAAGATCACAACATGTGGGACGACATGGTGCGGCAAATCCGGGCAGATCATCTGGGCGTCCTTGTCTACGGAAACGGCAACTCCGCCAGGATGATCGTCGAGAAACTCGATCCCGATATGCGGATCGAAGGGATCGTCGTCAGTCATCCCTATTTCAAGGAGAACACAACGTTTTGCGGACACCCCATTCTGGACGCCGATACGCTCCAGTTCGACATGAAACGCGATGCGGCGCTCATCTTCAGCATCTGCCCAAGCGCGGGCATGGTCGCATGGGCCAACTCCATCACCCAGATAAGGCAAGTCATCTCCTATGACGGGCAACAGCTGCTCTTCGCCCCGATGACGATCGGCTTGCTCCGCGAAAATGAGCGGGTTCTGACCGAGCTGCATGACAACATGGCGGACACACGCTCTCAGGAAACCATGCGTGCCTATCTGAATTGCCGCATCAGCGGAAACCTCGACTACCTGGCAGGCATATCGGAACCTGACCTGTACTTCAATCCAACCCTCCTGCACTTTTCCGAACATGAAACCTTTGTGGATTGCGGGGCATATACGGGCGACACGGTTGTTCGTTTCCACGCCTTTACGAAGGGACAGTATGAAAGGATCTACGCCTTCGAACCGAACATGCAGTATCATGATGTGATGGAACGCGAGACGGGGCATGTTCAAAACCTGCACATCATCAAAAAGGGACTGTGGGATCGACGCGACATCCTTCGATTCGAGTCTGAGAGAGGATCCATGTCAGGCATCGACGAGAACGGCATGACATCGGTTGAAGTCGATCGAATGGATGCCATGCTGACCGACGCACCCGTCAGCTTCATCAAGATGAACATTGAGGGAGCGGAATACAATGCGCTGTCGGGAGCGTCCTCCATCATCCGCCGCTATGCCCCGAAACTGGCAATCAGCGTGTATCACAGGCCGGACGACCTGATCAGGATTCCCTCGCTCATCAGGGGCTGCAATCCGGGTTATCGGTTCTCCCTTCGCACACACAGTCCCGGCAGCGGGCTAACCGTCCTGTATGCGCAAGCATGAACACGGCACAGGGGAGCGCATGGATGAAGTATGATAAAATCCCTCTCGCAGGGCCAAGCATAACGGACAAGGAACGCGAATATGTCATCGATGCCGTTGAAAACGGCTGGTATGAACAGTATGACATGCATATCCGGAAGCTTGAGCAGACATTCTCGAAGCAGTTTGGCGTCAAACACACAATCGCCACCTATTGTGGCACGCACGCGCTGCATCTGGCGGTGCTGGCTGCCGGACTCCAGGAAGGCGATGAAGTGATCTGCACGGATCAGAGCTATATCGCGACCGCATTCGCCATTTCCTACGTCGGCGCCGTGCCCGTATTCGTCGATATCAACCCGGAGACCCTGTGCATGGATGCCAACCTGATCGAGCCTGCCATCACGGGCAAAACGCGTGCCATCATGGTTGTCCACTTCGCCGGCTTCACGGCGGACATGGAGCGGATCATGGCCATCGCCCGACGTCACCAGCTCGTCGTGATCGAGGATGCGTGCCAGGCGATTGGCTCAAGGCATCAGCATGCATATGCCGGCACCATCGGCCATGCCGGCGCCTTCAGCTTCCAAGGCTCGAAGATCGCCGTGGGCGGAGAGGGTGGCATGTTTGTCACCAACGACGACCACCTGTATGAGGTGGCACGGCACTTCGGCACCTTCTGCAGAAACGACTCCATCTCCTACCTGTACTCCGACGGGCTTGGATACAATTACCGCATTGCCAACATCACGGCCGCCCTGATTCTTGCCCAGGTCGAACGCCTCGATGAGCTGGTGGCGATCAAGAAGCAGCTCCACGAATGGTACACGGAGCTGCTTGCGGATCAGCCCCACATTCGGATTCTTCATGCGCCTTCGACGTGCGAGACAAATTATGCCTATACCGTCGGCTACATCGCAGACCATTGCGCCTGCAGCAACAAGCAGCTGACACAGGCCATGCTCGGTGAGAACATCCACATTCGGCCCGGCTACCCCTCGATGAGCTCGATGCTTGATTATCGGCGGAGGTTCGATGTGTCTTCCTCCCTCCGGTATGCGGAGAAGGGCATTGTCTTTCCAACGGCCATGAACCTTACCCATGAGGACGTCACGCGTGTATGCGAGCGGCTGGTATTCCATGTGGACCGGTTGAGCCGTTTATGAAGGGAGAAGAGGATGACAGTCGCTGAGTATGTGATGGCTTTCCTGACACGCATGGGCATCTCCACCATCTACATGGTTTCAGGGAGCTCTGCCATGTGGCTGACAGATGCCGTCTACCGGAACGACGCACTGGAGGCGGTTTGCTGCAATCATGAACAGGCGGCCGCAATGGCAGCCGCCTGCTATGGCCGTTCCATGGGCATACCCGGAGCGTGTCTGGTTACGGTCGGCCCCGGCGCAATGAATGCCATGACCGGCGTGGCCGGCGCGTTTGTCGACTCTTTCCCCATGATCGTCATCTCCGGGGAAACGAACGCCAAAAACGTAAAACGCCACCGTGAGAGCATGATACGGCAAGCAGGCACGCAAAGCCTGAACCTGGAACCCATCATCACACCGATCGTCAAGTACAGCGCAACCATCCTCAACCCCCCGGATATCCGCTATCACATGGAGCGCGCCTGTCACGAGGCATCCAGCGGTCGGCAGGGTCCCGTATGGATCAACATTCCGGTCGACATGCAAAACAGGCAGATCCCAACCGAATCTGACATGAAGCCGTATATCCCGGAGGAAAAGCGTGATGACCCTGTTCATATGGACGAAATCACGGCGCTGCTTCACCATGCCCGCCGTCCGCTGATACTCGCCGGATACGGCGTCGTGAGCGCCAAGGCGACCGATCTGCTCCTTCGGTTGTCACAAACGCATGAAGTACCCGTGGTTACCTCCCGCAACGCAATCGATGCGATCAGCACGGACAACCCGCTCTTTGTCGGCCGCCCCGGAAGCTATGGGG
>JAEXRM010000126.1 GCA_023440865.1 Bacillota bacterium
GTCGCGAGTCAACATCACACCGGGAACAGCCTGAACGACGGCGAAGGGGGACGGGTATGAAAATCAGCAACCGGTTCACCATCGCCATCCACATGCTTGCCATGATCGACCGGTTTGCGGCATCGGACGAGTGGAGCTGCACCTCCGCCCTCATGGCGGCGAGCGTCAACACAAATCCCGTCGTCATCCGCCGCATTTCCGGCATGCTCAAGAGGGCCGGCCTCATCACGATCCGGTCCGGAACAGGCGGCGCCTTTCCGGCACGCGACCTGTCGACGGTCACGCTGCTGGATGTCTACCGCGCTGTCGGAGCCGTGGAGGACATGGGGCTGTTCAACACCCATGAGAACCCGAATCCGAACTGTCCAATCGGCGCGCATATCCAGTCCGTGCTCAACGACCGCCTCCATCAGGCCCAACAGGCTCTGGAAAAGCATCTTGGCCTGACCTCGGTTGCAGAGGTGGTGCGCGACCTCACACGCGCCATCGAGGAGCGCGACTTACCCCGGACCGGGATGTCCCCGGCAGACGGGAACCGTTCCGAATGAGGCACGAGACTGATCCGGTTCGTTTTTTTTGCCCGTCGTTGTAACCGTTGCGGGTACAGCCAAGGCAAACCATTGTGCATCCACCGGATGCATCCCCATATCCGGAAACGGCACGAAGCCGTCCGGATGGAAAGGCAGGTCCCAATGAACCTCACACTCATCGGCGCAACAGGCAACATCGGATCCCGCATCCTCAAGGAAGCACTCGATCGGGGGCACCATGTCACCGCCGTCGTGCGGGATCCCGCGAAACTGTCGGTGGAACACGCCAACCTCAGGGTTTTGGTTGGCGATGCGCTGCGTCCGGAAACCATTGAACCGGCCCTCGACGGAGCGGACGCGCTTGTCAGCGCCATGTCGCCCGCTTTTGCCGATCCCGCGCCGTTCTTTGAGGCGGGCAGGAACCTGGTGGCGCTGGCAGAGAAAAGAACGGGCATGCGGCTTGTCGTCGTGGGTGGCGCCAGCAGCCTGCATGTGGCGCCGGGCGTGCGCCTGTTCGACACGGGAACGATGCCGGCGGAATGGACGCCTTATCTGACGGCGCATTTCGACCTGCTGGCGCACCTGAAGACGACAACCATCCCGTGGACCTATTTCAGCCCCGCCGTGTTCATCGAGCCGGGTGAACGGACGGGCACCTACCGCAAGGGCTGGACCGACCTGCTCAAGGACGCGGATGGCAACAGCCGCATATCCATGGAGGATTATGCCGTCGCGCTCATCGATGAGCTCGAGAAGCCGGAACGCATCGGCATGCAGTTCACGGCGGCCTATTGACGGATGATACCGCGCGGGTAAACCGACGAGGCACCGGATGACGGAACCATGCCTGTCGCGAAACCCGATCCGCCCATGCTGGATAAATGGTGTGGAACGCCCGGCTTCCCCGATTGGGGGTGCCGGGCGTTTACCCATGCCGCGGTTTGCGGTTGATCCACTTGCACATCCCTTCATACGTCCGCGCGCCCAAAACAGCAATGCCGGGTAAGCAAGGCGTTCGCCGTGCTGATATGATGAACACATCCCGAACAGCCGGCGGACGAGGATCCACGGCACGAAACGCTCGAGCAAGGCAAGGAGACATCCGGTGCGGATCGAAACGGAAAGGCGCAGACATGAATTACCGTGAAACCATGGAGCGGATCCTGTGCCACATCGAACATCATTTGGATCAGGATCTGTCCGTTCAGGCGCTGGCCGACATGGCGGGCTACTCGCTGTATCATTTTTGCCGCGTGTTTGCGGCATATCAGGGCGTCACTGTCATGGAGCACGTGCGCGGCAGGCGTCTATCGCTGGCGCTGCACGGCATCTCCCAGGGAAAGGACGGGCTCGAGACCGCCCTTGAACACGGGTATGCGACACACGGCGGATTTGTTCGGGCGTTCAAACGGGCATACGGAGTGTCCCCCACCCGGTACGGTGAAGGGATGTCACAGCAGGGAGGACCAACAATGGATGTACAGATCATGGAAAAAGCGGCCTTTCGGGTCGCCGGCTACGGCGTCCACACCAACATCGCAGGCAGCTTCACTCAGGACGTGGCAGCCTTCTGGGAGAAGGTCGAGGACGAATGGGAGGAGAAGCTGTATGACAAGCTGAATCCGCCCAGGCACGGGGAAGTGTGCCTGTGCCTGCCGGAATCGCGCTACAGTGGCAACCTGGTATACGTGATGGGTGTTGTCGTGGACGACTTCTCCAAGGTGGAACCCGACATGGTCACGGTCATCGTGCCTGCCGCCACCTATGCCATATTCACCACACCGCCCGTTTACCAGGTCGGCGGTGTGAACGGAGACCGGTTTGCGCAGGGAATTCGCGACACCTGGAAGATGATTTTTGCCGAGTGGCTCGACGCCAGTGGCTACGTGTATGACGAGGAGGCCCTCGACTTCGAGTATTATGACGAACGGTGCCACCACACGGCCCATTCCGTGATGGACATCTGCGTGCCGGTCAAGCCGCGACAGGCGTAACCGGCCATCCTGTCCTATCCGTATCGCAGTGGGCATACGTGCGGAGCGCCCCGCGCCATGGGCGCTCCGCACGTACTTTGTCAGGGCTGCTGCACTTCATTCCGCATGGCGCCACACGTGAAGCATGATATTTTCCTTTCGGCGCCTCACCGTATTGACATGCGGGTACCGCACCCATAGGATGGAAACGGCGTTGATTCGCACGTGGACATCGTGTTCCGGTTTCCGGGGGTGGCGGCATGAAGGCAAGACGGTACGAAGGTGTGAAGACCAGGGAAATCTCCTTTCCGCTTGGCGGCATCGGCGCCGGCTGCATTGGTCTTGGCGGTGATGGCCGGCTGATCGACTGGGAGATTTTCAACCGCCCGAACAAGGGATCGCGCAACGGTTTCACCCATTTCGCCCTCAAGGCGGAACGGGCAGGCGAGGTGTTGGATGTCCGCGCCCTGATGGGCGACCTGCAGCCGTCGTACCAGGGCTCACCCGCAGCATCGGGCTATGTCGGCTTCGGCTTCGGGCCCGGAAGGGAAACCCTCGCGGGTATGCCTCATTTCCGCGATGTGGTGTTTGAGGGCGCCTTCCCGTTCGCCCGCATCCTGTTTTCCGATCCGCGGTTCCCCGGCAGCGTGGAGCTGTCGGCCTGGAATCCGTTCATTCCGCAGCAGGAGGATGATTCGAGCCTGCCTGCGGCCTTCTTCGAGATCACGCTCGAGAACACGGACACCCAACCCGTCGACTACACGATTGCCTTTTCCGTCACGAATCCGCTCAAGCGCGGCGCGCTCCGGCATACGACCGTATGCGCGGAGGGGATGCGGTTGCTGCTGCTGGGGTCGGATGATCCGGACACATCGCATCCCGACCACGGCAGTCTCTGTGTCGGCACGGATGCCGTGGATACCGGTTTTCAAAGCTACTGGTACCGAGGCAACTGGTTCGACAGCCTGGGTGTCTTCTGGCGCGACATCTCAACCCCCGGACGCCTTGAGAACCGTACGTATCCGGCGGATGCCGACGTGCGCGGCGATACGGGCACGCTGACGGCCCACATGACACTGTCGCCGGGAGAGCGGCGGGCTGCCCGGTTCGTCCTTGCCTGGCATTTCCCGAACAACGAGAACTTCTGGAATCCGCCATCGGAAGAGGAAATCGCCGCATTGGCCCGTGCGGGTGACGGCCCGGCGGAGCCCGGTCTAGCCGGGGATGCCGCGGCTGCAACCGCCGTGACGACGGTCGGCGCCGAATCCGCCTGCAACGGTGTCGCCGAATCCGCCTGCGAGGGTGCCGCTGGCTGCTGTTGCGGGTCCGACAGGGGGGAGCCGGATGGCCGCCCGGGGTCATGGCGCAACTGGTATGCCACCGCATATCCCGACAGTGCCGCCGTTTGCCGCCATGCGCTCCGCGAATGGTCCCGGCTGCACCGGCAGACGCGCGCCTTTGCCGACGCGCTGTTTTCCTCCACCCTGCCCGATTCCGTGCTCGAGGCGGTTTCCGCCAACATCTCCATCCTCAAGTCGCCGACCTGCCTGCGCCTTGAGGACGGCTCCTTCTACGGCTTCGAGGGATGCCACTGCCATGCCGGGTGCTGCGAGGGCTCCTGCACGCATGTCTGGAACTACGCCCAGGCGCTGCCGTTCCTGTTCCCCCGGCTGGAGCGCTCGATGCGCGACCTCGACTTCCGGCACAATCTCCGCGAGGATGGCGGCATGGCCTTCCGGCTGCAGCTGCCGGTCGGCCGAAGGAAATCCGCGTTCCGCCCCTGCGCGGACGGCCAGTTCGGCGGCGTGCTCAAGCTGTACCGCGACTGGAGGATCTCCGGCGACACCGAATGGATGAAATCACACTGGGATGCGGTGAAGCAGAACATCGCGTTTGCCTGGTCGCCGGAAAACGAGGATGGCTGGGACCGCGACCGCGACGGTGTGCTCGAGGGCAGGCAGCACCACACGCTCGACATGGAGCTCTTCGGCCCGAACGCCTGGCTGACCGGCCTGTACCTGGGCGCGCTCAAGGCTGCCGCGGAAATGGCGGACACGCTCGGCGACACGGACGCGGCGGCCGAATACCGTGCCCTGTTTGCCAAAGGCAAGACCTGGACGGACAAGCACCTGTTCAACGGTCAATGGTATATCCAGAAAATCGACCTGTCCGACCGCACCCTGCTCGAGCGGTACGACACAGGCAACGCCATGGTGGGCAAGAGCACGCTGGATGCCTACTGGAACGAGGAGGCGCAGGAGGTCAAGTACCAGATCGGCGAGGGCAGCGGCATCGACCAGGTGCTGGCCCAGTGGCATGCCAACCTGTACGGGCTGGGCGAAATCTTCAAGCCCGACCAGGTGAAAAAGGCGCTCGAAACGATCTACCAGCACAATTTCAAGCGGACCTTCCGCGACTTCTTCAATCCGTGCCGGCTGTATTCGCTGGGTGACGAGGGCGGCGTGGTCATCTGCGACTGGCCGGAGGGGGCGCGCAAGCCGGTTGTGCCCGCACCCTACAGCGAGGAGACGATGTGCGGCTTCGAGTATCAGGCCGCCATCCACATGATCCAGGAAGGCATGGTGGCCGAAGGGCTGGAGATCGTCCGCGCCATCCGCGACCGGTTTGATGGTGAAAAGCGCAACCCGTGGAACGAGTTCGAATGCGGCAGCAACTATGCCCGCTCGATGGCCAGCTATGCGCTGCTGAACGCCCTCTCCGGTTTCTCGTTCGATCTGCCGCGCGGCCGGATCGGATTTCGCCCTGTCACACAGGCGCTGCTGCATGAACAGGCAACGGCCGCGGACGGGTTGCAGGGGCAGCAGCAGCTGCAGGCGCTCCAGGGCGAGTTCCGCTGCTTCTGGTCGGTCGCGGGCGCCTGGGGCGTGTACGTCCAGACGCTGGAGACAGCATCCTTGTACCTGGCCGAAGGCAGCCTGCCGCTCAGCGAGCTGGATGTGGGGAGGGAGGCCTTCCGGCGTGCCGCTTCCCTGGTACCGCAGAACCACCCGGGTTCCGCAACGGGCTTCGACGGCATCCGCGCATTGGTGCTCGAATGCCGCTCCGACGCGGGAACCCGCGAAGTGGCCGTCAACATCGTCGAAGGCGTGGTGCAGCTGGAGGACGGCTTTGTGCTGCAGTCCGGAGAAACCCTGATCGTGCCGCTGACATGACGACCTGCATGGATTGTGCCGTCGACTTGACGGTCTGATCCGCGTGGGCGGGCCCTGAAAACGTTCAGACAGGCAAGTGCCCGGATGCAGTCAAGGCATCCGGGCACTTGCCGTTGGTACGCATGTTTCCTGTCGATACAGTCCGTCTGCGTTTCAGGTCGCTTCCGCTTCGAACAGCCAGGTGCCCGAGCCGAAGCACCGTTCGGCCGTACCGCCATCCGCAGGGCGCATACCCTGCGGGAAGTGGAACGAACCGCGCGTGTTTGCGGGCACGGTCACCGAAAAAGTGATGCGTTCGGTTTGCCCGGCGTGCCGTTCCCATCGCGACGCCACCTCGCCGTACGGGCTCGCATGGGAGGCTTCGGCCCAATCCATGCCGGGGACGGGCTGCGGCCGGAAGACCGTGTGCCGGAAGCCCGGTGCGTCCGGATCCGGCAGGATGCCGGCCAGACCCCGGTAGAACCAGGCGTCGATGTCGCTGAACATGTGGTGGTTCTGGGAGGACTCGTCGTTCCACATTTCCCGCAGCGTGGTGGCGCCCTTGGCGATCCAGTTGCCCCAACCAGGGAAGGTGGGGTTCACCGCAATTGCGTGCGCCAGATCCGCACGGCCCATGTCATTGAGCACATGCATCACATACTTTGCGCCAAGGATGCCGCAGTCGATGTGCCGGTCGGCGGCCTCCACCTGCGCGACGAGACGGTCGAACACCCGTCCGCGCAGCGTGTCCGGGACCATGCGCTGGAACAGGGCGCAGGCAAGTGCCGTCTGGCTGTCGGATCGCACCTCGCCGGTTTCCCGATCCACGAACGTCCGGCAGAAGGCTTCGCGCACCGCGTTCGCCAGCGCGGAGAACCTGGCGGCATCGTCATGATGGCCCAGCAGGGCGGCCGCCTTCGCCACGATGTCCGCATCGACCGCCACATAGGCCGTGTCCGTGACCGGCGTCGGGCACTTGTGGTCGTCCGGGCCGCCGACGGGCGGACACCAGTCTCCCAGACCGAAATGGGCGATGCCATTGTCAAGCATGCCTTCGGCGAACGCGACATAGCGCTTCATGCCGGCATACTGGCGGCGCAGCGCCTCCAGGTCGCCATCGTACAGATACAGGTACCAGCAGATGTGCAGCATGGCGCTGTCCCATGCGGGGCCGCTGCCCCAGTTGAAGCCCCAGCCGCCGGTCGGCACGATGCCCGGCAGCTGGCCGGAGGGTCGCTGCACGTCGAGAAAGTCGTCCAGCCACTTGGCGTAGGCCGTGCGCGCGTCATGGTTGTAGAGCACCTGTTCGGCCGAAAGGCCCGCGTCACCCGTCCAGCCGTTCTTTTCCCGGTGCGGGCAGTCGGTCGGCATGCCGTGCCAGTTGGTGAGTGTGGCCTTGAGCGTAGCCTGGTGGATGGCGTTCACAACCGGATCCGAGCACGCGAAATGCCCGCGTGACGGCAGGTCGGTATGGACCACCCGGCCTTCGAAATCCTCCGCGTCGGGCACACCCGGATATCCCGTGACCTCGACATACCGGAAGCCATGATAGGTGAACCGGGGCTCGAAGGTTTCGGGCGCGCCGGTTCCCGCCAGCAGGAAGCGGTCCGTCTGGAACTCGCCGGCCTTGACGAAGATGTCGATGTTCGACCGGTCGATCGTGCCATCGTCATGGAGCTTCTCCGCATACCGCAGCACGATCTCCGTGCCGGCGGGACCCTGTGCGGTGAGCCGTGCCCAGCCGGACAGGTTCTCCCCCATGTCGACAACATGCGTGCCGGGGGCGACTTCCTTGACGGTAACGGGCCGCAGCGTGCGCACCACGCGCATCGGGGGCATCTGGAAGGATTTCAGGATTCCTCCGGGACTGCGGATCAGGGTGGCGCGCGGCCAAGCGGCATCGTCAAAGCCGGGGGTGTCCCAGCCGGGAACCGCATGGCGGGCGTCCACGGTTTCGCCGTTGCGCAGGCCGTCGAATCGGACCGCATCCTCTCCGACACGCCAATCGGTGCCGGTGGCGACCACCTGTTCGGTGCCGTCCTGATACCGGAGGTGCACCTGCAGCAGCAGCTTGGGCGCGTGCCGCCAAGGCGCCTGCCGGAAGTCCCAGACCTCGGGCGTGAAACAGTTGTACCAGCCGTTGCCGAGCATGACACCGATCACCGCGGTGCCGGACGCCGCCTGGAAAGCATCGGTCAGATCATACGTGTCATACAGCACGGTCGCGTCGTACCGGGTGAATGCGCCGCGCAGCACGGTGTCGTCCGCCTTGCGGCCGTTGACTGTGAGTGCGTGATAGCCAAGACCGCACACATAGGCACGGACCTGCGCGACGGGGCCCGCCAGGCGGATTTCCCGCCGGAAGCACGGAGCGGGCACGGGATGGTCGACGTCTGTCGCGCCCCGGGGATTGCCGATCCACTTGGCCTGCCAGTCCGTCTCCCGCAGCAGGCCGGTCTCGAATCGGGCGAATGCGCTCCACGGACCTGCTGCATCTGTTTCATCCCATACCCTGACCCGCCATGCGACGGCCTCGCGCGATCTGGGAGCGGGACCGCCATAGGGGAGCTGCAGGCTCCGGCCGTCACGCACCTTGCCGGTATCCCACAGCGTGACGCCGGAGTGCGCGTCTGTCGCAACGACCTGCCAGGCGCTCTGGCGGCTGTCCGGGCCGGTTCCCTCGAGTTCCCAGGACAGCAGGGGTGGTAACCGGTCGAAGCCGATCGGATCGACCGTGTCGTTGCAGCGTAGCCGGACGGGCCGCAGGCCCGGAGTGCCAGTCTGCTGTTGTTGCGGAGCGGCTGGGGTGGCATTGTGTTCCATGCGCGTTCCTTTCATGCGTCTGGAGGTGGCGTGCGGGATTGCCGCCGCGTTTCGCCTCGACCTGATTTGACTGGGTCATGGGGATGGCCCTGACAAACGGATTCTACCACCGCGTGGGGGCGTGTTCGAGAGGGGTGGCGTGCATCCATGGGGGGGCGCGGTGCTTTTGTCGGCTTCCATCCCATTCCGGATTCGGATATACTTGCAATGGCGGCAGCGGCATGCCGGCCTGCCGGATGGCCGGCGCGGCTGACTGCGGGGGCATGACAGCGGAGGAAGACATCGGCATGGACAATACGGGAAAATTCACGCACAGGGTGGCGGATTACATCCGGTACCGGCCGTCCTATCCGGACGCATTTCTGCGGTATCTGTTCGAGGAGATCGGTCTGTCACAGGATGCCTGCGTGGCGGACATCGGCGCGGGTACGGGAATCCTCACGCGCGAGCTCGCCGACCGGGTCAAGACGGTGTATGCCGTCGAACCGAACCGTGGCATGCGCCTGGCGTGCATGGAAGCCTGCGGACGGTGCGTCAGCTTTGTCGCACTCGACGGCTCGGCGGAGGATACGGGCCTGCCGGATGCGTCCGTCGATTTCATCACGGTCGGGCAGGCGTTCCACTGGTTCGACATGCACCGCACCCATCAGGAGTTCACCCGCATTCTCAAGCATGAGGGGATCGCCGTGCTGGTCTGGAACTGCCGCAAGCCCGACGCGCCGATCGTCGTTGACAACGAGGCCGCCTGCCGTCGCCATTGTCCCGATTTCACGGGTTTTTCCGGAGGCATCGAATCCCCGACGGACCGGTTTGCCCCCTTTTTCCGCGACAGCATCCAGGAGGCCAGGAGCTGGTCCAACGACCGAATCCTTGATCTGGAGGCATTCATCGGGTCAAACCTCTCCAACTCGTACGCGCCCCTGCCGGGAACGCCCGCTTTTGATCCGTTCGTGGCGGAGCTCGAGTCCATCTTTCGGCGTCATGAAACAGACGGCCGGATTCTGCTTCCCATGCAAACATGGAGTTATGCGGGCCGCATTTGAGTGGTACATCATGAGCGAACGCCGCGCATGCGGATGTGTTTCCCATCCTTCCCGGTCGCGGAATGCGACGTCCGGTAGCGCTGGAGGTGCGACATGCTCAAGGATCTCGACCTGTCCAAACGCATGGAAAAGGATGCATTCAAGGAACGGCTCGATCCGCTGGCCATCGAGATCGGCACGCTGCAGCGCCGGGCGCGCGAGGCGGGGCTTCCCATCCTCATCGCCTTCGAGGGATGGGAGGCGGCCGGGAAGGGCACGCAAATCAACCGGCTGCTGCAGTGCCTCGATCCGCGCGGTTACAACGTGCACATGGGGGCCGCCCGTGACGAGGACGAGCTGCTGCGGCCCTTCTGGTGGCGTTTCTGGACGCGCTCGCCCGAAGCGGGCCGTATCGCGGTCTTCGACCGCAGCTGGTGCATGGCGGCCATCGAATGCCTCGACGCGTCGGATCCGGATCGCGACCGCTTCGACCGGGCCTGCCGCGAGGTGAACGCCTTCGAGCGGCAGCTGGCCGACGACGGCACCCTCATCGTGAAATTCTTCCTGCACATCAGCCGCAAGGAGCAGAAGAAGCGCTTTGCGTCCCTCGAGGCGAACAAGGATACGGCTTGGAAGGTTTCGAAGGACGACTGGGCCCAGAACAAGCATTATGACCGCTGGCTGGGTGCGGCGCAGGAAACGCTCGAGCGAACCGACACCGAATCCGCGCGATGGCATCTGGTGGAGGCCGAGGACCGGCGGTTTGCGACCATCAAGATCCTGTCGCTGCTGGCCGAGGCGATCGAAGGGGCGCTGGCCGGGCGGGCCGGAGCGACGGGCGCGAAAAAGCCGGTATCCGCGAAAAAGGCTGCCAAGGCCGCCATCCGCATGCCCGACGACATGCGGTCGTCCATTCTCGATGCGGTCGACCTGTCGGTGTCCATGACGGACGGGGCATACGCCGCGGAGCTCGAGAAGTGGCAGGACCGCATCCGCGACATGGAGCATGCCATGTACCGCAAGCGCGTGCCGCTGATGGTGCTGTATGAAGGGTGGGATGCCGCCGGCAAGGGCGGCAGCATCCGCCGGCTCACCGCACCGATGGATCCCCGGGGCTACGATGTGATTCCCGTGGCCGCACCGAGTGCCCTCGAGAAGAGCCACCATTACCTGTGGCGCTTCTGGAACGCGGTGCCCAAGGCGGGACATGTGGCCATCTTCGACCGCACCTGGTATGGGCGTGTGCTGGTGGAGCGGGTGGAGGGCTTCTGCCCGGAGCCTTCCTGGCAGCGGGCCTACCGGGAAATCAACGAGATGGAGGAGCAACTCACCGAAGCCGGCGTCGGCCTGGTGAAGTTCTGGCTGCACATCGACCGAGACGAGCAGCTGCGCCGGTTCGAGGAACGGCAGCGCATCGAATGGAAGAACTGGAAGATCACCGACGAGGACTGGCGCAACCGCGAGAAGTGGGACCGGTACAAGGAGGCGGTGGATGAAATGCTCTTCCGCACCGGCACTTCGAATGCGCCCTGGACGGTGGTCGAGGCGAACGACAAGAAATACGCGCGCATCAAGGCGCTGCGGACGGTGGTTGAAACGATGGAGAAACGACTGTAGCGCCGTCACGCCCATCGCGTATCGGTTGGATGATCCCCCGGCCGCATCGCCGGGGCGATGGAGGAGCGGATGGCGTGCCGTTCGTCCCCGTACTGTGGTATGATGGGGAAACAAAACCGCCGGGGGGGATGTGCATGAGGTACGCGAAAAGGGTCTGGCATGCCGTCCTGCGCCTGTCCGTGCGCCTGGCCCAGGATCGCGTCGCCGAATGGGCGGCCCAGTTCTCCTTTTACCTGATGCTGGCGCTGTTTCCCCTGCTGGCATTGGTCACCACGCTCGCTTCGCGGATCGCCCTCATCAAGCTCGATGTGATGCCGCAACTGGCGGATATCCTTCCCGGTGCCGCCTTCGAAGTGGTGCAGGGCGCCATGCGCGACATCACGGTATCCCAACGGCCGGGCGTGCTGCCCGTGACCATGATCATCGCCCTCTGGGCGGCGTCCAGCGGCGTGTTCGCGCTTTCGAAGGGACTGAACATGGCGCACCGCATGCAGGAGACCCGCAAGCCATGGGTGGTGCGCGGCCTGTGCCTGCTGTTCACGGTGCTGATCGTGGTATCGATCTTCACGGAAATTCTGATGATCGTTTTCGGCGACTACATACTCGAACGGGGAGCGACCCTGCTTCGGATCTCCGTGCCGCTGCTGACGCTGGGACGCGTGCTGCGGATCATCGTGCCGGTCGGCGTGGTGTTTCTGACGCTGGGATTGATGTACTGGCTCATTCCGGCGCATCGCATGCGGTTCCGGCATGTGCTTCCGGGTGCGCTGTTCGCGACGTTCTCCTGGATGGGCACGTCCTGGCTCTTCTCGATCTATGTCGCGCGGTTCGCGAACTACTCCCGCTTCTACGGAAGCCTTGGCGGCGTGATCATCCTGATGATCTGGATCTTCCTGTCGAGCCTGACCCTGCTGATGGGCAGCGAGGTCAACGCGCTGCTCGAGCACCTGCGTGCCGGGTATGGCGCCGAGGGGCAGCAAGCGGACGGGCAGGACCAGGTGGACTGACAGGTGTCAGGACGGCGGCCGCATGCATCAGGACGAAAGGCACATGCGTCAGGACGAAAGGCACATGCGTCAGGACGGCGGCCGCATGAATCAGGAAGCGGGACACGGCTTCAGGCTTTCGGTAGCGGGCACTTGCAGCGTTTGCAGCGATCTTCGCCCGCCGGATTCATCGTCATGCAGGCGATGCACAGCATCTGCTCGTCATGGGACTTGTCGTATTTTTCATAGTACAGGAACCCCTTGTGGTGTCGCACCCGTTCCCCTTCCTGGTAATACCCGTACAAGCCCGGCCTGTCGACGGTGCGGTGTCTGTATTTCCTGCCGTTCTCACGCTGCACGACAAAGATATATTCGGTGTAATGGCGCCGCGTGATCGACTGCGTGTTGCCGACCCGGCGCCTGCGCTGGCTTTGCTTGTGGATGACGGTGCCGTCCCAGGTGCTGTCCCAGCGTTTCTTGAGCATCTGCCCGGTTGCGATGAGCAGGAACATGGCGGCGATCACGGCGCCGATGAGCAGCGACTGGGGAAAGTCCACCTCGCCGGACAAGTTGCCATAGACCGGCATGCCGATGAGCGCGATCGCGGCAAGCACGCCCGCGAAGATGAAGGCATACCGGTTCTGGGCTTTCTGGTACTTCCCGAAGGCGGGATCGTCCATGCGGTTGGTGAAGCCGATCAAGCCCGGCCCCCAGGCTGGCTGCTGCGGGTATGCGGGCGCACCCTGCGCCGGATACGCGGGCGCCGGCTGCGGCGGATATTGCGCCTGCATGGGCTGCTGCGGGGCAGGCGGCACCGATTGCGGCCCGGAGGCCTGAGCGGCGGAAACATCCGCCGGCCTGCCCTGCGGCGCGCCGCAATGGCCGCAGTATGCGGCCCCGTCGGGTATGGATTGACCACAGGCGGAACAGAACATGACATCCTCCCGGCCCTTGTGGCATGCCCCGCGCATGCCGCGGTTCCCGCAGGAACCTCCCTGGGGCGTTTCCCTATTCATTTTACCGCATTCGGATGATCATGGCATCAATGGCCCGCCGGAAGAAACAGCGCCCGCCGCCGTATCAGCAGTGAACCCAGGTGCCCGCGCAGGCCGGTCATCCAGTCGGGTTCCCCGGCGTTCGGCAAGGCGATGGCACGAACAACCCGCGCATATCCATAGAGAGCCGTGAACCGGTCGAAATCGGGTTTGCACGCCATCATCGCGTCGGGCATGGGGCGGATCGACCGATAGCCGTCCAATACGCATTGCGCCGCGGCCTGGGCCGCAGACTTCCAGAGGGGATCCCCAGGCTGGGCCCCCGCCTCCTCCGCCTTGTCGCACAGCGTTTCTTCCACGCTGTCGAGCGTCTTGCACAGGTCGAGCGCATGCCAGTGGCACATGGCGTCGTCGAAGTCGATGGGCACGCAGCGCTGGTGCTCGGGTTGCCAGAACAGGTTGTCCATTTCGAAGTCGAAATGGACGGGGCCGAACACCTCGGAACCCGATGGCATGTCGCCAAAGACTGCCGCCAGCCGGCCAGCTTCGCGCCGGACAGCGTCGGGACGGGTGTCGAATGCCTGTGTGGGCACACCTTGATCATCCAGCCCCAGCGCGCCAACAGGCAGAACGGGTAGCGCCTCCACCGTCCGAACCGCCCAGGCGAGCACGTCACGCCAGTGCCAGGGGAGTCGGCCGGACTCGTTCCGCCACCGGATGCCATCCTCGTGAAGCAGTGCCAGGGTCTGGCCGCAGGCATGCAGAACCTGCTGCGGAACCGGCTGCCAGTCCATCCAGTCGAGCCGCTGCCCCTCGACGCCTTCGAACACGCAGACAAGATAATCGCCGTGTGCGGTGGTCACCCGTTCGATCTGGTTTCCGGCCAGCGAGGGAACGGGGCGGACCACAGCCTGCCCGCTTCCTTCCAGGTGTTCCAGCCATGAAAGCTCGGCCTCGAGCTGGCCGGCGCGTTTCTCGCATTCCGGGGCGAAGCGCAGGAACCGCAGCCGCCCTTCGCAGGCGAACGGGTAGATGGCATTCGACGAAATCCGGAACCGGTCGAGCCAGTCGAGCCTGTCCGCATCGTATGCCCAGCGCGACAGCAGGTCATGGGCGAGATCCCTTCGGTCGTGCAGGTGGTGCAGCTGCATCATGGGTTTGTCCTTCCCGGCGGTCACGCGGCTTGCCACGAGGCATTGGCGATCGGATGGCGCGCACCGTGCATGTCGATGTCATTGGGCCGTGCGGCTGAAACGGTACCGGCGGATGGGGCGGTCGACGCCCTGGTAGGGTGCGGTTTCAGCAGCCACAAGTAAAAATCCGCTCTTTTCAAGCACCCGGCAGGAACCCGCATTCTCTTCCAGGCAAATGCCGTCGATTGCGTCAATGGCCAGTCGGTCGAGCATCACGGGCACAAAGGCGCGGACGGCTTCGGTCGCGTACCCCTTGCCGGTGTGCGCCCTGGCGATGTGATACCCGATCTCCCAGCCTGTATCAATGCGGCAGGCCTGCACGTAGCCGATATTTTCCCCTGTCTTCAGCAGTACGGGATGGATGAAGGGCCCCTCCGCTTCCGATTGGCAGCCGATGAGCCATGCGACGGCGTCGCGCGCGGCATCGATGGTCTCGAACACCTCGTCCGGCACGAACCGGCGGACATCCTCATCCAGTGAGTTGCGATGGACCGCCTCCGCCATGTCCGGCGTCAGGTCTGTGATGATCAGGTGTTCCGTTTCGATGTGCATGCGTGCCTCCCCGTTGTCCGGATCCAATGCGGGACATGCCGACGCGGCACCGCATGGAGTCCGTGTCGAACGTGTCTGTTGCAAGTCTACCGCACTTCGCCCCTGTTGCCAAAGGCGCAAATGGATCAAGTCGTTTGGTATCCCCGGTGCTTGACAGCGCATCCCGACGGTTGTTAAAATCATGACAAACACGGAAGACGCGTTGCCGGATTCTGCGGTACCCCGAGGTTTCTCCTGGAGGTACGGCGTCCCGACAACCATGCTTCCGAAACCCACTTCACCTGAGGGAAAGGGGTTGGCGCCACCAGGACGGTGCGCCGGCAGCCAATCCGGAAGGCGGACGGTTTGACATCCGGCTGCGGCAGGCGCATGGCGTGCCGCGCGCATCGGCATGGTTTCCGTACGGCCTTTCCCCTCGGGGAAGGCCGTTTTTGTCGTGATCGGGATGGAACGCCAACCCCATGCGCAAGGAGAATGTCGTGATGAACCAGAACATGCCCGCCCGTGCGGACAACCTCACCCTGATCCGCACGCTGCACCGGACCGCCGCCCTCGATGGCGGTGCGCTCAAGCAGCTGCTCGACACCATGACCCCGCAGGAGAACGCGTTTCTGCTGGCATGTGCGCACGATGTCCGGCAGCGGCATTACGGCAACACCGTGTTCGTCCGCGGGCTGATCGAGCTGACGAACATCTGCCGCAAGGATTGCGCCTACTGCGGCATCCGACGCTCGAACCGCCACGCGGACCGCTACCGCCTGCTGCCCGAGACCGTGCTGGAGGCCTGCGCGGAAGGATACCGCCTCGGTTTCCGCACCTTTGTGCTGCAGGGCGGCGAGGATCCGTTCTATGACGGGGATCGCGTTGCGGCCCTCGTCTCGTCGATCCGGACGCGCTACCCCGACTGCGCCATCACGCTCTCGCTCGGGGAATGGCCGCGGGCCACATACCAGCGTCTCTTCGAAGCCGGTGCCGACCGGTACCTGCTGCGTCATGAAACGGCGACCGAAACGCTGTACCACACGATTCATCCCGACAGCGTCTTCTCCGAGCGGCGCCGCTGCCTGCGCGACCTGAGGGAGATCGGCTTCCAGACGGGTGCCGGCTTCATGGTGGGGATTCCGGGACAGACGAATGCCGATTTTGTGAACGACCTGCTGTACCTGAAGCAGCTGCAGCCCCACATGGTCGGCATCGGCCCCTTCATTCCCCACAAGGACACGCCGCTGGCCGGCAATCCGGCGGGCACCGTGGACAAGACGCTGCCGCTCCTCGCCCTGGTCCGCCTGTTGCTGCCGGATGTGCTGCTGCCGGCGACGACGGCGCTGGGCACCATCGATCCGTTCGGCCGCGAAAAGGCGTATCGGGCGGGCGCCAACGTCATCATGCCGAACCTGACGCCGCCGTCGGAGAAGTCCAAGTACCTGTTGTACGAGGGCAAGGGCGCGGTGGACGACCCGCCGGCCAAATGCCTCGACGACCTGCGCAGGAAGACCGAGGCGGCCGGCTTTGTCCTGGACATGGGCATCGGCGACCACAATGGATGGGCACACAGGGCCGCAAGGAGGATGGACGCATGAGCAACGGAACGACACGGCACGACACGATCCCTGCGGGGAGCCACGGGGCGGCGGACACGAACCGATCGCGCAACGACGGCCTCGAAAACTTCATCGACCCCGCCTACATCGAGGGGCTGCTTGCCACGGCCGGGAGCACATCGCCGGCCGAGATCCGGGCGATCCTGGACCGCGCCCGCGCGATGAGGGGGCTCAAGCACCGTGACATTGCCGCCCTGCTGCTGGCGAAGGATCCGGCGGTGCATGCCGAGGTGTTCGAGATCGCCGGGGAGATCAAGCAGGCCATCTACGGCAACCGCATTGTCGTCTTCGCGCCGCTCTACGTCAGCGATCACTGCGTCAACGAGTGCACCTACTGCGGCTACCGGCACAGCAACACCTTCGACCGACGGCGCCTGACGATGGACGAGGTGCGCGACGAGGTGCGCATCCTCGAGGGCATGGGGCACAAGCGCCTGGCGCTCGAGGCCGGCGAGGATCCGGTGAACTGTTCGATCGACTACATCCTCGATTGCCTCAAGACCATTTATTCGGTGCCGGTCGGCGTCGGCACCGCCAAGGGAACCGGCCAGGCGATCCGCCGTGTGAACGTGAACATCGCCTCCACGACGGTGGAGAACTACGCACGACTCAAGGAAGCCGGCATCGGCACCTACATCCTGTTCCAGGAGACCTATCACAAGCCCACCTATGTGTCGCTGCACCAAAAGGGGCCCAAGTCGAGCTTCGAGTATCATCTCACCGCATTCGACCGGGCGATGGCGGGCGGCGTGGACGATGTGGGCGCCGGCGTGCTGTTCGGGCTGGCGAATCCCCTGTTCGAGGTGCTGGCGCTGATGATCCACAACGAGCACCTGGAGGAACGCTTCGGCGTGGGCTTCCACACCATCTCGGTGCCGCGCCTGCGCCAGGCGGACGGCGTGGACCTGAGGCAGTATCCGAACCTTGTCTCCGACGAGCTGTTCAAGCGCATCGTGGCCACCATCCGGCTGGCGGTGCCGTTCACCGGCATCATCCTCTCGACGCGCGAGAGCGCGCAGATGCGCAGCGAGCTCATCCGCCACGGCGTGTCCCAGGTCAGCGCCGGTTCCTCCACGGGCGTGGGCGGGTATCGCGCCTCCCTCACCGGGAAGACGGTGCCGCAATTCGCCGTGTCGGACGAACGCACACCGCTCGAGGTGCTCAAGAGCCTTTTGAAGGAAGGCAACATCCCCAGCTACTGCACGGCCTGCTACCGCTCGGGCCGCACGGGCGACCGGTTCATGCAGCTGGCCAAGTCCGGCAGCATCCACCATGTCTGCACCCCGAACGCCCTCATGACCCTGACCGAGTACGCCTGCGATTTCGGCGACTCCGAGCTTGCCGGGGAGGCGGCCGCGCTGGTGGATCAGGAGGTGGCGAAGATCGAACGCGAGGACATCCGGCGCCTCACCGAGCGCAATATCGCCCGGATCAGAGCCGGCGAACGCGACCTGTTCCTGTGACGGGAAAGGAAGTGATTTCATGACGACCCGGACGGAACCGATGACGACCCGGACGGAACCGATGGCGACCCGAATGGAATCGATGGCGACCCGGACGGAGCACGACCTGCTCGGTGAACGGAATGTGCCGGCCGACGCCTACTGGGGCATCCACACGCTGCGGGCGCTCGAGAACTTCCCGGTATCCGGCCAGCCTTCGCACCCGGAGCTGCTGCGTGCTTTGGTGCTCGTGAAGAAGGCGGCGGCGCTGGCCAACCGGGAACTCGCCCTGCTGCCCGACGATGTGGCCGCAGCCATCCTCGGTGCGTGCGACGATGTGCTTGAGGGTGTCCATGCGCCGGAAGGCGGCTGGCTGGGGCAGTTTCCCGTGGACGCCCTGCAGGGCGGGGCGGGCACCAGCGCGAACATGAACGCCAACGAGGTGCTCGCCAACCGCGCCATCGAGCGGCTCGGCGGCACGAAGGGCGACTATGCGCGCGTGCACCCGCTCGACCATGTGAACCTGTCGCAGTCGACGAACGACGTGTTCCCGACCGCCCTGCGGGTTGCCGCGATCCGGCTCCTCGGCCCCCTTTCAGAGGCGTTCGCGGAGCTCCAGACGGCCCTGCAGGAGAAGGAAAACGCGTTCGACCATGTGCTGAAGGTCGGACGCACCCAGCTGCAGGACGCCGTGCCGATGCTCCTCGGACAGGAGTTCGGCGCCTGGGCGCAGGCCGTGGCGCGCGACCGCTGGCGCCTGTACAAGGCCGAGGAGCGGCTCCGCCAGGTCAACCTCGGCGGAACAGCCATCGGCACGGGGCTGAATGCCGAGCGACAGTACGTGTTCACGGTCGTGGAGCACCTGCGCGACCTGACCGGCCTGGGGCTGGCCCGCGCGGATTCGATGATCGACCCCACCCAGAACTGCGACGTGTTCGTCGAGGTCTCGGGGCTGGTGAAGACTGCGGCCGTCAACCTCATGAAGATCGCGAACGACCTGCGCCTGCGGGCGTCCGGCCCGCGGGCCGGTCTGGGGGAGCTCCGCCTGCCGCCGATGCAGGCCGGTTCCTCCATCATGCCGGGCAAGGTGAACCCCGTGATTCCGGAAATGGTGAACCAGGCCGCGTTCCAGGTGATGGGCAACGACCTGGTGATCACGCAGGCTGCCGCCGCGGGGCAGCTCGAGCTCAACGCCTTCCTTCCGGTCATCGCCCGCAACCTGCTGGAGATGCTGTCGCTGCTGACGCAGGCAGTCCGCGTGCTCACCCGGCGCTGCATCGCGGGCATCGAGGCCGATCTGGCACGCTGCGCCGAGCTGGTCGAGCGGAGCAGCGCCCTGGTGACGGCCCTTTCCACCCGCATCGGCTACGAGGCGGCTTCCGATGCGGCGAAGGCCGCGACCGCCGCCGGCCGGACGGTGCGGGAGGAGCTGAACGATCGGCTCGCGGCAGGCAGGCTGGTGGACGCGGACGGCACGCCGTTCACCGAGGCCATGCTGGCCGCGGCGCTCGATCCCATCGAAATGACCCGGCCCGGCATTCCCGGGAAGAAGCCCGCCAAGCGAAAACGGACCTGACAGGCGGACGACGGCCGCTCCCGCCCCCCGAAGGCATGGGAGAGGCCGCAGCCGACCATGATATGGCAGCAACTGCACACCCCGTCCGCCCAAAGGAGGGAACGCATGACGACGCTCAACAGCACCCCCATGGCCAACCGTACGCACATCGCCATCTTCGGCCGCCGCAACGCCGGCAAGTCGACCCTCATCAACGCGCTGACCAACCAGCAGCTGGCCGTCGTGTCCGAGGTGGCCGGCACGACCACGGATCCGGTGTTCAAGGCCATGGAGTTCCTGCCGATCGGCCCGGTCGTGATGGTCGACACCGCCGGATTCGACGACGAGGGCGCGTTGGGCGGCCTGCGCGTGGAGAAGACGCGCGAGGTGCTCCGCAAGACCGATCTGGCGATTCTCGTGCTGTCGGCGGAGGATGGCGTGACCCCGCACGAGGCGGCGTTTGCGGCCGAATTGAAGGAAAAGGGCGTGGCCGCCGTCGCCGCCGTCAACAAGGCGGATCGGACCGCGCTTTCTCCGGAGGCCGTCACGGCCATCGGCAAGCAGCTGGGCATTCCGGCCGTCGCGGTCAGCGCGGAGGCGCGGACCGGCATCGAGGAGCTCAAGGAGCTCATCGCGCACAACGTCAAGTACGACGACAGCCAGCTGCGGGTGGTGGGCGACCTCATCCGACCGGGCGACTTCGTCGTGCTGGTGACGCCCATCGACAAGGCGGCGCCCAAGGGGCGGCTGATCCTGCCGCAGCAGCAGACCATCCGCGACATCCTCGAGTCCGATGCCGTCGCCATCGTCACCAAGGAGCACGAGCTGCGGGAAACGCTCGCGAACCTGGGACGGAAGCCGGCCCTGGTCGTCACCGACTCCCAGGTGTTCAACAAGGTGGCGGCCGATGTGCCGAAGGACATTCCGCTGACCGGCTTTTCGATTCTCTTCGCCCGCATGAAGGGCGAACTCGAGGAGATGATCCGGGGGCTCAAGGCCATCGAAGGGCTCAAGCCCGGTTCCCGCGTGCTCATCGTGGAGGGGTGCACGCACCACCGGCAGTCCGACGACATCGGCACCGTGAAGATTCCGCGCTGGATCCGGCAGATGACGGGCGGCGAGGTGCAGTTCGAATGGGCATCCGGGGCGCACTTCCCCAAGGAGCTCGACCGGTTCGACGCGATCGTGCACTGCGGCGCCTGCATGCTCAACAAGCCCGAGATGCGCTACCGCATGAATTATGCACGCGAGCGGGGCATTCCCATGACGAACTACGGCATGCTCATCGCCCATGTGCAGGGCATCCTCGAACGGGCCATCGCGCCGTTCCCGTCGGCCAGGATGGCCTGGGAGGCGCTGGAGGACTGAGGATGGCCCTCCTCCCGCGCCCTGGCTTGGAGCCGGTCGTCCTCTTCCCGCGCCTTATGTCGAGTCGCGGATGACGAGCTCGTAATCAAGCAGCTGCTCGCGCCGGGCGATTTTCCGTCCGTTCATGAGATTCCACAACAGCTCCATCGAGGCGGCACCCATGTCATAACAGGGAATGCGCACCGTGGTGATGTGGGGCTTGAACATCGTGGCATACTCGACATCGTCGAAACCGACCACCGCCAGATCCTCCGGCACGCGAAGCCCCGCGTCCTCGGCCCCGCGGATGACGCCGAGGGCCAGGATGTCGGAGACGCACAGCACGGCGGTCGGCCGTTCCTGCATGGCCATCATCTGTGTGACCGCGCGGACGCCGTTCTGGAAGTGGTACCCTTCGCCCGGAGACAGAAACAGTTTGGGATCAAAGGAAATGCCGGCCTGTTCGATGGCGTCGCGGTAACCCTGGTTCCGGTCCGAGATCGAGGAGTAGGGGTCGGCGCTTGTCAACAGCGCGATGCGCCGGTGTCCGAGGCCCGCCAGGTAGCGGACCGCGTGACGGGCGGCCTTGCGGTTGTCGATGCGGGCGCGCGGGATGTCGGTTTCGGCGAAATACTCCGAACATTGCACGACCTTGTGCTGTGTCGCGAGATGCGCAATGGCTTTCGGGTTGCTGTCCGACGCGAGCAGGATGGCGCCGTCGGCGCGCTTGCCGGCAAGCAGCTCGAGAAAGCCGCGTTCAAGGTCCACATCCCCCTGGGTCGAGCAGAACATGGCACTGTAGCCATGCTGGCGCGCGGCGTCGGTGATGCCTGTGACCACCTTGGCGTAATAGGGGTTTGCCAGATTCGGGCACAGCACCAGGATGACCCGGCTCTCCGATCTGCGGAAGTTGCGGGCAAGCACGTTTGGCTCGTAGGACATCCTTTCGATGACCGCCAGCACGCGCTCGCGCGTTTCGGGCAGCACGCGGGGACTGCCGTTGATGACGCGGGACACGGTGGCGACTGAAACCCCTGCCTCCCGTGCCACATCCGTGATGGTCGCCATGCCTGCACCTCCGTGTAATCCTTTACACGGACATTGTAGGGAAGGCGCGCCGGAATGTCAACGTCCGGCTCCGGCTCCGCTTTCCGTCTGCGGCCGGGCATGGTGCGCGGAGGAGACCCGCTCAACGGAGGGATTGGGCGGCGCGTCGGGCGTCTGCACCGCGGGCGGTGCCTGCAACGCTTCGGATGTCCGTTCCGCCAGCGCGGCGAGCAGCAGGCCGGCGAGCAGCATGCCGCCACCGGCGAGCATCCATCCGGTCGGCCGCTCTCCCAGCACCGCAAGGGACAGGACCATGGAGGTCAGGGGCATCACGCCTGTCATGACGGCTGCCGTAGAGGCGCTGCTGCGCCGGATGCCGGCGTACCAGCACCCGTATCCAAGCGCGGTCACGCCGGCACCGTACCACAGCAGTGCCAGCCACTGAGCCGGACCGAGCACGGCAACCCGTGCAAGCGGCTGTTCGAGGCAGGCGGGCGGCAGGCACGGCAGCAGGGCGCAGCACGAGACCACCGCCGTACGGCAGAGCGGATGGAGCGAGTCGGCAGCGGCTCCTTCCGCCTGGGCTCGTACGGCGTTGACACGGCAGCGGACGCTGAACAGCGATTCGCTTGTCGCAGCCAGCAGCACCAGTGCGTTGCCGGCGAGATTGCGCCACCCGGCGGCGGTACCCAGATGGGGAACCTGCATCGCCAAGGCGCCCACAAGCGTCAGCGCCAGTCCGGCGCCCTTCCATGGCGACATCCGCTCCCGCAGGGCCAAGCGCGCGAACAGGGCGGTCAAGGCCGGAGAGAGGCCGGTCAGCAGTCCGGCCTCTCCGGCGCTGGTCATCGTCAGGCCAGGCAGCAGGAAGAGCCGGAACAGGACGATGCCCAGCAGGGCCTCGAGCAGCAGCTCGCGCCAACCGGGCCACCCGATGCGCCATAGCGCCGACAGCCGTTTTGGCGTGCATACGGGCAGCAGGCTCAGGATGCAGAAAGCCAGGCTCAGGCATGTCAGGGTGAACGGCCCGATCGCGTCCGTCAGCGGTTTGGCGGCGACGACGGAGGAGCCGGCGCAGAAGAACGCGCCGGCCAGCCAGGGGATGCCGTTGGTTTTCGTTTTCATGTCCACCTCCCGTGGAACGCAGTGCCATGTGTGTCGCCCTGGTGAGGAGAAGGGGATGCCTGCGGACGCTGTCCGGGCGACCCCCCGGATCCCTCTCCGGAAGCGCCCCTGAGATGCGCGGAAACCCCCCGGCGGGGTGCAGGGGCCGGCTTGCCAGGGATGCCGGTGCATGATACAACGATACGGAAAGGACTGGCCTATGGAAAGAACCAGTAGAAGTGTTTTTTGATGGACCAGTTGTTGTCTGCATGTATGGCATCACATTGGAGCGGACAGGCCGGGTTCCGCTGACCCGCCAGTTGTCCGACGCGTTGCGGGTGCGCATCCAAGACGGCGCGCTCCCCGCGGGCGCCACGCTGCCTTCGACCCGGGAGATGGCGTCCGTGCTCGGCCTGTCCCGGGGAACGGTCGGGGTCGCGTATGAAATGCTGCTGGCGGAAGGCTACCTGGTGAGCCGACAGGGCGCGCCCACACGCGTGGCGGAAGGCATTGCGGATGTGGCACGGGCGATGCCGGCCGGCATGCGGTCCGTTGCGGGCGCGGCGGGCCTGCCCGCCGTCGAGGCAGGTGGTAGCGACAGATCGCGTGCCATGATGGACCTGGGTACGGGCCGTCCGGCCCTGGACCGATTTCCGCTGTCCGCATGGAATCGCTGTGCGGAAGCGGGCATGCGCAGCCTTGCCGTTACGTCGCTTGGATATGGGGATCCGGCCGGGCTGCCGGAGCTCCGTCGGGAAATCGCCGGTTGGTTGCTGCGTCGCCGGGGCATGTCGGTTGATCCGGCCGCCCTGCTCATCACCTCCGGTTCGACCCATGCCCTCAGCCTGCTGATGCGGACGCTGGCGGGCGATCCGCGTGCGGTGGCGGTGGAGGATCCTTGCCATCGGGGCATGCACCGGGTGCTGGATGCCCAGCAGGTTACGATCAGGCCGGTCCCGGTGGACGAGGCCGGCATCCGGACGGATTGGCTGGAGAACCGGCTTGGGGCTGGAGATGCCGGAGGGCTTGTCAAGGCAGCCTATGTGACACCCTCGCACCAGTTTCCCCTGGGCGGCATCCTGCCCGCGCCCCGGCGTGTCGCGCTGGTCAGGCTGGCGGTCTCACACGACTTCCTGCTGGTGGAGGACGACTACGACAGCGAGTTCCGCTTCGCGGGTCAGCCCGTTTCGCCATTGTGGAACCTGGCTCCGGACAGGGTCGCTTATGTCGGTACGTTCTCCAAGACAC
>JAEXRM010000129.1 GCA_023440865.1 Bacillota bacterium
CCGTTCCATCAGACCCTTGTCGCCTTCGACCTCCTGGTATGCCCACCTCAGGTATGCCGCGGCCGCGCGGGTCTCGGCACGCCCCCAGTCCAGGCCGTCGAAATCCGGCCATGCGATGTAGAGCGCCTGCTTGTACTCCTTGATCCAGTTCTGTTCCATTTCCATCAGGTATGCCGCGTTTTCCTCGCCATAATGGGTCGTATAGGTCTCCAGCAGGGTCGCGCCCTTTTCCGCGGCAGGGTGCCCGCCCCGTTCGATCCATCCCGGCGAATACCAGTATGTCCCCGGATTGCCGTCGAACAGCGCGCGATACCGTTCCTTCGACCCCAGCAGCAGGGTGATGCAATCATGCGCCCTGGGCAGCACCAGCGGTGTATCCAGGCATGTCACGCCGGACAGGCCGTTGCTGCACAGGCCGTACATCAGGATGATCGCGTCGTAGCGCGCTTCCCTGCCCGTGTGGTTGTAGGGAAAGCCATCCGCCTCCGTTGCCCGTATGGCCTCCATGACGCGCTCGCGCAGGATGTCGGGCGTGTTGTGGAGCCCCTGCGGCAGATACCGCACATCGACGAAATGCGGGGAACGCGCGGCCACGAGGGAGATCTCCCTGTTCAGCACATCGCATGCGATCACCTTGAGCTTGAGCCGCTTGTTCATGCACATACCCCGTTCCGGAAATCGGGCTGCCGCATGGCGCGATCGTGCGCCATGTCCAAGCCTACCCGCCCATTATACCGTTTCGGACGGGGGGCTGGTTTGCACTCTTTTTGGGGACGGTGAAAGGATTTTGCCGCTCCGCGCCCGCATGGGGGGGATTGACAGGCGCGCGCCCCCCTGCTATACTGCTCACAATTCCATATGACATCGACGCAGATGGGGATCAGTAGGTTCTCGCGCGCATCGTCCAAAGCGCTGAAAAACGTTGCGGACAACAGAAAGCCGTTGGTTGATGCGAAACGGCATGCCGCAAGAGGTGAACTCGCCCCGGAGTCTCCGGTTGAACCCGGCATCCGGTCCGCAGGCACGCGGACCTCACAGCCGCAAGTAGAAACGGACGGACGCCCACCGTTACCGGGGCGGGATATCGGCACACCTGTATCCGTCGCAAAGAGTGGTATGTACCCTTCGTCTCTTGGCGAAGGGTTTTTTGCATGGCGGCCGGTATCCGCACCAAGCGCACTGCCGGCTTCCGGCGGTGAAATGGAGTGGTACCGCGGAAAGCGCCCCTTTCGTCTCCAAATCGGACGAAAGGGGCATGTTTTTTTGGAAGGAGACGCTCCATGAGCCAGACACACAACATGAATCACAGAAAGTACCGCCCCTACCCGCCGATGATCCTGCCGGACCGCACATGGCCGTCCAACACCATCGGGCGGGCGCCCATCTGGAGCAGTGTCGACCTGCGCGACGGAAACCAGGCCCTGCCCGTCCCCATGGGCGTGGAGAAGAAACTGGCCATGTTCAGCCTGCTCAAGCGCGTCGGTTTCAAGGAGATCGAAGTGGCCTTCCCTTCCGCCTCGAACACAGACTTTTCCTTTGTCCGCACCCTCATCGAGCGCGGCATGGCCGAAGGCGTGACGCTTCAGGTGCTCACGCAGGCACGCGAGCACCTCATCCGCCGCACGTACGAGTCACTCGTCGGCGCCCGCAAGGCCATCCTTCACTTCTACAACTCCACCTCTACGGCGCAGCGGCGCATCGTGTTCGGCATGGACCGCGCCGAGATCAAGAAAATCGCCGTCGATGGCGCGAAACTCGTCAAGGCGCTGGCAGCGGAGACAGACTGCGACATTCGCTACGAGTATTCACCGGAGAGCTTCACCGGAACCGAGATGGAGTACGCCCTCGAGGTGTGCGAGGCGGTCATGGAGGTCCTGCAGCCGACACCGGAACGCAAGCTCATCCTCAACCTCCCCGCCACGGTGGAAATGGCGACGCCCAACGTGTATGCGGACCAGATCGAATGGTTCTGCCGCCATCTCTCCGGCCGCGATTGCGCGCTGGTGAGCCTGCATGCGCACAATGACCGGGGCACCGCGGTCGCGGCGACGGAGTTGGGCATCATGGCTGGCGCCGACCGCGTCGAGGGCACGCTGTTCGGCAATGGCGAACGCACCGGCAATGTCGACATCCTGACCCTGGCGATGAACCTGTACTCCCAGGGCATCGATCCGGAGCTCTCCCTCGCGCCGATCGACGACCTGATCGCCATCTACGAGGATTGTACGGGCCTGACGGTCGGCGCGCGGCATCCCTGGGTGGGCGAGCTCGTCTACACGGCGTTCTCCGGTTCGCATCAGGATGCCATCCGCAAGGGCCTGAAGGACTATGCCGACAAGCGCCAGGACACGTGGGAGGTTCCCTATCTGCCCATCGATCCGCAGGACATCGGCCGGCAGTACGAGGCGGTCATCCGCATCAACAGCCAGTCGGGCAAGGGCGGCGTCGCCTTCGTCATGGAGCAGGAGTTCGGCTTCCATCTGCCCAAGCGGATGCACCCGGAGTTCGGGGCGATCATCAAGAGGCGTTCAGACGAAACGGGCAAGGAGCTCTCCGGCGCGGAGATCTTCGATGCATTCGAAAACACCTACCTGGGCGCCGTTTCGCCATACGGGCTTGCATCCTACCGCATCGACAGCCATAACGGCACGGTCGATGTCACGGCGGACATCGCTTCGGCAAGTGGCATGACGGCGATCTCCGGATCCGGAAACGGACCGATCTCCGCCTTCTTTGACGCCCTGAAGCACGCTTTCGGCATCTCGGCGGTCTTCGAGACCTATGAGGAGCATGCCCTCGGCAGCGGCGAGACGGCGGAGGCCGTCGCCTACATCGAGCTGGTGAAGGACGGACGTGCCTGGTTCGGCGTGGGGCGCGACCGGAACACGACCACCGCGTCGTTCCGGGCCATTCTTTCCGCCCTCAACCGCATGCACGCCGCCCCTGCCGTCTGACTTCACACCACCTGACCTCACACCAGCTGCATGCCTGCAAAGAAGCCCGGTGAACGCCCCTTGGCAGGGCGATCACCGGGCTTTTCCATTGCATGTCCGCAACATGTGCCGATGCGGATGATGCGAAAGCCGGCTCGAAATCGTGTCACCCCGGTGCGATCAGCGAGATGATGAGCGGTGCGGTCACGATCGAAAGCAAGGTGGACACCGAAACGCACTTGGCGGCGAATACGCTGTCCTTCCCGAACATCTCGGAGAAAATCGTGATGTTTGCCGCTGCCGGCATGGCGGTCGCCGTGACGAGGATGGCCGACGGCATGGCCGGCAGGTGCGCCAGTCGCGCCAGCGCCAGCGCCAGCAGCGGCATGGCGACAAGCCGCACGAAGCTGGCAAGGTACACCTTCGGATCGGTGAAGACCTCCCGGGGCTTCGCCGTGCTGATGACGGCGCCGATGATGAGCATCGCAAGCGGCATGGTCATGTCCCCCACCGCCCGGATGGCGCCGACAGCCACCTCCGGCACGGAAATGCGGCACAGGAAGACAAGCATGCCGCCGTAGACCGCAATGATCGCAGGATTGAGGAAGACCTTCTTCCATCCCCCCTTTTCGCCGCCCGCACCGAAGATGCGGATGCCGATCGACCAAAGGACCATGTGGAACACGACGATGTAGAACGATCCGTAGAACACGCCGTCGTCCCCGTACAGCGCCTTCATCATCGGCAGACCCATGTAGCCGCAGTTCGAGAAAATGGCGGTGAAGCGCATGACCGGATTCACGCGTTCGGGGAAAGGCTTGAAGATGAGCTTGGAAAGCAGCACGCTCACCACAAAGAACGACCAGGCGGCCAGCACCACCCAGCCCGCATTCGCGAGCTTCTCGATTGAGAACTCGAACAGGAATGACTTGAAGACCAGCATGGGCGACGCAACATACAGCAGCAGCGACGACAGCACCTTGACGGCGGGTCCGTCAAGGATTTTCGCGCGTGCGGCGACATAGCCGACCAGCAGGATGAAAAACAGGATGAGCACCTGGTTGAGGACGATTTCGTATCGCATGGCGTGATGACCTTCCCTGTGTACCGACTTTCCCATCGCCGGAGGCAATGATGCAAGCATCATACCACGTGCCTTCATGCGGGTCAAAGCGGTATCGCCGTGAATCCGTTCAATCCGTTCATCCTGACGTCATGCCGCAGGGCCCGTGGCGCCTGTCGGCAGTGCGCAAGGACCGTTGCCGGCTCAGGGACCGATGCCGGAACAAGGTCTGATGCCGGGAATGGGACCGAAGGCGGAACAAGGACGGAAAGGGCGCCTGCAGCGCCCGCAAGCAAAGGGGAGCGCCTCATCCTTGTCGAGGCGCTCCCCTTGCATGACCGGTCGGGTGTGAGGCTCAGTCCTTGCCCGGGTAGTTCTCGCGGGCATGGTAGTGCGTGTGCAGGAACTTGTGGCTGTGGTGGCTGCCCGGCACTTCGAAGAACTCGTCGTACATGGCCTTCACGATGGGGTTGCGGTGCGACTTGCGGATGTGCAGCGCGCCGTCCTCCTCATAGATGGCCTTGGCGCGCTCGACGCGCACATCCAGGTGGTTGCGCACCGAGGCGGGCTGGATGGGCTGTCCGCCACCGTTGACACAGCCGCCGGGGCAGGCCATGATCTCGACGAAGTGGTACTCCGCCTCGCCGGAACGGATCTTGTCCATGAGCACGCGGGCGTTGCCCAGGCCATGGGCGATGGCCGCCTTGAGGGTGACGCCGGCCACGGTGACCTCCGCTTCCTTGATGTCGTCCACACCGCGGACCACGCCGATTTCCATCGAATCGTCATCCTTGCCGGTGAGCAGGAACGAGGCCGAACGCAGCGCCGCCTCCATGACGCCGCCGGTGGCGCCGAAGATGACGCCCGCGCCGGAGCCGATGCCCAGCGGGTTGTCATACTCGGCATCGGCCAGGTTCACGAAATCGAGACCGGCCTCGCGGATCATGTCCGCAAGTTCGCGGGTCGTCAGCACCACGTCGATGTCCGGCAGGCCGTCCACGGACAGCTCGGGACGCTTCGCCTCGAACTTCTTGGCCGTGCAGGGCATCACGGAGACGACGAACACCTTCGCCGGATCGAAGCCGTGCTTCTTGGCGTAGTAGCTCTTGAGCACCGCGCCGAACATGTTCTGCGGCGACTTGCAGGTGGAGAGGTTGTCAAGGAAATCGGGATAGTTGTGCTCGCAGAACTTGATCCAGCCGGGGCTGCAGGAGGTGATCAGCGGCAGCTTGCCGCCGTTCTTGATGCGGTCGACGAGCTCGGTGCCCTCCTCCATGATGGTGAGGTCGGCCGTCGTGTCGGTGTCGAACACCTTCTGGAAGCCCAGCGCCTTGAGCGCCGCGCCCATCTTGCCGGTGCAGCGTGTGCCGATGGGCAGACCGAACTCTTCGCCGATGGCCACGCGCACGGCGGGAGCGGTCTGCACGACGACGTGCAGGTCGGGGCGATTCAGGGCTTCCCACACCTTCTCGGTGTCGTCGCGTTCGCGCAGGGCGCCGACCGGGCACACGTTGATGCACTGGCCGCAGTTGACGCACGGCGTCTCGTTGAGCGACATGTTGAACGGCGAGGTGACAATGGTCTTGAAGCCGCGCTCGTTGGTCTCGATGGCCGAAACCGTCTGCACGTTCTTGCACATGCTGACGCAGCGGCGGCACAGCACGCACTTCTTCGGATCGCGGACCACGGACAGCGAGGAATCGTCGATCGGGAACTCGAGCATCTCGCCCTCGTACCGGATCTCCTTGATGTTGTGGTCGTTGGCGAGCTTCTGCAGCTCGCAGTTGTCACTGCGCACGCAGGTGAAGCACTTGTGCTCGTGGTTGGAAAGAATGAGCTCGAGGGTCGTGCGGCGGCTCTCGCGCACCTTGGCGCTGTTGGTCGTGACCTTCAGGCCCTCGGCGACCGGATAGACGCAGGCGGCCTGCAGGCTGCGGGCGCCGACATCGACGACGCACATGCGGCAGGCGCCGATTTCGTTGATGTCCTTGAGGAAGCACAGGGTCGGAATGTTCACGCCCGCCTGGCGTGCGGCTTCAAGCACGGTGGTGCCCCTCGGCACCGAAACCGCCTTGCCATCGATGGTCAAGTTGATCATGTCCGTCATGACGCTTTCTCCCCCTTACCGGTTGGTGATGGCCGCGAACTTGCACGAATCCATGCAGACGCCGCACTTGATGCATTTGTCCTGGTCGATGACGTACGGCTTCTTGATCTCGCCGCTGATGGCATTCACCGGGCACTTCTTCGCGCACAGCGAGCAGCCCTTGCACTTGTCGGCGACAATCGCGTAGGTCATCATGGCCTTGCAGACGCCAGCCGGACACTTTTTGTCGATGACATGCGCCAGATATTCGTCCTTGAAGTAACGCAGCGTGGACAGGACGGGGTTCGGCGCGGTCTGGCCCAGGCCGCAGAGCGCGGACTGCTTGATGCTGTTGGCCAGCGTCTCGAGCTTGTCGAGGTCGGACAGCTCCCCCTTGCCCTGGGTGATGCGCTCGAGGATCTCGTACATGCGCTTGGTGCCGATGCGGCAGGGCGGGCACTTGCCGCAGGATTCGTCGACCGTGAACTCGAGGAAGAACTTGGCGATGTCGACCATGCAGTTGTCCTCGTCCATGACGATCATGCCGCCGGAGCCCATCATCGAGCCGATGGAGATGAGCGTGTCATACTCGATCGGAATGTCGATGTGCTCGGCCGGGATGCAGCCGCCGGAAGGACCGCCGGTCTGGACGGCCTTGAACTTCTTGCCGTTGGGGATGCCGCCGCCGATGTCGTAGATGACCTCGCGCAGCGGGGTGCCCATCGGAATCTCCACGAGGCCCGTGTTGTTGATCTTGCCGCCGATGGCGAAGACCTTCGTGCCCTTGGACTTCTCGGTGCCGATCGAGGCGAACCACTCCGCGCCGTTGTTGAGGATGACGGGGATGTTCGCATAGGTCTCGACATTGTTGAGGATCGTGGGCTTCTGCCACAGACCCTTGACGGCCGGGAACGGCGGACGCGGGCGGGGCTCGCCGCGGTTGCCCTCGATGGAGGTCATCAGGGCCGTCTCCTCGCCGCAGACGAAGGCGCCGGCGCCCAGGCGGATTTCGAGGTCGAAGTCGAAGCCGGTGCCGAAGATGCCCTTGCCGAGCAGGCCGTATTCACGGGCCTGGTCGATGGCGATCTTCAGGCGCTGCACGGCGATGGGGTACTCCGCACGCACATAGATGTAGCCCTGGTTCGAACCGATGGCATAACCGGCAATGGCCATGGCCTCGATGACCGAGTGCGGATCGCCCTCAAGCACGGAGCGGTCCATGAACGCGCCCGGATCGCCCTCGTCGGCGTTGCAGCAGACATATTTCTGATCTGCCTTCTGGGCTGCCGCGAACTCCCACTTCATGCCCGTGGGGAAGCCGCCGCCGCCGCGACCGCGCAGGCCGGATTTCTTCATCTCCTGGATGACGTCGGCCGGGGTCATCTTCGTCAGCACCTTGCCCAGGGCCGCGTAGCCGTCGCGGGCGATGTACTCGTCGATGATCTCGGGATTGATCACGCCGCAGTTGCGCAGCGCGATGCGGTGCTGACGGCTGAAGAAGCCGACATTCTCGAGCGACTTCGCCACATCCCTGGCTTCGGCATCCCCCAGCAGCAGGCGCTTGACGATGCGTCCCTTGACGAGATGTTCCTCGACGATCTCCTTGACGTCCTCGGGGGTAACCTTGGAATAGGTTGCGCCCTCGGGATACACAACCACGATGGGGCCCTTCTCGCATAGTCCGAAGCAACCGGTCTTGACAACCTTGATTTCCTTGTCGATGCCATTGGCGGCAGCATGCTGCTCGAACTGCGCCATGATTTCCGGCGATTTGGATGCCACGCATCCGGTGCCGCCGCATACGAGGATATGGGCTCTGGTGATCATATCTGCTCCTCCCGCAAAGTTCCTTCTGTCTCGAGGGACCCGGTGCCGCCAGTGGCATGGCGGATCGGCCTCATGCGCCCGACCGGCGTCCGTCGCCGTCCCGCTCCGGGGAACCGGGGCCGCTGCCGTGCCGGGCTGTCCGCCTTCACTTCTCGGCGGCGCCGATGGTCAGGTCATAAACCGGATGTCCGTTGACGATATGCTCGGCGACAATGCGCTTCGCCTTCTCGGCATCGAGCTTGACATAGGTTGTCTTTTCGCCGTTCGGCTCGATGACGTCGCACATGGGTTCATACCGGCAGACACCAACGCAGCCGGTCATGGAGACCGTTGCGGTCTGCATGCCGCGGCGGGCCAGTTCCTCGTTGAACGCCGCCATCACGGGACGGGCGCCGGCGGCGATGCCGCAGGTGGCCATGCCCACGATGATGCGTGTCTTGCCGGTCGTCTCACGCATGCTCATTTCCTGTTTTGCCTTGTCACGGATGGCTTCCAGGTCCTTCAGGGATTTCATCCAACACACCTCCAAAAACGTCTTTCATTGCCGCCTCGAGTGTTTCCTCCAGCCATCCGGCCACGGCCGGACTGCCCAGGGAGACATCGCCGAGGACTTCCTTCATTTCTTGGGTGGTAAGGTCGAACCGTTCCTTCCGACTGCCCAGGTGCATCGCCCACTCGATGTCCGGCCACGCCGTCACGAGTGCGGCGAGCGAGCCGGCGATGTCCCCGACCGGAATGCGGTCGATGCTGTCGAGTCCGAAGGTGGCGATGAGCGTCGTACCGACACCGGGCTTGGACTCGATCGCAAGACTGCCGCCGGCCATTTCGCAGGACAGCTTGAGCAATGGAATGCCCAGCCCGACCTTGCGTGTGGTGCGCGTCGTGGTGAACGGATCCGCCACGCGGGCAAGGAACTCCGGCTGCATCCCCCGTCCGTCGTCTGCCACGGCGAACACGAGCTCGTCCGGATCGCTCCGGGCCTCCAGCACGATGTCGACATGGGCCGCGCCGGCGGCCGTCGCATTCTGCGCAATGTCCATCAGGTGCAGGGAGAGGTCCTTCACGCGATCCCAGCTTCCATTTTCACATACTTGTCGATGATGGCGGGGATCTCGTCGGGCGTGAGCCGGCCATAGACGTCGTCGTTGATCATGATGACCGGTGCGAGACCGCACGCGCCGATGCAGCGGCAGGCATCGAGCGAGAAGACCATGTCGGCGGTGCACTCCCCGTTCTTGATCTTGAGGATGGAGGCGATCTTGTCGAAGATGGGCCCGGCGCCCTTGACATAGCAGGCGGTACCGAGGCAGACGCTGATTTTGTACTTGCCCTTGGGATTGAGCGAGAACTGCGTGTAAAAGGTCACGACCCCGTACACGTCCGCAAGCGCGACTCCCAGGCCCTCGGCGATCTGTTTCTGGACGGACATCGGCAGGTAGCCGTAGAGCTCCTGCGCCTCGTGCAGCACCGGGATGAGTGCGCCCCGGCTGCCCTTGTGCTTCTCAATGATCTTGTCGAGTTCCTGGATTTTCGGGTCGGTTCCGCAGCAGCTGCAACCCATTTTGACCTTCCTCCTGACAGTGAAAATGATACGGCCTTCTTGTCAAAAAAGTAACAAATAGCCGGTTTTCATTATATCAAAACCTCCCCCCTGTATTCAATCCATTTCCGTTGAAAAATGCCCATCTGCTCCGCACTTGCTTGATCCAGCGGTTGATTCCCGAATCACGGAATGACGCTTCGTCGCATACTGTATACAATACGCCTTCCCTTTCAAAAAAAGGAAGGCTGTATCGGTTTGGGTCCCGATACAGCCTTCCTGGTTCTACCATCCCTGCGGATCACGAGGTGCCGCCAGGGTGTCACTTGGTCCCGGCCGAAGCCGAGGGCGAGGGAGTCGCGGATGCGGCCGCAGCCTCCCGCTTGTCCTTCTCGATCTTTTCGAGCATTTCCTTGTAGCCCGCCCGGATGCCCATGCTGTTTTCATCCATCTGGGTGCGGGATATGATCAGGCCGGTGTATGTGCCATTGAGGAATCCGTAATACCCGTACCCGTCAGGCGTGGGCAGCAGCTCCACCTTCGCGTACTTGAGCTCGGTGTTCCGGAGCACGTACTCGACGGTCATGAACGACTTGGACGGCTCATATGCCGGCGTCGCGGCAAAGTCGACCTTGTCGGCGCGCACGCCGATCGCGCCCTGGAAATAGCGCTTGATGCCGGAGATGCTGTCGTTGCCCTCGAGCTTCGTTCCGTTGAGGATGTAGGTTTCGGGCAGCTTGTTGTCCGGGTTGTCGCCGGGTGACGGCACATCGAAGTCAAGCACGTCCGTGCGTCCGTCGATGGTGATGGTCATGTGGGTCGTGTTGTAGATCGTCGGAATGAACACGAACTTCTCGATCAGCTCCACAAAAGGCTTGTCGAGGAACGTGAAGCTCGTCGCGTCGACCGCGATCACGGTTTCGCCGTCGTCAATGCGACAGTAGAGCCTGCCGTCGGCATCCTTGCCTCCGACCTGCAGCCGGTGCTCCGCACCGGCCACGGTGAAGGTGAAGGCGTACCGGGGCTTGTCGAGACCGTACTGCGCCAGTTCCCCGGACGCATAGCCCACATGTTCGGCCGCCTTGAGTCCGGAAAAGGCCAGCATCATCGCCGAGAATGGCTCGGCCTCCCCCTTGATGGCGACAGGCTCGGTCAGGTGCCAGTAGCCGTCGGTCCCGTACGCCGCCGCAAGCACCAGCTCGCCGCCCCGCTCGAACCGGAAGGCCGTGATGTCGGGCGGGA
>JAEXRM010000146.1 GCA_023440865.1 Bacillota bacterium
GCGTTGACACCGCAGGGGCAGGAGCTGTTCCGGCAGATCGAGTCGGGCATGGACCGCCAGTACCATGCCGTGCTAGCACGCATCCCCCATGACAAGCGGGATCAGGTGCTCGGGAGCCTGGCGCTGCTGCTGGAGGCGATGCGGGATTGCTGCTGAGCCGTGCCTCACGGCAAGCTGCTTTCCTTGCTTGCGTAATGCAACCCCCATGACAGTCCATCCGTCATGGGGGTTGTCGTGATGGGGGCGGTTGGACCAACTCCGGTTCCGGCACCGGGACAGCAGGATCCCGACGGCGGGCGTCATGGCACGAGCGGCATGCGCGCCTTGTCCCGGAATGCGTTGCACAGGATCAGGATAAAGTCGATCAGGATGCCGATACCGCCGAATCCCGCTGTCAAGAGCCACAGGAAGCCGGTTCCGACCTTTCCGACATAAAACCGGTGGACACCGAAAACACCCAAAAAGAAGCACAGCAGCAGGGCCACCCATTTGTTCCGGTACGGATAGCGATCCATCCCATACGGCCTGCCGTCGTAATAGTTGTTGGTGTTGTAGACGTTGATGGGTGGAGCCTGATCCCCGTATGGCCGTTGCCCGTCAAACCGCCCCTGTCCGTATTGCGGGGCGCCATACGCCTGATCGGCGCCATACGCCTGATCGGTACCATACGCCTGGTTGTTGCCATACGCCTGGTTGTTGCCGTATGCCTGGCTGTTGCCGTACGCCTGGCTGTTGCCGTACGACTGGCTGGCGCCGTTCGCCTGCCTGATTGTGCCGGAATCGGGGGGCCATGCGCCAAACGGATCACCGCCAAAGGAGCCGGACGGGGTCGGCCTCGCTGGTTCCGCCTGGTATGCGAACGCGCCCTGTGCCTGACGGGCCGGCGTTCTTTTCCCCTTCGGATCGGTACGGATGGGTGCGGGCACATTTCGGTTGCTCATGGCTTGGTTCCTCCGGATTGTTTCTTCCTCATACCATACGAAGGGAACAGGCAAATGTTTCCGAAGGCATCCCCGGACCTGGCACGAACCGCGCGTGCTGCTGTTCAGATTTCCGGAAGCATAGTATAATGCCGGAGTACAGGCAGCCGCAACGCGGCATGCATGCGGGGCCGGGCAGGCGGATGAAGCGAAGGCGCCGGGTTCATCCAGCAACCGCGTGCGGATGCTGGCCGAGGCCAGCAAGGCGCTGCGGTCGCAAGCATCAATGGTTCACCGTGCGGGATCACGGCACACAGGAGATCGGCATGAATGCAAGAAAGCTGTTTGATTGGATTTTCCGGTTTGTGAAGGGCATGTTCATCGGATCCGGCGCGATCCTGCCCGGGGTCAGCGGCGGCGCCCTTGCGGCCGTGTTCGGCATCTATGAACGCATCATCTCCTTTCTGGCGGACATCCGAAGGGACTTTCTCAGGAATGTCCTGTTCTTCATTCCGGTCGGCCTCGGCGGTGTGTTCGGCATCTTCGTACTGGCGCATCCGCTCGACTTTTTTCTCAGGAACGCGGAGTTCCAGGTGCTCTGGTGCTTCATCGGCTGCATCCTCGGCACATTGCCCGCTCTTTTCAGGGAAGCCGGCAAGCAGGGCCGCAAACCGCGACACCTTGCCATTGCGGGTGTGACCGCCGTGCTGTCGTTCATCGGCCTGCTGTCCGCCCGCGAGTGGCTGGATGTCACGCTGCCGCAGCATACGGGAACCTGGGTGCTATCCGGTGCCATTTTTGCACTCGGCATGATCGTGCCCGGCCTGAGTCCGTCGAATTTCCTGATGTACTTCGGGTTGTACGAGCCCATGAATGCCGGCATCAAAAACCTCGACTTGTCCGTCATCATTCCGGTCGGTCTCGGCGCGGTCATCTGCGTGCTGTGCTTCGCCAAGCTCATGAGCATCATCCTCGAGAAGGCGTATGCCGGCGTGTTCCATTTCATTTTCGGTGTGGTCATTGCCTCTACGGCCATCATTGCGCCGATGGACTGGTCGGGTGTCACGCTGCCGGTGATCCTGCAAAGCATTGCCGTGTTCATGCTCGGTCTAGGCGTGGGGCTCTTCATGGAATGGCTTGATGCGAAATATCGGGCGGAATGAAGTCGCGAATCTCCCGGATCCGTTTTCCGGTGCGTTTTTTGTGGCAAAACAAAAAGGATGGGGACATTTGGATCTTGATCGGGGGATCCGCCCCGTTCTGTCATAACGGAAGAAGCCAAGGGTGTCGATGGTCAACCGGGAAGAGGCCCGTAGCGCGCTTTCGCAGGCGAAGGCGCTTATGAATGAAAACCCGCTGGAGTCATGGCGGCTCGTCACGCACTGGATCAAACGCATCCAGTCACTGGGAGACATGGCGCTGCTATGTGACGTCTGGGATCTGGCGGGGCTGTGCCATGACCATTTCGGCCGCGATCTCGAAGCAAATCGATGCTTTGAGAAGGCGGCCCGTATTGCGGATGAGACGCAGGACATGGAACGCATATCCCGTTCCCGTAAGAACCTGGGCGTCTCCCTGATGGCGATGAACGCGACGCACCATGCGCTGCGCTGTTTTCTGGAGTCCCGTGAGATCGCCATGCGGGAGGGCTTTCCCCTGCTTGCCGCACAGGCCGAGAACAACATCGCCATCATCCACAACCAGAATGGAAATCATGATGCGGCGCTTGAAATCTTCTCACGCCTGCTGGCGGAAACGCCGGCACTCGGCTTGTCCGAGGCGATCGCCCGGTACAATCTGGCGGATACGCTGCTGATGCAGGGATCACTTGACGAGGTTGCCAGGCATATCCGCCTGGGGAGGGCATGCGCGCGCCGTGAAGGCAGGCCGCTCCTGTCCGGCGGGTTCTCCATTTTTGCCGGGATGTTGTTCCGGCGCAGGCACAAGCTGCGCATTGCAGCCAGGTGCCTGGAAAAGGGGATTGGCCGATGCCGTGGGTCGCACATGCCCGTGGAGAGCTTGAAGGGCGCAAGCGAACTGATCCTGCTGTTTCGCGAAACCGGCGAAACGGCACGGATGATGCACTACTGCCGCGAAACCATCTCGTTCAGCAAATCAGTGGGCATCATGGAGGAGACGTCGCGGGCATACGAGTACCTGATCGATGCGCTTCGCGCGCAGGGGGAGTTCATGGACGCCTGGGAGGTCAGCCGGGAGTATGCGCTCTTCCTGATGGAACGGGATGCGCATGAAGGGGTGAGAGTCCGCGTCCTGCTCGACATGGAGCTCGACCTGTTCGATCACGGCCGCGTCCGCCGCCGCCTGGAACGCGAATTGGCTGTCGATCCGCTCACCGGGCTTGACAGTTACCGGGTTCTGGAGCAGAAGGTGGCCGCAAGCAGGCAGCGCTTCCAGGGACCTGCAGCCATGTTGTTTCTTGATCTGGACAATCTCAAGACGGTCAACGACACCTATGGCCATGGTGCCGGAGATCGTCTCCTGCTGGCCTTTGCAAGGGAAATCCACGCCGCGCTTCCGGCCAATGGCATCGCCACCCGCAAGTCCGGGGACGAGTTCGTGCTGTATCTGCCACAGACCGATCGGCAGGCGGTGTCGGACTTCGCCGAAACATTCCTGCATGCGGCCTCCATCCCGCGGCCTGTTGGAGAGGTGCGGCTCGCTTTGAATTGCAGCATCGGCATCGCGTTCGATCCGGAAGCGAACCTTTCCGTCGCCACGCTGACCGACCGGGCGGATCTCGCCATGCTCAGCGCAAAGCGGAACGGGCGTGGCCGTGTGGCGTTTGCCCGAACGGACGGGGAAGGGGGATTGTCATGAAAAGTCGGCTGGAAGCGGCTGCTGAGCTGATTGCAAGCACGGTTCCCCTGTTCCAGTCCCATCCCGAGAAGGCGCGCGACCAGCTCCTCCTTGCGGCGGAAGAGGCAAAGCTGGCGCAGGATGCGGATACCGCCTTTCTGCTTCTGGATGAGCTTGCCTGGCAGGTCACGGCTCACTTCGAGGCGGACGAGGCGTTGCCGCTCATCGAGGAAGCGGTGGCCATGGCGGACCGTACGGCCGATCCGGACAAGATCGGGCGGGTGCACAACACTTACGGCATTTTTTTCATGAATGCCGGCGCACCGCTGCTGGCCATCGACCAGTTCAAGATTGCGCTCGCGGCGGCGGAAGGACTTGACAATCCCAACCGGAGCGCCGCCATCCTGGCAAACATCGGCGAGCTGCTGATTGAACAGGATGATCTGCGCCGGGCCGCACCGTATCTGGATGAGGCCGTATCGCTGGTGACGCTGCAGGAGCGTCCGGATGTGCATGTCTTCCATGTCCATGTGCTGGCGGATCGGGGAAACCTGGCGGAGGCGTGGGGCAAGATCGTGTGCATCCGGCGGCTGGCGCGGCAGCGGAACGATCCGCAGCTCAGGGCCCATGCGCACGACGCCGCGGGCTGGATCCGGAGCCGCAACGGCGAAGGCCGTGCCGCCATGCGCCATTGGCGCATGGCAATCACCTTGTTCGAGCAGCTTCGTGACCCGTTCCGCACCGCATCCATCCATCTGTTGCTGGGCGACGCGCTGATCGGGGAAGCCCGCCCGGCCGATGCCGCAGAAACGCTGAGGGTGGCCGCCGAGATCAGTGGCACGCACGGGTACCGTCACCTGGAAGTGCAGGCGCTCCGCAAGCTTTTGCCAATCACGACGGGGCCGGTGGAAGGGTTGGCGGTGCAACAGCGGCTTGCCGCGTGTCTTCGTCAGGAGGACGAGCAAAGCCGGGCGATCCGCCGGAACTTCGTGGACATCCGCATTCGGTCGGAGTGGGAGCGTCAGGAGCGGATGCGGCTTGAGAAGGATTATGAGTGCGACACGCTGACGGGCCTGTTCTCCTATCGGCGGATACGCGACAGGCTGCAGCGCCTGGCAACGGAGCAGCACCGGTTCGCCTTCCTGTTCCTGGACCTTGATCATCTCAAGGATGTCAACGACCGCATGGGACATGGTGCCGGCGACATGCTGCTGCGCAGCTTCGCGCACGATGTGGCGGATTCGCTGCCGAAGGATGGCATGGCCATCCGCAAGGGTGGGGACGAGTTCATCGTGCTGCTGCCCGGCGCGGGACGGGAACTGGTGCAGGATTACCTTCAGGGGCTGTTCGCCCGGCTGGCGGTGGAACGCCGCATCGGCGAGGAGTCGATGGGGTTGTCCTGCAGCGTGGGTGTCAGCCTGTGGCCGCTCGATTCGTCCCACGTCGACCAGCTGGAGTGGCTGGCGGATCAGGCGATGTACCGGGTGAAGGCGGCAGGGCGCGGCAAATGGGCCTGGCACGTGGCCGATGTGCAGGCAGGTACCGGGTGCTGACACACCTCATATCTCCGCGATGCCGGTGATGGTGAGACTGATGTGCTCGTACTGGTCGCGCAGGTTGATTTCAAATGGCTCGATGTCCTCATCCGCGTTCCTGAAAATGCGCACCTTGGGACGAAGGCTGAAGTTCTCGTAGTTTTCAAGCACCAGCCCAATCCAGCCGTTGCTGAGCGTGACGCAGGTGCCGACGGGATAAGGTGCCACCTTGCGGATGAACAGCGCCAACAGCTCGGGATTGAAATGGCTTCCGCCGGAGGCCATGAAATACTCGATGGCTTCCGAGGGGGGCAGGGCCTTGCGGTACGGACGGTCCGACGTCAGGGCGTCATAAACATCCGCAATGGCGATGATCGCGCCGAAGGCCGTGATCTTCGCACCAGCCTTCCCGAGCGGATAGCCGGTGCCGTCATACCGTTCGTGGTGCTCGAGGATGGCCACATAGGCGCTGACGGGAAACGTGGGGTAATGCGTCTTGACATACTCGAATCCACGCTCGGAATGACGCTGCAGTTCGGTGCGCTCCTCGTCGGTCAGCGGTTCGCGCTTGTTGAGCAGATGGGATGAGACGAACACCTTGCCGATATCGTGCAGCAGCGCGGCCATGCCCAGGCGGTTGAGCGTGTCCCGGTTCATGCCGGCCGCCACCCCCAGGACAATGGACAGGACAGCCACGTTGACCGAATGGGCGTACGTGTAGTTGTCGAACACTTTCAGGTCGATCATGTTGATCATGAGGTTGCGGTTGTCGAGGATCTCCTCGACAATCGTGCCGATCTGCTCCCGGATGGCTTCCAACGGCGGTGGACTTCCCGTTCTTTCACTGAGCACGAAGAGATTCTTGACGCTTTTGACCGTCTCGGACCGGAGCGTGTCGGAGATAAGGGACGCGAGCGCCACATCGCCCGAGATGCTGTCCTCGATGTACAGGCCGTTGAGCTGCAGCCTCTGGATGCTGTCGATGTAGGATTCGTTCAATATGGTGCCATGCGTCAACAGGACCTCATTGCGAAGCCCCCAGAGAGTCTTGCCGAGCACCATGCCCGGTCGGATGCAGTTGGTGGGGACAAACCGCATGTCGCCTCCTGTTCGGTCAGCCGGCGCCGCCGAGCTCAATCATTTCGGCGGATACGCCGTCAACGACATTCAGGTCGGCATACAGGTCGTCGATCTCTTCCTGCGGGCCGTCCAGCTGCAGGACCGTGAGTCCCTCGTCCGAACAGGCGTCGCCGGCATCGTGCAGGCCGAGCCGGACCTTGATGATGCAACCGTGGCGGGTGAGAATGTCCTGGACCTTGACGGCGTTCTCGCGACGCTTTCCGATCAGAATGCCCATCAGATGGTATGCGGCCATGCGGCACCTCCTGCTGCGGCGGCGGGCGTTGCGCCCGCCATGCCTTTCATGATGATATGCTATCACCATCATGGCGTATGAAACAAGCATCTCGTGCGATCATGCGGCCGCAGTCGCTCACCGGGCCGCTCGCAGGGGGGAGGGGAAGGTTGACGCATCATGCCGGCGGTGCTATTCTGTGTTGAAAACCACTCCGGAAAGCGGCATGACATGCGCCGTTCCGTCCGGGGGGAGGAAGCGGGAGGCGGAAACATGATCCGCAGCGCGGAAGACGGAGAACTGGAATCGATCCTGGCATGGCTGTCCCACGAGGCGCCGCTCAACCTGCCGATCATCGGCGATCTGTCGCGCTGCGGTCTTGGAACCGATTATCTCGAGGTCTGGGTGCAGCTTGACAATTCGGGGAGCCGCACGGCCCTTGTCCGTCGCCATTTCGAGCATTTTGCCGTCTATGCGCCGCCGGGTGCGGATATCGAGGAACTTGGCTTTTTCCTGCGGTTTTCCGATCCGGCCACAGTCGCAGGGTGCCGCGACACCATCGACACGCTTGCCGAGGCACTCGACGGGTACATGCCCGAGGTTGTCCGTTCGATGGTGTTGCCTGGAACCGGGCGCCTGGAACCGGTCGCGGATCCGACCTCGCTTGCCGCGTCAGGGCTTTCGATCGACCGGGCGGACACGGCGGACGCCGATGCGCTGGGCGAGCTCATCTTTGCCACCGACGCATTCCGGCGCAACTACCATGCGGCTGCGGAGGTCGCCGCCGGCATCCGTTCGCGGATGCGGGCCGGCGGTGTGCGGCACATGGTGGTCCGCCGGAACGGGCGGATTGTATCGCATGCGAACACGACCGCCGAGATGGAAGGATTCGCACTCGTATCCGGCGTGACCACCGCCCCGGATGCCCAACGGCAGGGACTTGCCTCGAAGCTCGTATCCAGCCTGTGCCGCGAGCTGCTCGGAGAGGGGCGGATTCCCTGCCTGTTCGCCAAAAGTCCGGGTGCGCTGGCGATGTACGACAAGCTTGGCTTCGTGAGGACGGGCGAGTATGTGACACTGCGCCGGCCGGAATGAGCGAGGGGGACGATCCGCTGCCGCGTCATGCGGGCCGGTCATCAAAACGGGGTACGTCCGTTCGGCGCGGGCCGGCGTGAAGGCGGCAGCGTGCGGATGAGGGAGGTATGACATGATACGGAAAATGGACAACCGCGACCGGGCACAGTGCATGGCCTACATCCGCAGCCATGAGCATGAAACCACATTCCTGCACGGCAATGTGCTCGACATCGGGCTCGAGAACGATCCTTCGATCCGTCGCTGTGCCGACTACTTCGGATGGTTCGAGCCGGATCCGGAGACCGGTCTGGATACGCTGCGCGGCATCCTGCCCTTCTACAACCTCGGCAGCTGCATCCCCCACTGGGAAAGCGAGGCGGCTGTGACGCCGTTTCTGTCGCTCATGCGCGATCGGCCGTTCGAGGTGTTGCTCGGCATGCGGCATGTCGTCGAGCCATTCGTCCAGGGACTGGCAGGGTATAGACAGATCCGGGAACGGGATGACAGCTGGTACATGGTCAACCGCAATCCGGCGCCGCATGTCGTGGAAGGACTCTCCTTCCGGCTTGGCGATGCGGAGGACGAAGAGATTGTCCGGTTCATCGCCGACTGCAATGTCCGTTGCTTGGGAAACAGTTTCACGGAAGAGCAGATGCGTGCAAGCATGCGCCAGAACCGCGGCGGCAGGGGGTGGCTGCTGGGTGTGATGGACGGACGGTATGTCTCGATGGCCAACATCCAATCCTATACCGACACCCTGCAGCAGATCGGCGGTGTCGCAACGCCTGCATCGGAGCAGGGGAAGGGATACTGCAAGGCGACCGTCTACGAGTTGTGCCGGCGCATCCAGGCGAACGGGCATGTGCCATCGCTGTTCGTGCGCCGGAACAACCTGCCTGCCGTCAGCGCTTACACGCGGATCGGCTTCGAGCGGACGGCGGACTACCTGATGGTGAAGTACGCATGAGTGCGTTCGTTCGGGGAAGTGCGGGCTTCCGGCCGCGCAGACGGACACATCCGTCAACACGTCGATGACAGCGGGAGGAACAACCATGCCGCATCAGATGATCGAATCGCAGTGGCCCCTTCACGAATTTGACCCGGAGCCCGGCATCATCGCCTCCGGTCGGCTCGATGCCGATGCCCGGCTGCCGGAACGGATGGTGGCGACCTTCTTCGGCGAGGTGGCCGCCTGGGCGGCCGAACAGCCCCACACGGAGCTGCTCCTCTCGACCCAGTGGGAGGATGGAGCGGTCCGGTTCTACAGGACGCTGCTGGAGGGGCGCGAAACCGGCTTTTTCCATTGTCCGGTCGGCGGGCCGAAGGCCGGCAGCGTGCTTGATTTCGCCATCGAGCACGGCGCGCGGGAAATCGTCGCATGCGGCGGATGTGGCGTGCTGGACCGGGAACTGGCGGTCGGCCACATTCTTGTGCCGCGCGCCGCCATCCGCGATGAAGGCATGTCGTACCATTATCTGCCGCCGTCCCGGGAGGTTGCGGTGGATCCGCTGCTGATGGGCCGCATCGTGACGGTCCTGGAACGACGGAACGTGCCGCATCTCGTCACGAAGACCTGGACGACGGATGCGCCTTACCGCGAGACGCGCGCAAAAATGGAACGGCGGCGCGGCGAGGGTTGCCTCGCGGTCGAGATGGAGTGCGCCTCCCTTGCAGCCGTGGCTCAGTTCAAGCAGGCGCGTTTCGCCCAGCTGCTCTACAGCGGCGACAACCTGGACGGCGATTCGTACGATGACAGAAGGTGGCAGAGCCGGACGGAGGTGCGGCGCGCCCTGTTCACCCTGGCGCTGCATGCCTCGGTGGCGGAGTGACCACCCCCCTTCGGCATGAAGAAGGCCCCGCCCTGCTGAAGCATCCGGCTTCGGAGGGACGGGGCCTTTGTCTGATGCCGGGGAACTTAACCGGCAACGGCCGCCTTCAGCCGGTCGATGCCGATCATGATGCGGCGCAGCGATTCCTCGCGCCCCAGGATTTCCGCGATTTCCATTGCGCCGCCGGGGGTGACCTCCCAGCCCGAAAGCGCCGTGCGGATGGGCCAGAGCATCTGGCCGTTCTTGATGCCGAGCCCGGTGACCAGCGCCATCAGCCGGTCATGCAGGGCGGAGGCCGTCCATTCCGGCAGTGCCTCGAGCACGGGCAGGGCGGCGTTCAGGGCTTCGAGCGAGTTCTCGAGCGTCGTCTTCATCTTCTTGTGGACATAAATCTCAAGGCTGTAGTCGCATAGATCGTTCAGGAAGCCCAGCTTCTCCGGAATCTCGGACAACACCTCCGTGCGGGCCTGCAGGATGCGCGCGATGGGCTCGGTGGGCAGGTCGGCCGTCAGCCCCTTCCGGATCCACGGGGCGGCGACCTCGTGGAAGCGCTCGGGTGTCATGGCGCGCAGGTATTCGGCGTTGAACCAGCGCAGCTTTGCCATGTCGAAGGCGGAAGGGGATTTGCTGATGCGGCTGATCGAGAACTGCCGCTCAAGCTCGGCCAATGTGAAGATTTCCTGGTTCGATTCGGGCGACCAGCCAAGCAGCGCGATGTAGTTCAGGACCGCCTCGAGCAGGTATCCGTCGCGCAGCAGATCCTCGAAGGTGGCGTCGCCCTTGCGCTTGGAGATTTTCGAGCCGTCGGGCTTGACCAGCAGCGGCAGATGCACGTAGGTGGGAATCTCCCAGCCGAACGCGTCGTAGAGCAGGTTGTACTTCGGCGCAGAGGACAGGTATTCGCTGCCGCGCACCACGTGCGTGATCTGCATGAGGTGGTCGTCGACGACATTGGCGAAGTTGTAGGTGGGGAAGCCATCCGACTTCAGCAGGATCTGGTCCTCGAGGCTGCTGTTCTCGACCGTGATGTCACCATACACGGCGTCGTGGAAGGTCGTGGTGCCCTCGCGCGGCATCAGCTGGCGGATGACATGCGGCTCGCCCGCGGCCAGGCGTGCGCGGATCTCCTCCTTCGGAAGGTTCAGGCAATGCCGGTCGTACTCGTAGGCGACGCCGCGGGCCTCGCAGTCCGCGCGCAGCGCGTCGAGCCGCTCCTTCGTGCAGAAGCAGTGATAGGCATGGCCCTTCTCGACCAGCTCCTCGGCGTAGGGTCGGTACAGGTCCTTGCGCTCGCTCTGCACATACGGGCCGTACGGGCCGCCGACATCGGGACCCTCGTCGTGGTGCATGCCGCATTGCGCGAGCGTGCGGAAGATGACGTCCACGGCGCCTTCCACCAGACGCTCCTGGTCGGTGTCCTCGATGCGCAGCACGAACTTGCCGCCGTTGACGCGGGCGATGAGGTATTCGTACAGGGCGGAACGGAGGTTGCCGACGTGGATGTAGCCGGTGGGACTTGGGGCGTAGCGCGTACGGACGGTTGTCTGCATGATGTTCTCTCCCAACAGGGTGGATTCCGTCCGCCGGAACGGAACTGGCGGCATGGGATGCCTGCGGTGCGCGGGGCGGGCGATGCGGCGGACAGTACTGCCATTCTATCAGAAGGGGAAAAGGCTTTCAAGGAAACGGTTCTGCCGTTCGCAGCGCGCTTGCGGCATGGTATGATGGTGGGGAAGCATGAAGCAGGTGCGGATATGGACGCCATTCGACGTTCTTTTCGCTTTTTTTCTCCGGCATGAACCAAGCAACGGATGGATTCGTCCAATCCGGTGAAAGAGGGTGAACGGGTTTGCCCCCTTCCGATACGATGAGGGAAATCGAACGGCTGGTCGCCACGTACGGCAATGACGTGCTGCGGTTGGCCACCACCATCCTGGGTTCGCGCGAGCAGGCCGAGGATGTGCACCAGGAGACGTTCCTGCGGGTCCTGAAGGCCTGGGAGGGCTTTCGCGGCGACGCAAGCGAAAAAACCTGGATCACGGGCATCGCGGTGAACGTGTGCCGCGACATGATGCGCAGCGCATGGAAGCGGAAGGTCACCGTGTCCGATGAAATCGTGGAAGCCGTGCCCGATGCGTGGTCGGTCCAGGAGATGGACCGCCGGTCCGCGCGCAGCGACATGATGCAGGTTCTCGCAAAGCTGTCGCCCGAGCATCGGGAGGCGGTCGTCCTGTTCTATTACCACGACCTGGACGTGCGGCAGATCGCCGTCATCCAGCAGGTGCCGGAGGGCACAGTCAAGTCGAGGCTGCACAAGGCCCGGGGCAAACTCGCGGTCCTGTTGGGAGGTGATTCGCGTGGCAGGTAGGAACCGATTTGATGATGCCGCTTTCCGCGCGCTTTTCAAGGATTCCCTGCAGGATATCGAGGTCTCCGAGCAACTGCGGGCGCGGACCCTCGAGGCATGCCGCCAGGCGCTGGCTGCGGATACGGAGGCCGGTACCGCAGCCGGAACGGATGCTGGCGGTACCACCGCGGAGTCAGGCCAAACGCTGCTCTCGCCTGCACTTTCCCCTGCAAGGGAGACAACGTCGGAGGGACGCGTCCTTGCCTTCCTCGGACGTCACCGCGCCATGCTGCGCACTGCAGCAGGGTTGGCCGCCTGCCTGCTCGTCGCGGTGCTCGTGATGGAGTTCCTGCCGCGCATGGGTTCACGCCAGGCCGCAACCCTCGCGATGAGCGACAGGGCCGGCATTGCGCAGGAAAGCGTGGCCGCCGCCGCATCGGGGGCCTCCATGGAGATGGCGCCGGAAGCCGCAGACGCACAGGCCGGGCCGGGATCCGGCCAGGCGAAGATGGCCGTTGCGGAGAACGGGAGCAAGCCTGAAGAAACCGTCACGAACGGTGTGGTGGCGGAAAGTCCCGCTGCTGCAAGCGCATATGGCGGCACCGACGGGTCGGCGGCGGATGCCGGAGCGAATCGCTCTGTGCCGGCGCCGGCGCCCGATGTCTCCGGCGACGCGGCGGAAGAGACCGGGTTCGCTGTTGCCTTCACGGAGAGCGTGGCTTCCGATGCCGCAGTCACGATGCAGTATTCCGTGTCGATGAAAACGTGGATGCCATATGGCGGCGGCCTGTGGGTCACGCCCCTGTCGCCCCGTCCGGATGATGCTGCGGCTGCGGGTGTCGCCCGCACGCATGAGCAGGCGCATCCGGACGAACGGGTCGTGCCGGCGCAGCGGTTTGCCGTGCTGCATGCGGCCCAGGGGCTTTCCGCGGAAGGACTGGCCGTAGCGGATTCGCTCGAGGCACTGCAGGCGGAAGGTCCGGATACGGCGGGGAGGACCGGACCGATCGGGCTGTGGATGATGCCGGTCGACATGCCGGATGGTAAGGGGTTGCTTCCGCTGTTTGTGAATGAGGGGAGCGTCGGTACCGCTGATGCGGTGCGCATCGCCAACCGGGACGGCTGGTTCGGCACGCTGCGCGATGAGGCGACGCTGCGGGCTGCGCTGGAGGCGGCATGCGGCACGACGGTCGACGCATGGACGATCGTCGATGTGGACGCCGGAACCGGATTCTGGGTTGGATGGACTGCGAATGGAAAGGCATGGGTCATGCCGCTGATGGACCGGGCGGCGGAGCTGGGGCTTGAAAACGGACGCGGTTACGCATGGGATGCACTTGTCGCAACGGTTGTGCCATTTTTGTAGAAAAGCCCCGCAAAGCGGTTGACAAACGGGTTGCAGTCCTGTATCATAGTTTTTGCGGTTCGGAAAACCGGTCGGCACAAAATGCCGAAAGGCTTGAAACCCGCATGATAAGTGAACATGGGAGATTTCCCGAGCGGCCAATGGGGGCAGACTGTAAATCTGTTGTCTGACGACTTCGGTGGTTCGAATCCACCATCTCCCACCAGAAAAAGATCCTGATTGCGATGCAATCAGGATCTTTTTCGCTGCCGCGCCTTTTTGTACGCGTCCGCAATGTACGCACGGAATCGATGAGAGACATCCCCCTACCGCGTACGGAATCGATGAGACACGTCCCAATACCGTGCACGGAATCGATGAGACGCATCCCGAAAGCGAGCATGAAATCGCCGCGCGCTTGCGCACTCCAGCCCGTTTGATGATAAAATAAATCGCATGCTTCGTCACGGAGGTACACATGACGTACGACATCGCCATCATCGGCGCGGGGCCGGCCGGCGCGACACTCGCCCGCCGCCTGCATCCCGATTTCAACGTACTGCTGCTCGACCGCCGGGATCTGCTCGAGCCGACCGGGCGCTGCGATGAAAAATGCTGCGGCGGTTTGCTGGCCCCGGATGCCCAGGAGATTTTCGGCCGCATGGGGCTTGCCATTCCAAAGAGCGTGCTGGTCGATCCGCAACTGTTCCTGGTTCGGACCATGGACTTCGATACCGGACGTGAGCGCCATTACCAGCGGTTCTACTTCAATATGGACCGCACGCGCTTTGATGCCTGGATGGTCTCCCTGGTTCCCGATTCCGTGGATCTGGCCTTCGGGTGCCGGTTCACCGGCTTCGTGGAGGACCGGGAAGGCGTCAGCTTCGCGCTGACCCACGGCGGCAAGGTGCACACCGTGCATGCCCGCATGCTGATCGGGGCGGACGGAGCCTGGTCGCGGGTACGAAACCAGGCCTTCCCGGAGGTGCCGATCAAACGGTATGTCGCCATACAGGAATGGTTCCCGACAGAGGACCCCATCGCACATTTCGGCGCGATCTTCGACAGCAGCCTGACGGACTTTTACGGATGGACGATCGCCAAGGACAATCAGCTGGTCGTCGGTATCGCCCTCGAGGAAGGTTCCGATCTGCTCCAGCGGTTCAACACCTTCAAGAAAAAACTCGGAGAGAATGGCTACAAGCTTGGATCGCCGATCAAGCGCGAGGGAACACGCATCAACCGGCCGGCGAATGGCCGGCAGATTTGCACGGGCAATGACCGGGTCGCTTTGGTCGGCGAGGCGGCGGGCTTCATCAGCCCCAGCTCGGCAGAAGGCATCAGCTATGGCATCAAGAGCGCCATGGCGCTGGCGGAGGCGCTCGACGAGGGGATATATGGCATCGGCAGGCGTTATGCCAGGCATGTGGCACCGCTGAAGCGCAACATCTTGCTCAAGAACCTCAAGCGGCCGTTCCTGTACAATCCGGCGCTGCGGAACCTGGCCATGTCATCCGGATTGATGAGCAGCCGGCTGGAATGGTAGCCCCCAGCAAGGATTTCCCTGTGCAAAAGCCCGTCGCCAGGCCGGGAACGCCGGTGACGGGCTTTTCTGCTTTTAATGGGTTGCGTGTGGCCTGTGAGCGGCACGTCAGGGATTGTCAACCCGGCCCCGCGTTTCCGATGACGGTCCCCACTACCGGTCCGATGTGTGGAAACGCGGACTGGAGCGGTCTTCGAGGTTCACCGCTTCACGGACGATGTACAGTGGGCGGTTGCGTACCTCGTCGTAGATGCGGCCGATATACTCGCCCAGAATGCCAAGCAGCAGCAGCGTGATGCCGTTGAGCAGCAGCGTGACCGCGATGAGGGAAGCCCAGCCGGAGGTGACGCTCTGTGGGGCGAACAGGCGCTGCAGCAGCACCACGACCAGATAGACGAAGCTGACAGCCGATATCGTCGATCCAAGCACCGTTGCGAGCTTCAACGGCTTGAGCGAGAAGGACATGATGCCGTCCGCCGCCAGTTTGAGCATCTTCTTGAGCGGATACTTTGTCGTGCCGGCGAACCGCTCCGCCCGCTCGAACTCGATGGCGGTCTGCCGGTATCCGACCCACGACATCAGGCCACGCACATAACGGTTTTTTTCCGGCAGCTGCTTGAGCGTCTCCGCGATCTTGCGGTCGATGAGGCGGAAGTCGCCCGTGTCAACGGGGATGTCCACCTCCGTCAGTGCCCGGAGCGTGCGGTAGAAGACGCTGGCGGTGAGCTTCTTGAAGAAGGTGTCTCCCTCGCGCGAGATCCGCTTGCCGTAGACGATGTCGTAGCCCTCGCGCCATGTGGCGATCATGGCCGGTATGAGTTCAGGCGGATCCTGCAGGTCGCCGTCGATGATCACCATGCACTGCCCGCCGGCATAGTCCATGCCCGCCGTGATGGCGACCTGGTGGCCGAAGTTGCGCGAAAAGTCCACCAGCTTGAAGCGGGGATCGCGGGCGCATTCCTCCCGTAGCAGGAAGGGGGTTCGGTCTCGGCTGCCATCGTTGACGAAGATGACCTCCCAGGTTTCTCCGGATCCCTCGAGCACGGTTCGCAGGCGGCGGCAGGTCTCCGCAAGCACTTCCTCCTCGTTGTACATGGGAACGATGACAGAACAGGTGATGGGTTCCATGGTGCGCCTCCAGACGATTGTCACCGGTCCGGCTGGACCGGTGGCTGTTGTGTTTCGACACCGGCTCGGTTGATTGGCTCCAGTCCGGCAGTATGGCACCGGTCCAGTAGGTCCGGTGCCTGGGTTCTTCTGTTTGGCACCGGTCCAGTAGGACCGGTGCCTGGGTCCGGTGCCTGGGTCGGGCTGCCTATTTGTTAATGACCTTCTTGTACAGGATGAAGTTCCAGGACACGATGAAGACCATGATGAGGATCTTGGGCAGGTACAGCACCGGCCATGAACCCTCGCCGGCCGCCAGCACGAGCAGGTGCCGGATGCCCGCGAACAGCAGGATGTTGCCGACGACGAGGTTGAAGGCGAACAGGAAGCCGTAAGCGAGCATTTGCTTGAACAGGTTCGCCTTCGACCGGAATGCGAAGTGGCGGTTCAACAGAAAGTTGAGCCAGAAAATCACCGTGTAGACACCAATGTTCACCACCAGCTCGGAGACCGGCAGCAGGCGGCGGAACACGATGAAGAGGGTGTATTCGACGCCGAACGAGGTGAATCCCACCACAAGGTAGCGCAGGAACTGGCCGATGGTTTCCGGCGTGATGCGCGGACCGAGGATCGGACCGATGAGCGGCAGGCGGGTGAGCAGGGCGTGAAGCTTCGGCAGCATGCGCGTCACCATTCCCATCTCGGCAGGACGCGCAAGCCGTCAAGCCAGATGCGGGGTACCGGAATGCCCGACATCAGCGGATAATATGCCACGAAAAGGGCGATGGTGACGCAGAGCAGGATGGTGATGCTCTTGCGCTTCATGATGCCCTCCTTTTCAAGGAAGCGGAACAGGATGGCCGCCATGAGGATCAGGAACGGCGTGCAGGAGAAATAGTGGTAGACGAAGGTCTTCTTGCGTGGGGAGAAGATCCATGGCACATACTGTGCCAGGTAGGCCACGATCGGGAACCAGAGCAGCTTGTCGGGGGTGCGGCCCTTTTTCCTGCCGGCCGTGTACTGGTACAGCAGCATGATGAGGATGGCGAAGAAGCCCACCAGACCACTCCACCACACGATGGGATTGCCGAATGAGGCGATGGCCTCGTCGAACGGCGGGTTGAGCAGGGCCGCGTCGTAGAAGAAGATGGGGCGCAGGTCGAGCGGCCACTCGTACCAGTAGGAGTAGTACGGGTGGGGCGAGGTGACGCTCTTGTGGTATTCGAACATGTTCTTCTGCGATTCGACGACCCAGGTCAGGAAGGATTTCGATTCGTCATGTTGCGGCACCGGCAGGTAGCTGAGCGTGTAGACGGTTGCGGGCACGACGATGAACAGGATGATGCAGGCAAGGCAGGTGAGATAGAAGTACTTCACGACCCAGACGCCGATGCGGCGCGCCTTTTCCGGCGGAGCGACCTGCTCGCGGTTGAGACGGTTCTTGTACGCAGCGAACTCCGAGAAGCGGGAATAGAAGAACAGGATCGCCAGACCGAAGGCGGCGTAGAAGCCGATCCACTTCACCGCGCCGGCCAGTCCGAGGAACAGCCCCGAGAACGCCAACGGCACGAGCGACTTCCAGTATCCCTTCTCCCAGGCCGGCTCGTCGAGGTAGACCAGCATGAAGTGGTAGGCGGCCATGATGAAGATGATCAGGTAGCTGTCGACGGTGCCGATGCGCGTTTGCGTGAAATGCATGAAGTCGGCTGCGAAGAAGAGCGTGCAGAAGGTGGCCCACCAGGAATCCTTGAACAAACGCTTGGCCATGGCGAACATCAGCGGCAGCATCAGGGCGCCGGTGATGGTGCCGAGCCAGCGCCAGCCAAAGGGCGTCATCCCCATGATGGCGATGCCCAGCGCCATGATGTCCTTGCCCAGCGGCGGATGCGTGTTCTCATAAATGACGGGCCAGTTCTTGAGCTGCTCGAGTGCGGTGCGCGGGAAGTAGACCTCGTCGAAATAGGTGTTGTGCAGCACACTCGGCCGGTACGGCACGATGTCCTGCTCGTCGAAGAGCTTTTCGACGCCGGGGGCGGCCTGCACATCCGTGACGGTGAAGCCGTCGAGCTGTTCCTTGCCGTGGAAGAAGGCGAGCTCGCGGTATTCCGCCTGCCAGTAGTCGGGCTTCGTTCCGTCCTTTTTCGGCAGCTGGGACTGCGCCGTGATGCGCAGCTTCGTCGTCACGACGCCCTCCTGGCTGAAAGACCAGCGGAACAAGGCCTCCATGTCGACCGTCGTGAAGGGGATGAACTCGCCACCCTTCCAGGCCTCGATGTTCAACGAGCCGAAGCAGCCCCAGACGGGGCCGAGACCGCCGAACAGCAGTGTGCGGTCCACCGTCACCTCGCGGCCGAAGTCGACGACGAACGAATCCCCCTTCTTTTCGGGCACCCAGCCGGTCTGCGGCGATCGGAAGGCGCCCAGCCAGATCATGGCGATGAGCAGGTAGACGCCGGCGATCAGCCAGGCGCGCTTGTGGTCGTCCTTGGTCATGCGGGCGGGTGACCGGGTGAGCTGGGTCATGTGCGTAACCGCCTTTCAGACGATTTTGAGGGAACCGGGGAGGCAGGGGTTTCGGAGCGGGTGTCGACCAGCAGGCGACAGGTCCATGCGAAGGTTGCCGTCAGCATGAGGGAACAGACAACCGCGAAGGGATCTCCCGCATCGAGCCAGTAGTTCGCGGAAAAGCTCATGCGATACATCACCGCCTGATTGGCGAGTGCGACCACGGAGGCCGCCAGGTACGGCGCGAAATGCCGTCGATCGGCCAACACGCATGCGGCGCCGATCAGCAGGGCCGGCACCAGGTACCGCTCATGCATTTTCGTCATGAGCATGAAGGCGGCAAACAGTACCAGCCATGATGACTCATACAGCCGTTCGGACCTCTCGCCGCCGCGGAGGAGGCGCATGATCGCCCACAGCGCGCACAGGCCAAAGCCCGCAAGTCCCCATGCGTTGTGGCTCAGACCGAGAAACAGCGTGGTATCCGGGCGGATCTGTCCTCCGAGGAGGAACCACAGGTTGAACGCGTTCGCGGTGTCGTACGGATAATCCTGCACGCTGCGCAGATACAGGTCGAACAGCCACCAGAACGGATCGATCCACCCGGGCAGTGTTGCCGCGCGGCCGGTCGGGGTATAGAAGGGAAGGACGACCGCTAGATACAGGATGATGCCGGAGACCAGTGCGATCATCCCGTCACGCAGGAACAGCCGCCAGTCGTTCCGCCGCCACAGCTGGAAGAGGAAGACGACGAGTACGATCGGCAGCAGCAGGCCGCTCTGTGGCTTGAACAGAACGGAGACAAGAAACGCGAGGGCCGCCGGCACGGGCCTGCGCGCCTCGAACAGCAGCAGCACGACAAGCAGCAGCAGGGCCGGGATGCCGTCGAACTGGCCCCAGACCGAGGAGTCGAATGCGACGGCGGGATGGAGCAGGTACAACATGCCGATGGCAAAGCCGGTCCCGATGCGGCCTCGCTTGCGCCCCAGGCATACCAGCAGCCAGGCGCCCGTCGCGTCCGCCGCAACCGCCCAGAGCTTGATCAGCCAGACGTGGGCATCGCGCGACAGGCCGAGGCATTGGGCGACGAGACCCGAGATCCACAGCAGGTAGTGGTACATGGGCGCATAGACGATGTGGAACGCGTCATACAGACCTCGCGGGCCGTACTGCGCGAGATGGTTGCTCCAGGCGACGTAGCCGCCCATGTCGATCGGATAGGCCGGTGCCGCCGAAAGGACGAGACGCAGGAACAGCGCGGCAAGAAAAAAGGGATACCAGATCCCCCAGGCATGCGCGTATTCGTCTGCGGTGCGTCGTTGGAGCCTGCGCGCCATGCTTCGTCTCCGTCATGCCGGCCAGCGTGCCGTCTCCGGCACGTGCCCGACCTGCCGGGCGCATGGGGAGCGGCCTAATCCATTGTAAACCATCGGAACGGGCTCCGCAATGAGGACAGCCATGACATGCAGCCCGCCGGTATCCATGAGGCACATGCAAGACATGCGTCTTTTGTCAAGTGTGTCAAAACGTGTTCATGAATTGTTCTCATTTTTATCACATTGCAGACATGAATCCCTTGTGGCGCCTGTGTTATCATGAATGGGCAGGGCAATATGTATTCCTCCTTTTTTATATGAAGTTGCATTCATCTCCCCGGCACCACGATCGATCGGAATCATCATCATCATCCGGATCTGGTGCCCTTTTTTTGCCCTTTTTCCGTCATGCCGGCCCCTTTCGGGCAATGCGGCCCCTTGCCGCAAAATTGAAGAATGCGCCAAGATGCGCTACAATGGTAAAAGCCCGTCCGGCTCCGCGTTCGTTTGCGGAAATCCTGACGACAGTGACCATGCAGCATGTAGCCGTTGCAGCCTGTCGGAACCGGTTCGGCGGAGTGATCCGATGCAGTATGTCAGCACAAGGGGCGCATCGCCCGCCCTGTCCAGCGCGGAAGCCATCAAGATGGGGCTTGCGGCGGATGGAGGCCTCTTCGTACCAGACTCGCAGGTCAAGATCACACAGGAGGAGATCGCCTCCCTGACCGGCATGGATTACCGCGAGCGTGCCATATTCGTGCTTTCACGCTTCCTGACCGACTATACCGCCGACGAGCTGGCCGCGTGCGTGCACGCCGCCTATGGCGAGGATCGCTTCGACAAGGGGGCGGTGGCGCCGCTGGTTCATCTGGGCGCGCACCTTTCCGTCATGGAGCTGTGGCACGGTCCCACCTGCGCCTTCAAGGACGTTGCGCTGCAGATCCTCCCGCAGTTCATGACCCGCGCCATGAAGAAGACCGGTGAAGACCGCGAAATCGTCATCCTGGTCGCCACCTCGGGCGATACCGGGAAAGCCGCCCTGGAAGGTTTCGCGGATGTGCCGGGCACGCGCATCGCGGTGTTCTTCCCGCAGGAGGGTGTCAGCGACGTGCAGAAGCGCCAGATGATCACCCAGAAAGGTGCGAATGTGCATGTCATTGGTGTCGAGGGCAACTTCGACGACACGCAGACCGGTGTGAAGCGCATCTTCTCCGATCCGGCCATGACGGCTGCGATGGATGCGCGCGGCATGGCGTTCTCTTCCGCCAACTCCATCAACTGGGGACGCCTTGTGCCTCAGATCGTCTACTATTTTTCCGCATATGCGGACCTGTGCCGAGACGGTCGCATCCGGTGCGGCGACCCGGTGAATTTTTGCGTGCCGACCGGCAATTTCGGCAACATCCTGGCGGCCTGGTACGCCAAGGCCATGGGGCTTCCCGTCAACAAGCTCATCTGCGCCTCCAATGACAACAACGTCCTGACGGAATTCCTCAAGACCGGTGTATATGACCGCAACCGTCCGTTCCACAAGACGGTGTCGCCCTCGATGGACATTCTCATCTCCAGCAACCTCGAGCGCCTCCTGTACGGGATCTCCGGCCACGATGCGGCCCGTGTCGCACAGTGGATGGAGGACCTGTCGGCGCGCGGCCGCTACGACATCGGCGCCGAGCTGCGCGAGCGCCTGGCGAAGCATTTCCACGGCGGCTGGACGAACGAGGCCGACACGCTGCGCACCATCGGGGAAATGTGGCGCAACCACCGGTATGTCGCAGATACGCACACGGCAGTCGCCATCGATGTGTACGACCGGTATGTCATCGAGACGAACGATGTCACGCCGACGGTCGTCGTGTCGACAGCCAGTCCCTTCAAGTTCAATGACAGTGTCGTCCGGGCTCTTTTCGGCAAGGAGGCGTTGGCGGGAAGAAACGAGTTCGAACTGCTCGAACTGCTGTCCGAGCGCACCGGCTGGCCGGTGCCGCAGGGACTCCGTCGTCTTGGGGAACGTCCCGTCCTGCATGGGGAGCAGTGCCGCGCAGCCGATATGGCGGTGACGGTGAAGCGGCTTCTCTGCCTGCCGGAGAAGGAAGGAGAACGCATTCATGCCTGACAGACACAATCAGCCCACGGCCGGCAAGGTCACCGTCCAGCTCGCCAAGCTGGTTCGCGACTGCGGACTCGAACCCTTGGCATGCGCCGAGCGCATCCCGGAGATCACGATCGGCTCATCGGACATCAACCGTCCCGGACTTCAGCTGGCGGGATTTTTCGATTATTTCGGCAACGACCGCGTTCAGGTCATCGGCAAGGTGGAAATGACCTACCTCGACCAGATGGACTCCAAGGCGCGGTATGCCGCCCTTCTGGGCCTGTTCAGCAAGAATGTCCCCTGCGTGGTGCTGGCGCGCGGCATGGAACCGCATGCCGAGCTTGTCGAGCTGGCCCGGCAGTTCCAGACCCCGTTGCTGCGCACCGCCGAGGTGACCAGCCGGTTCACGGGCAACATCATTTCCATCCTCAACACCGAGCTTGCCCCCATGGAGACCCGCCATGCCGAGCTGGTCGAGGTGTATGGCGAGGGCGTGCTCATCCAGGGCGAGAGCGGCGTGGGCAAGTCCGAGACCGCGCTCGAGCTCGTCAAGCGCGGCCATCGCCTGGTCGCGGACGATCTGACGGAAATCCGCCGCGTGTCGAGCAAGACGCTTGTCGGCACCGCGCCGGAAATCATCCGTCACCTCATCGAGATCCGCGGCATCGGCATTCTCGATGTCAAGCACCTGTATGGCGTCGGTTCGGTCAAGATGACCGAGAGCATCAACCTCGTCATCAACATGGAGCTGTGGAACCCGCAGAAGCAATATGAGCGATTGGGGGTGGAGGACCAGTTCACCGACATCATGGGCCTGCGCATCCCATCGCTGACGATACCCGTCCGCCCCGGCCGCAACCTCGCGATCATCATCGAGGTCGCCGCCATGAACAACCGGCAGAAGAAGATGGGCTACAACGCCGCCCAGGCGTTCTCGCAGCGCATCATCAACCAGCAGGGGTTCGTATCCGGCGGTGATGCGGAATGAAGACCGGCAAGCTGTCCCCGCAGGATAACGGGCTGCATGCCGTCGCAGCCGAGCTGGCCCTGTTGGCCGGTCCTGGAAGTGTTCGCTTCAACGAGGCGATGAAGTCCCATACGTCCATGCGAGTCGGCGGTTCCGTTGCCGCCTTCGTCGACGTGCCGGGAGAAGAGGCGCTTGCCGCACTCCTGGCTTTTCTCGCGAGGCATGCGCTGCCCCATGTCGTGATCGGCAATGGATCGAACCTCATCGTGGCGGATGAGGGGTACCGGGGGGTCGTCCTGCACATCGGCGAAGGCCTGTGTGCCATCCAGGATGAACCGGACGGCATCACCGCCCAGGCGGGCGCGACGTTGGCCGCCATTGCGAAACGGGCACTCGACCGGGGATTGACCGGGTTGGAATTCGCCGGCGGCATCCCGGGCACTCTGGGTGGCGCGGTGGCCATGAACGCCGGTGCATATGGACGTGAAATGAAGGATGTCGTCTTGACGACACGTTGTCTGGACCAATTCGGCAACGCCGTTGTCCTGGGCGGTTTGGATCATGACTTCGGTTACCGGCACAGCCGTGTCCAGTCGGACGACCTCGTGGTGGTGTCGTCCCGGCTTGGGCTGGAGCCGGGTGATGCGGCTGCGATTGGCGAGATGATGCGCGACCTCGCGCGGCGTCGCGCGGACAAGCAGCCGTTGCACCAGCCGAGTGCGGGCAGCACGTTCAAGCGGCCGGTGGGCTACTTTTCAGGGCAGCTCATCGAGAATTGCGGACTCAAGGGCATGCGTGTCGGCGGCGCGCAGGTCTCGGAAAAACATGCCGGCTTCATCGTCAACACGGGCGATGCGACCGCGTCCGACGTGGTCGCCCTTGTGCGCATGATCCGGGAAAAGGTTCACGCCGAGACAGGCGTGCTGCTCGAGCCGGAGGTCAAGCTCCTCGGAGGGGACAGCGTATGCAGTTTTTGATCATCACCGGCATGTCCGGTGCGGGCAAGAGCCATTGTGTCAAGTATTTCGAGGACATCGGCTACTATTGCGTCGACAACCTGCCGCCTTCGCTCATTCCGACGTTCGCCATGCTCAGCCGGCAGTCCGGCAACATGGAAAAGATCGCCCTGATTGTGGACATCCGGGGCGGTGAGATGTTCCAGGAGCTTTTTCCCTCGCTCGAGCAGCTCACCCTGCTGGAGATTCCGTACCGCATCCTTTTTCTGGATGCCTCGGATGCCGTCCTGATCAAGCGGTTCAAGGAAACACGGCGCATGCATCCGCTGGCGCAGGACGGCCGCGTGCAGGACGGCATCTCGCGCGAGCGGCAGATTCTCGGTCCCGTCCGTTCGCGTGCCGACGTCATCCTTGACACCTCGAACATGCTGCCGCGCCAGTTGCGCGAGGAGATCATCAAGCTTTTCGTCGAAGGCAGGACGCACAGCGGCCTGACGGTCAACATCCGTTCATTCGGCTTCAAGTACGGCATGCCGCTGGACGCCGACCTGGTATTCGATGTGCGTTTCATCCCCAATCCGTATTATGTCGAGGCACTCAAGCCCCTGACAGGGTTGGAGCCCGCGGTCTCCGACTATGTCATGGCCCAGCCCGAGAGCGTCACGTTCCTTGACAAGCTGCGCGACATGCTATCGTTCCTGCTGCCGTACTACGTCAAGGAGGGCAAGTCCCAGCTGGTTGTGGCCATCGGCTGCACGGGCGGCAAGCACCGGTCCGTGACGCTGGCATGCAAACTGGCGGGGCTGCTCGAATCGATGGATACGACCGTGGTGCTCGAGCACCGCGACATCGACCGCGATGCAAAGGCGGCGCAGGGATGAGGCGAATGCTTTCCTTGCAGCCCCTGAAGTGGGTGCGCATCGGGTTTCGGTTCAGAAAATGGCTTACAGGTGCCGCCGCAGGCGGCCTGCTGCTGCTTTTCTCGTTCGCCATGCTGCTCAAGGACGGCGTCGTGGGACCCATCCAGAAGGGGGTCGCCCTGGGTGCCGCGCTGGCGGGTCTTGCCAGCATCGCCTTTTGTTTCCGCACTATCCTGATGAAGTTCCTGCATGTCTATCCCGCCGGCATTTACAGGAAGCCCGAAAATATCGAGGAAGTGGGCGACGTGCTCTACCGGCGCAAGGTGCTTTCCTCGGGACCCCGCATTGTCGTGATCGGCGGCGGAACGGGCATCTCGACGATGCTGCGGGGGCTCAAGAAATTCTCAAGCAACATCACGGCGGTCATCACCGTGGCAGACGACGGAGGCGGTTCGGGTGCCCTGCGCGAGGATCTTGGCATGCTGCCGCCCGGCGATATCCGCAATTGCATCATGGCGCTCGCCGAGACCGAGTCCGTGATGGAAAGGCTGCTGCAGTACCGATTCACCGATGGACGCCTCAAGGGGCAGAGCTTCGGCAACCTCTTTCTGGCCGCCATGAACGGCATATCCGACAACTTCGAGCAGGCAGTGCGCAGCACCGGCGAGGTGCTGGCGGTGCAGGGACGCGTGCTGCCGGTGACGGAACAGGACGTGCGGCTCAACGCCGTACTTGAGGACGGCACCGAGATCATGGGCGAGTCGAACATCGGCCATCACAACAGGCACCATCCCGGCCGCATCCGCCGGATCCGGCTCGAACCGGAACGCGTCCAGCCGTTGGAACCCGTGATCGAGGCCATCCGCACCGCGGACCTCATCGTCCTCGGACCTGGGAGCCTGTACACAAGCATCCTGCCAAACCTGCTGGTCGACGGGGTTGCCGACGCCATCACCGCATCGCGCGCCGCTCGGGTGTATGTCTGCAATGTGATGACACAGCCCGGCGAAACCGACGGCTATTGCGTATCCGACCACATCCGCGCGCTGTGGGACCATGCGGGCGCCGGTCTGTTCACCTACTGCCTCGTCAACTGCGGCGATGTGGAAGAGTCGGTCCGCGAGCGGTATCGCGCCGATGGGGCCGATCTGGTGATGGTGGATCTATCAAGGCTGAAAAAAATGGGTATCAAGTTGGTGGAAAGCGATGTGGTGGAGACCCGCGACCGGTTGGTCCGGCATGACCCGGACAAGCTGGCGCAGGCCGTGATGGACATTCTTCGGATCCACTAGACTGCAGGCGGCGGCAGGGGCGACAAGACGATTCATCCGACCTGCGGACGCAGCTGGCTTGCGTGCGGTTTGCGGAAAGGGGCTTGAGATGGAGTTCGGACCATCCGCCTGGAAGACCATGGATTCGGGCTTGGCGCGGGAATGGCTGATGACCAACGGCATCGGCGGTTATGCGTCGACCTCCCTGACCGGCTCAAACGACCGCCGGCATCACGGTCTGCTGGTCGCCGCCCCGCCCGGTCTGCGCGATCGGCACATGGTGCTGGCGCAGGTTTCCGAAGCCGTCGTATCGGCCGGCGACTACCGGTCGCTGCTTTCCTTCCACACGCACGCCCAGTGCCACCGGGGAGAGGAGTACCTGCGTTCCTTCGTCTGGAACGGCATGCCGCACTGGCACTACCGCATCGGCGACCTCTCGCTGGAAAAACAGGTCGTCCTTGTGCACGAGCGCAACATCGTGGCGGTGGTGTACCGCGCGCGCAACGGGCGGGAGCCGGTCATGCTCCATCTGACGCCCCTGATCAATTTCCGCAACCATCATTTCCTCTCCTATAACCAGTATGCGCATTTCGAGACGGAAACCGACGGCCGGCGCGTATCCGTCCGACCTTTCGGAACGGAGGATGTCATCCGAGTCGGATGCAGCGCGGGCCAGTTCGTCCGACGTGACCGGTCCTGGTTCTACAACATGTCCTATCCGCAGGAGCGCATGCGCGGCATGCCCGACACGGAGGATCACTACATACCTGGCAGCTGGGAGATTTCCCTAGCGCCGGGCGAGTCGGCCACCATCACACTGGTGGCGGCGCTCGACGACCACCCGGAGCACCTGGACGGTGATGCCTACGTGGAGGCGGAGATGCGGCGACTTGACGCCCTGCCGCTCCAGGAATCCTGGCGTGATCCTTTTGCGCGCGCGCTGGCCCTTGCGGCCGATCAATTCGTCGTCCGCATCCGCGATGCGGACGTGCGGCGCATGCTCGAGCCGGAAGCCGGATTTGCCGCCCATGCGGACGATCACGGCGAAGACGGGGCGGTCGCCATCATCGCGGGGTATCCGTGGCTTTCCCTGTGGGGGCGCGACTCCATCATCGCGCTGCCGGGCCTCCTGCTCACAACCGGGCGGTTCAGGGAAGCATCGCGGCTTCTGCGATCCATCGCGGCTAGCATATCCGATGGCCTCCTTGCAAATCCGCTGCTGCCTGATCGGAAGGTCATCTCGGACAGCGGAGCGGATGGGCCCCTGTGGCTTTTTGAGGCCGCCTGGCGCTATCATGCCGCCACCGGCGACCAGGAGACGGTCAGGGACCTGATGCCAGTGCTGGAGTCGGTCGTCCGTTCCCACGCGGAACAAGGCGTCCAGGGGATGAGGCTGGATACGGACGGCTTTCTGCATGTGATTGATGGGACGGAACCCCGCACCTGGATGAATGCCCGTGTCGGCAACTGGGTTGTGACGCCCAGAACAGGCAAACCGGTCGAAATAAACGCACTCTGGTACAACGCCCTGCGGATCCTTGCCCGTTTCCAGTCGCTGACCGGCATGGCGGATCATGATATGGGCCTGCCCGGCGGGGTGGATGCCGACGGGCTGGCAGATCGCATCGCCGTTTCCTTCCCGGACGCATTCTGGCACGAACCGACGCACTGCCTGCTCGACGTGGCGGGAGACGGGCTGGCGGACGCAGCCGTGCGCCCCAACCAGGTGCTGGCGTTTTCACTCTCGTTCCCGGTCATGTCCGGCGACAAGGCGTGTCAGGCCATGAACACGGTGTTCCACGATCTGTACGTCCCACTGGGGTTGCGGAGCCTTTCACCGGCCGACAGCCGGTACAGCGGCCAGTACGCGGGTGACCAGTATGCACGTGAGGGCGCGATGCATCAGGGCACCGTCTGGCCATGGCTGATCGGGCCGTTCGTGACCGCCTGGCGGCGTACGCATGCCGATGACCCGGGGTGCAGGGCGTTTCTCGAGGAGGTGTTCCTGCCGTTGCGGGACCATCTTGCGGAAGGTGGGCTGGGCAGCATCGGCCAGCTGGCCGAGGGCCAGTATCCGTGGCGGCTTGACGGCTGCATCTCTCAGGCCTGGAGCGTCGGCGAGGTGCTGCGGTCCTATATGGAGGACTATCTGGAGGAAGCGGCCGGACCTTCGGCCGCCGGAGAAGGGGAGCGTTGATTTGTCGTTTTCATCGCAGGTGAAGGAAGAACTCAGTCGTATCGAGGAGACGCATCCCTGTTGCCGGCGCAGCGAACTCGCGGCCATGCTGCGCAGCGGCTTGACGCTGCGGCGCGTTGGCGGTCTGACGCGCCTGCTGTTTGTGTCCGAGAATGCCGCCCTGTCGCGGCATGTATTCTCGTCAGTCAAGGAGCTGTATCATTCCGGGCCGGAGGTTGTCCTGCTCAAGACACACCGGTTTCGCGACCATGCGGTCTACCGGCTCGATTTTTCCGCGCTGGCGGCGGAATCGGAGCGGCACGGCCTGCTGCATGACATCGGTATCCGCGCGACCGACGGGCATCTGGTCTTTCTGCCCTGGAAACCGAAGAGCCGATGTTGCCGGCGGGCCTTCCTCCGCGGCTGCTTTCTTGCGACCGGCTCGATATCCGATCCGGACCGATCCTACCATCTGGAGGTATCGTTTCCGGAGCCGCAGCTGCTGGCTGAGTTCCAGGAGGTGCTTCGTGAGTATGGCATCGAAGCGCGCGACATCATCCGCAAGGGGCACCGGCTCGCTTACCTGAAGGAAGGCCAGGAGATCGTCGATTTCCTGAACATCGCGGGCGCACATGCTTCGCTGATGCAGCTGGAGAACATCCGCATCATGAAGGACATGCGCAACCAGGTCAACCGCATCGTCAACTGCGAGACGGCGAACCTGGAAAAGACGGTGAACGCCTCCTTCAGGCAGGTTGAGCAGATCCGCTACCTGGACGGCCGCATCGGCCTGGACGCGTTGCCGGACGGACTGCGCGAGATCGCGCGGCTGCGTCTCGACCACGCGGAGGTGTCGCTCCAGGAGCTTGGGGAAATGCTGCATCCGGCCCTGACGAAATCCGGCGTCAACCACCGGCTGCGCAAACTCGAGCGCTTGGCTGAGCAGGAACGGGAAAAGAGGGGGGAGCCCCTCGCCTGATGCCTCAGCGGATCTTGCGGCACTCCAGGTAGAAGCGCTTCTCGTGCGCCTCCCCCATCGAGAAGGTCTTGCGAGGCAAGGCACCGTCGCGGATGACGGTCGGGAACAGCGCCTCCTTCTCCATCACGGGCAGCAACAGCCCCAGGTTGCCGGGCTCGGCGCCGTGGTGTGCCGTCACGTCGTCGCCATGCACATAATCAATTGTCGTTTGCGGACGGGATGCAAGCCAATCGTCGAGGAAAACCTGCAGGGAACCGACCGCAAGCTGCTGCGTCGGGTTTTCCCAGACAAGGCGCTCCCTGCCCTGCGGAGATATCAGCACGGCGGTTTGTTCGCCGTCCGCAGGGACGTTCTCCCCGACTGCCGGTTCGATGCGTGTCCGAATGCCCCGCTTGGCGTGCCATGCGGCGAAATCACGTGAAAACACGTCGTGGTCGGCGTTGAACAGCACCCGGTGGATGGGCTCGAACACGAGGCCGTCATCATGGAGATTGACCAGCTCGATGAGTGCATACCGGGCGGGATGGTTTTCGCGCGCCGCTTCGGACAGCCCCTCGCGGATGCGGTTCCAGCAGGTCTTGGCGGTCGCGAGGGAATGGTTGCCATCGCCTACGGCAAAGAGCAGCACACCGGTCTTGCCGTCGGTGCCGTATCGTCGCGCGAATGCCTCCGGATCAGCCAGCCGTGCCAGCGAGGCGGCCATACCGTCGAGCAGTCCTTTATCGGCGATGGTCCAGCCGCGGACATGACCGCTGTGCTCCATGAGCGGGAAGTCATACACGGGACGGATTGCGTCCGATGAATGGACGGTGTCGGCATGCCCGGGTTCGGCTCCGGCGATGCAGGCGGCGTGCAGCGGCTCGATGACGGCGCGCTGCGGATCGTCGATGAGGATCATGATGTGCGGCAGTTCGAGGCTGGCGCTCTCGCGGATGCGCACGCGGGGGGGGAGCCGTTCGATGATGGTGCCCTCCGTTGCACGGATGGGGCTTTGGGAGCCTGCGGAAAAATCATAGCGTTCCAGATCGAGCGAAAGCATCAATCCCAGCCGACGCTGTCCGTGGCGCGTCGTGCGCTCGGTCAGCAGGGGGCCGCGGTGCGCGCGCAGCAGACCCTGGGCGAGGTAGTCCGCCATGGTGCGGTTGATGGTGGCGATGCGCTCCCGCTTGCGGGAATCCTCCTCCCGTTCGAGCCATACCTCGGGAAAGATCAAACGCAGCGTGGAGGGCGACTGCCCGACCAGCGCCTCGACGCGGAGCCAGTACTCCGGTTCGGATGTGTATTGGTCGCATGCGACGACTGCCCATTTCGTCATGTCCGTGCCTTCCTGCGGCAACAGGATGTCGTCTGTCATGACGCCAAGGGAGTCAAGGATCTCTTGCCATGTAGCCATGTCGTCAGCTCCTCCGGTTCATCGGCACCGCACCGGCTGGCTGGCCTGATGTGCGGCAACGGATGCCGCACGTGCAGGAATATGATGTCGATCCTGCAAGCGGCATGTTTTTACCAGTGTAACGGGAGCCAAGAAGAATGTAAAGAGTTGTTGCGGCCTCGCAGGAAGCAATACGCGCAGGGGACAAGCATGCGCATGAACGTCAGCCTGCGGAGCGGATGCAGTTCTTGCCTTCGGCCTTTGCCCTGTACAGCTGCCTGTCAGCCCGGTCCATGAAGGCCTCGGGCGATTCGCCGGCACGATGCTGGACCACGCCGAAACTGGCGGTCACATGACCGCAGCGGATGTAGTGGTTCGACTCGATGGTCTGCCGGAGCCGTTCGACGATCTCCAGCGCTTCTTCCAGCCGCGTGTCGGGAAACAGGAGCGTGAATTCCTCGCCGCCCCAGCGCGCGAAGATGTCGCGCCTTCGGATGGCTTCATCGACGAGATTCACGGTGGCCAGGATGACCTGGTCGCCGATGAGATGGCCGTATGTGTCGTTGATGCGCTTGAAATCGTCGAAGTCGAAAAGGACGAGTGACAAGGGGATGCGGTATTCCTCGGCACAACCGACCCAGGACTGGAGCGCCTCATTGAACCGGCCGCGGTTGGCGATGCCGGTGAGCGGATCGGTCAGGGAGAGCCGGAGCAGTTTTGTCATCTGCAGGTACTGGTTCCGCTTCTCGAGGCCGTGCAGGTAGATCACCGCGCCGACGGCCACGGTCGCACCCAGCGTGAACAGAATCGCGACGGTTGCGTCGAGTGCCGGGTTTTCGGCCATCTCGGGCCTGTAGAGCAATGGCGAAAGCAGCAGCGTCACCGCGCTGAGCGCGGCTGCATGGATGAATCGGTTCGGGATGAGGAAGACCATCAGTGAGAGGGCGGTCACCCCGAGACATACGGACAGGTTGCTGTAGGCATTGAGAGAGGAGCCGACAAGATAGAACCAGATGCTGATCGAAAGCCCCTCGAAGACCGTCACGCTCGCCGTGAGCGTCCGGTGGTCGGTGAGCGACGAAATGCGCAGCAGCATGAGCACCGCCGTGATCATGTACAGGACGCGGAGCGAGATGCCGATCCAATTCTGGCTCGAGAAGGGTGTCAGGAGTATTTCCGCGAGCATGACCGCGGACAGGAGCACGGACAATCCCGCCAGGAGAGGACGCACGCTGGCGCGCATCGCGAAAAAGCCGGATAGGCGGAAGTCGCGCTCCAGCTTCTGATCACGGAATTCGCCCAACAACGGGGCGATGCGCCCGCCGGGCTCGTTTCTCTCCAAAGGTGCCTCCTCGACGCGACCTTGTCAGCGCCGGACGCGGAAGGGGGATCCGCGCCGCAGGGTGGTGGTCCTTCGTCATCTCGGGTACAGCGGCCAAGCCCCGGAACCGGGCATGGCCGTAAGTGTTCTTGTTATCAACCATTAAAACATACGGGACTGTGCCGGGCAAGCGCGGTTCGTGTCGAATCTCGTCGAACATGAAAACGCGCCGCCAGGGAGCCGATGGAACGCGGCGTCCGCAACACGCTCCGCGGACCCGCGTCCGGCTTGACGCCCGGCGTGGGCGTTCGTTATACTCAAACGGAGCGTTCTCGGTGCTTGCACCGCAACGCGGGGCGGTCAGCGCATTCGGCGGACAATCCGGCCGGTGCGGCGGCGAATGGCCGACATGACGCCCATTTTGACGCCCATGCGGCGGAACGGGGTTTCGGCAATGAAGAAGTACGGCCTGAATGAACTGCGTGAGATGTATCTTTCCTTTTTCGAGAGCAAGGGGCACCTGCGGGCGCCAAGCTTTTCGCTCGTACCGCAGAACGATCCGAGCATCCTGCTGATCAACGCCGGCATGACCCCCCTCAAGCCTTATTTCACGGGCAAGGAGAAGCCGCCGCGCAACCGCATGACCACGTGCCAGAAGTGCATCCGCACGCCCGACATCGAGAACGTCGGCAAGACGGCGCGCCATGGCACCTTCTTCGAAATGCTCGGCAACTTTTCGTTCGGCGACTATTTCAAGAAGGAAGCCATTCCGTGGGCGTGGGAGTTCTTCACGGTCACCCTCGGCATTCCGGCGGAGCTGCTGTATGTCTCCGTGTATGAAAACGACGACGAAGCCTATGACATCTGGAACAGGGATGTCGGCCTCGATCCGTCGAAGATCTTCCGCATGGGCAAGGCTGACAACTTCTGGGAACACGGCACCGGCCCCTGCGGCCCCTGCTCCGAGATCTATTTCGACAGCGGCGTCGAGAAGGGCTGCGGCAAGCCCGAATGTACCGTCGGCTGCGATTGCGACCGCTTCATCGAGGTCTGGAACAACGTCTTCACGCAGTTCGACCGCCAGGAGGACGGTACCTACCTCGAGCTCGCCAGCAAGAACATCGACACGGGCATGGGCCTGGAACGCCTTGCCTGCGTCATGCAGGGTGTCGACAACCTCTTCGAGGTCGACGCCATCCGCGTCATCCTCGACCATGTGGTACGCATCACGGGCGCGGCCTACGGCAGCGACAAGGTCAAGGATGTTTCCATCCGCGTCATCACCGACCATGCCCGCTCCGTCACGATGATGGTGTCCGACGGCATCCTGCCCTCCAACGAGGGCCGCGGCTACGTGCTGCGCCGCCTGCTGCGCCGCGCCGCCCGCCACGGCCGCCTGCTCGGCGTGCAGCGCCTGTTCCTCGCGGAGGTGGCGCAGACGGTTGTCGACTGCTTCGGAGATGCCTACCCGAACCTGCGCGAAAAACGCGACTACATCCTCAAGGTCATCACCCTCGAGGAAGAGAAGTTCCATTTGTCCGTGGACCAGGGCTCGGCCATCCTCGACGGCTTCATCCAGGATGTGAAGGATGCCGGCGGCACGACCGTCGCGGGCGAGAAGGTGTTCCGCCTGCACGACACCTACGGTTTCCCGCTCGACCTCACCCGTGAGATTGTGCTGGAGGCGGGACTGGAGATCGACGAGGCCGGCTTCCACGCCGAGATGAAGAAACAGAAGGACAAGGCCCGCGAAGCGCATCGCAGCCGCGAGGGCTCCGCCTGGGAAAAGGATCTGTTCGCCGGCACCGACAAGTCCGTGTCCACGAAGTTCGTGGGCTACGACGAGGTCGCCTGTGAGGCGAAGGTGCTTTACATCGTGACCGAGGACGCCCTCACCGATGAAGCCCAACAGGACGACGAGGTCACGGTCGTCCTCGACGTCACGCCTTTCTATGCCGAAAGCGGCGGGCAGGCGGGCGACACGGGCACGCTCTACAACGACCATTTCCGCATGGCGGTCGCCGACACCCGCAAAACGGCCGACGGCAAGGTGCTGCACATCGGCCGGGTCGTCTCGGGCGGCGTGATGGTCGGCGAGGTGGTCGCCGCAAAGATCGACACCGACAGGCGCAAGGCCACGGCCCGCAACCACACGGCCACGCACCTGCTCCACAAGGCGCTCAAGAGCGTGCTCGGCGACCATGTCAACCAGGCGGGTTCGCTGGTGAATCCGGAGCGTCTGCGCTTTGATTTCACGCATTTCTCGGCCATCACGCCCGAGCAGCTGAAGGAGATCGCCGACCAGGTCAACCGGAAAATCCTCGAGAACCTGCCGGTCGACGTGAGGGAAATGCATGTCGATGAGGCGCGCAAGACCGGTGCCATGGCACTGTTCGGCGAAAAGTACGGGGAGACCGTCCGCGTGGTCACGGCCGGCGACTACAGCCGCGAACTCTGCGGCGGCACGCACCTGACCGCCACCGGCGAGGCCGGCTTGTTGAAGATTCTGTCCGAAAGCGGCGTGGCGGCGGGGGTCCGGCGCATCGAGGCCGTCACCGGTCTCAACGCGATCGCGTGGTACGATGGCATCGAGCAGACGCTTGCGAAGGCGGCCGACGCAGCCAAGACCCAGTCCGAGGACCTGCCCCGCAAGATCGACGCCATGGCCGACGAGATCAAGACACTGAAAAAGGCGGTCGAGCAGGCCACGCAGAAGCTCGCCGGCAGCGGCATGGACGCGCTGCTCGCGAACGCGGCCGACATTGGCGGCTTCAGGGTGGTCTCCGGCGAGCTCGGGGATCTCGACATGAACGCGCTGCGCACGGCCTCCGACACGCTGAGAAACCGTCTCGGTTCCGGCGTGCTGGTGCTGGCCTCCACAAAGGACGACAAGGTCAACCTCATCGTTGCGGCGTCACCCGACGCGGTGAAGGCCGGCGTGCATGCCGGCAACATCATCCGCCAGGCGGCGGCGGCGTGCGGCGGCGGCGGCGGCGGCCGACCCGACATGGCACAGGCCGGAGGCAAGGACGTGCGTGCGGTGCCTGCGGCGCTCGAGGCGGCGACAAGGGAAATCCGCTCGATGCTCAAGGCATGATGGGGCCGGAAAGCTGCACACCCGGCAGCGAACGGGCGCGGCAGGGTTCCGGCAGGCAAGGGAGGCGTGAGGCGTGGATTGCATTTTCTGCAGGATCATCGCAGGGGAGATTCCCTGCTCGAAGGTTTTCGAGGACGAGCAGGTGCTGGCGTTCAGGGACATCCATCCCGCTGCACCCGTCCATGTGCTCGTGGTGCCCAAGACGCATGTCGAAAGCATTCACGCGCTGACGCCGGAAACGTTGCCGCTGGTGGGACCCTTGCACGCGGCCATCCGCGAAGTCGCGGAGATCACGGGCATCGCTGGGGACGGGTATCGGGTCATCGCCAACTGCGGCGCGGGCGCTGGCCAGACGGTACCGCATCTGCACTACCATGTGCTCGGCGGCATGCATCTGGGAGAGCGGCTTCTTTGAAGCCGTCGGGTTGACAGCCCCGCCGGAACAGGCGTATACAAAGAACTTGACTGGTGTCCTCCGATGCCTGTATAATGTTTGGTGTGCTGTAATATGGTATTCATCCGTTCACGCAGTGGATAAATCCCCCGGCACAACTGTTACGTTTGTCACAGAGGGGAGGGATAGATGTGTCTGAAGTAAGAGTGAAGGAAAACGAAACCCTTGACAGCGCGCTTCGCCGTTTCAAGAGGCAGTGCGCAAAGTCTGGTGTTCTCGCGGAAGTCCGCAAGCGCGAGCATTACGTCAAGCCGAGCGTCAAGCGCAAGAAGAAGTCCGAAGCCGCGAGGAAACGCAAGACGAAGTGAGGGATGAAGCCATGACCCTCAAGGAACGGTTCCAGAGCGATGTGAAGGACGCCATGAAGGAGAAGGACAAGGTCCGCAAGGACGCCATCCAGATGCTTCGTGCCGCAGTCCTGCAGATCGAAAAGGACAAACAGGTCACCCTCGATGACGATGGTGTGGTCGAAGTCCTGGCCAAGGAACTCAAGTCCCGCCGCGAAGCCCTTGCCGAAATCGAAAAGGGTGGTCGCGAGGATTTGGCACAGGGCCTGCGCCAGGAGATCTCAATCATCTCGTCGTACCTGCCGGAACCGCTGACTGAGGCGGAACTGGAGGTGATCGTCCGTGAGGCGGTCGCCAAAACCGGCGCACAGTCGGCCAAGGACATGGGCCGGGTCATGAAAGAGACCCTGCCGATGGTCAAGGGCAGGGCGGATGGTGGTCAGATCAATGCCATCGTCAAACGGCTGCTGGGATGAACGAAAAGGAGGCTGTCTCGAAAGAGACAGCCTCTTGCATTCAAGCGCAGGCGTGAAGCGGTCTGCTCTTTTTCGGAAAGAATGGCGGGGAGAGCACGCATGATTGGTTTTTACACGGGGGAAGGCACCAGATGGCGGGTGGCCGGCACGGAAGACGAGTCGCTGTGGCAGCCTGTATCAACGCCGGATGCCCTGGTGGCGCAGCTGCTTGGGAACCGCGGCATCGATGCCGGCGGGAAGGAGCGGTTTCTTTCGCCGCGGCTGGAGGACCTGCACGACCCGTTCCTGCTCGAGGGCATCCGCGAGGCGGCTGAGCGCATCGTTGTCGCGATTCGGGAACGGCAGCACCTGTTGGTGTACGGCGACTATGACGTCGACGGCACCACGGCCGTTTCGATTCTCAAGAACCTCTTCTCCGATCTCGACTTTCCGGTCTCCACCTACATTCCGGACCGTGCGGACGAGGGCTACGGCATATCGGACTTGGCCGTGGAACGAATCGTTGCCTCTGCCGTGCAGGTCATGGTCACCGTCGACTGCGGCATAACGGCCCGACGGCAGGTGGAAGCCATCCTGGCGGGACGGGCCGCTTTGGGTCGCCCCATTGACATCCTCGTCACGGACCACCACCAATCCGATCCCGATACGCTGCCGCCGGCCCTGGTGCTTGTGAATCCCCATTTGCCCGGTTCCAGGTATCCGTTCAGGCATCTCTGCGGAGCCGGTGTCGCCTGGAAGCTCGCCCAGGCGGTGGCCACGCTGATGGGCCGTCCGGAGCTGGCCATGAAATCCATCGATCTGGCCGCGTTCGCCACCATTGCCGACATTGTGGACCTGACCGGCGAGAACCGCATCATCGCGCGGTTCGGCATCGAAAAGATGAACCGCGACCCGCATCCCGGGCTCGCGGCCCTGCACGCCGTTTCAGGCGGCAAGGCCGGTGCCGTCGATGCAACCCGCATCGGTTTTGTCCTGGCGCCGCGCGTCAACGCGGCCGGGCGCATGGGTGACGCGAAGGAGGCCGTGAAGCTGTTGACGGCCAAGTCGCCCGATGCGGCAACGCCAATCGCCCAGCGGCTCGACGAGATCAACCGCGAACGCCAGACAACACAGGAGGCGGTGCTCCGGCAGGCGCTCGCCGCCATCGCCGAACGCCCCCAATCGGCGCGGGAGCCTGTGACCGTGGTCTGGGGCGAGGATTGGCATCATGGCGTCATCGGCATCGTCGCCTCGAAGCTGGTCGACCGGTTCGGCAAACCCGCCTTCGTGCTGGCGGTGACCAATGGAGAGGCCGTCGGCTCGGGCCGGAGCATCGAAGGCTTCGACCTGTTCGAGGCGCTTGCTTCGCAGAGCGGCCTGTTGGCGCGATATGGCGGTCACGCACAGGCTGGCGGCCTCACGCTGTCATCTGACGCCCTCGAGACGTTCCGCGAGGGCATCTGTCGATATGCCGCGCTACGCATCACGCCCGAGATGCGCACGCCTGTGGTGGATATCGAGGCCGAGCTGGGCGCACGCGTGTTATCGACAGCCTGTGTGGAACGGCTGCGCGTTCTCGAGCCCACGGGACAGGGAAATCCCGCGCCGCTGCTGTTGGTGCGCGGTGCCAGGGTGGTCGAGGTGAAAACGCTGTCGGAGGGGAAGCACCTGCGGATGAAAGTCGACAAGGAGGGGACAGCCCTGACGTGTGTCGGCTTCGGGGACGGGCCGCTCGCCGTGCACCTCGACCCCGGCGATCAGCTCGATCTGGCCGGTTACCTCGAGATCAACGAATGGCAGGGGCGGACGAGTCTGCAGTTGCGGCTCGAATCCATGCGGCTCTCCGCGGGGGAGCGACATCGGAACCGGTTCATGCACGAGGCTGTGCGCAGGTTCGAGTCCCTTGATTGCGATGGAGATTGGCTTTATAATGGGATTGTTCGTTCCGGACAGCCCAAGGAGGCCTTTTTCCCGACACGGGAGGACCTCGCGGCGGTGTATCGCCATTTTCGCCGCTTTCCGGAGACGATCTGCACGCCGGGGGAGCTGTTTCTCCTGGCCCGTCGGCTGACGGGCGCGGGAGGCGGGCCACTCGGCTTTTTCAGAATGATGGCGGGACTTCTGGTGTTCGACGAGCTCGGTCTCTTCTCCCTGACATTACTGCCGGACGGAAGCTACCGCCTGGCGACGCCGGAGGAGTCCGAACGCGTTGATCTTGAGGCATCGGAACTGCTGGCGCTGCTGCAGGACGTGGCGGCGCGCGCCTGAGCCGGAAGGCTGACACGCCGAGGGAACAACGGCCGTCGCCATGTCCGTCCCCAAGGACGGAACCCATGGCGGACGCGGAATGTGGGGCTTCATGATCGACGAGTACAAGCGGCTGAGGGAACTCATTCTCCAACACGATCCGCATGCCGATTTCACGCTGGTCGAAAAGGCATATCGGCTTTCAAAGGCTGCCCATGAGGGACAGATCCGTGTTTCCGGCGATCCGTACATCATCCATCCCCTTGCCGTCGCCTGCATCCTTGCCGAGATGGACATGGACGCGGCCACGATTGCGGCCGGCATCCTGCACGACACCATCGAGGACACGTTCTGCGACTATGAAAAGCTCAAGGCGGACTTCGGCATGGAGATCGCCGATCTGGTCGAAGGCGTGACCAAGCTGACGAAGATCCCCTACACCTCCAAGCAGGAGGAGCAGGCCGAGAATTTCCGCAAGATGTTCCTGGCGATGGCCAACGACATCCGCGTCATCATCATCAAGCTGGCCGACCGCCTGCACAACATGCGCACCCTCAAGTTCAAGCCGCGCGAGAAGCAAATCGAGACCGCGCGTGAAACGCAGGAGATCTATGCGCCGCTGGCACACCGGCTCGGCATGCACCGCATCAAGTGGGAGCTCGAGGACCTGAGCTTCCGCTATCTCGATGAGAAGGCCTACTACGACCTGGTCGAAAAGATCGCCAAGAAGCGGCGCGAGCGCGAGGAGTACATTCACCGCATCATCGGCGAGGTACGCGCCAAGGCGGAAGAAATGGGCATCGAGGCCCATATCGAGGGCCGTGCGAAGCACCTGTACAGTATCCACCAGAAGATGGTCAAGCAGAGCAAGTCCATCGAGCAGATCTATGACCTGTTCGCCATCCGCCTCATCGTCGACTCCGTGAAGGACTGCTATGCCGTGCTCGGTCTCGTGCACGAGCTGTACAAGCCCATGCCCGGCCGGTTGAAGGACTACATCTCCATGCCCAAGCCGAACATGTACCAGTCGCTGCATTCCACGCTCATCGGCCCTGAGGGGATACCCTTCGAGGTGCAGATCCGCACGGGCGAGATGCACCGCATCGCCGAAGTCGGCATCGCGGCCCATTGGCAGTACAAACAGGGCGGCGCGGCGCGGAGCGACCAGGAGATGTCCGACAAGCTCAACTGGCTGAGGCAGCTCGTCGACTGGCAGAAGGAGACCCATGACGCGGACGCGTTCATGGAGAACCTCAAGATCGACCTGTTCACCGACGAGGTGTTCGTCTTCACGCCCAAGGGCGATGTCAAGAACCTCAAGGCGGGATCCACGCCCATCGATTTCGCCTATGCCATCCACAGCGCCATCGGCAACCGCATGATCGGCGCGAAGGTCAACGGTCGCATCGTCAATCTCGACTTCGAGCTCAAGAACGGCGACATCGTCGAGGTGATCACCTCGTCTGCCTCCAACGGTCCGTCGCGCGACTGGCTCAAGATCGCGAAGACCGCGCAGGCCAAGAACAAAATCAACCAGTGGTACAAAAAGGAGAAGCGCGACGAGAACGTGCTGCACGGGCACGAGCTGTTCGACCGCGAGGTGAAAAAGAGCGGATACACCCTGCAACAGCTGTCCAAGTCCGAGTGGCTCGATCCCATCCTGCGCAAGTACGGCTTCCATGCCATGGAGGACATGTACGCGGGCTTCGCGCTGGGCGCACTCACACCGGCCAAGGTCGTCTCCAAGCTCAAGGAGGAGTACCGCCACAGCCTGACGCCCGAAGAGCAGACGCATATGCTGCTCGAGCACATCGAGAAGGAGAGCAAGAAAAAAAAGAAGATCGTGCCGGAGAGCGGCGTGGTTGTCAAGGGCATCGACAATTGCCTGGTGCGGCTCTCCCGGTGTTGCAACCCGGTTCCCGGAGACGCGATCGTCGGCTACATCACCCGCGGGCGCGGGGTGTCGGTGCACCGGGCGGATTGCTCGAATGTCCGGAACAATCTCATCGACGGCGACGCGCGCCTCATCGACGTGCACTGGTACCGGCACACGAGCCACACCGTGGCGTATCTGGCCGAGATCACAATCAAGGCCCACGACCGCTCGGGCCTGCTGATCGAACTGACGAACGTCATCGGCGAGTCGCGTGTCCCGTTGCGCGCCATCAACGCCCGCACCGGCAAGGATCTGGTCGCCGTCGTGCACCTCACGCTCGAAATCACGCACACCGAGCAGCTGGACCGCATCGTCAACCGCCTCTCGTCCGTGCGTGATGTGTATGAGATTTCGCGAAACAAATGATGGGGCCGGTCGCGATCCGGACATCGGCGGCTATCGGCGCAGCCGAACCCGCGAGCGGACCGTGGCGGGGAAGGAGACCAGGCAATGCGTGCGGTGGTGCAGCGGGTGACGGAAGCATCGGTACGGGTGGAGGGTCGGACTGTCGGACAGATTGGTGCCGGACTGCTGGTGCTGCTGGGTGTCGGACAGGGCGACGGGGAGGCCGACGCGGCCTGGATGGCCGAAAAGGTGCTCAACCTGCGCATTTTCGAGGATGAGGGCGGCAAGATGAACCGCTCGGTCGTCGAACGGGAGGGCGCCATCCTGGCAGTGTCACAGTTTACCCTGTTCGGCGATTGCCGCAAGGGACGCAGACCCGGCTTTTCTGATGCGGCGCGGCCCGAAGTGGCTGTTCCCCTGTACGAGCGGGTCGTCGCGCTGTTCGGGGAAGCGGGCGTTCCGGTGGAGACCGGCGTGTTCCAGGCGGACATGAAGGTGTCGCTGGTCAACGACGGCCCCGTGACCCTGCTGCTGGACAGTCGGAAGTCATTCTGACAGGAACACGCCGAAGAGGCGGCGGGCTGTTCCCTCCATGAGGGCAATGGTGCGGCGCAGGCCGCGTGACGGACGGCGGATGCCGATCCATGAAGGCAAGCGGAAGACATCGGAGGGAGACAGCATGGAGATTGCCGTTCTGAGAAATGGTCTGTTTGAATCGAACACCTGGCTGGTCGGTGAAGCAGGTTGCTGTACTGTCATCGATTGCGGCGCACCCGCGTCGGACATCCTGGCGGCGGCCGAGCGCATGGGGTGCCGCATCACGCACATCGTGCTGACACATGGGCATCTCGACCATGTCTGCCAGGCAGAAGCCCTCGTCGAGGCAACCGGCGCCCCCCTGTGCCTGCATGAAGGAGAAAAGGCGCTGTACGTTGATCCGGACGCCAGCGGCTTTTCCACCTTCGGCATTCCGCGCAGCCGCACCTTCCCGATGCCAGACCGGCTGCTTCGTGACGGCGAGGTGTTGGAAACCGGCGGCCCGTCCTTCCGTGTCATCCATACGCCGGGTCATACGTCGGGTTGCATCTGCCTGCTGGCGGATGGTCATCTGTTTTCTGGCGATACCCTTTTTCATCGGGGCGTCGGCCGGACGGACCTGGCGACTGGCGATGCCGGCAAGCTGGTGCGTAGCCTGCGTGAGACGCTGTACCGCCTTGCGCCGGAGACGGTCGTGCATCCCGGACATGGGCCGGACACCACCATCGGGCAGGAAGCCGCACGGAATCCCCACATCACGGCCAAATGAGGAGCAACCGACACACATGGATTCGAACCCCTCGTCCCTTTGCCTGTCCATCGACGGCATCGACAACGCCTTCGAGGCCGTCGGCCTCCTGCGACTGTTTACGCCTGCGGCACCCCTGCTGCTGCCCGAACCGGGCATATGGGGCGACCGGCCGCCCCAGGCCTTCTCCGCCTTTGACATGGTGGTTCGGCTCGAGGCCTGTGATACGACGGAGCGGTTCGAGGCGCGGGCATGCGTGTACCGGCGCGGACAGGTCGCCGGAGAGGGCCGACTCGGTTTCCGGCCGGATGAAGCCCGGGGGCCCGCCGCGCTGCTTGCCGGAAGCCGGAAGCTCTGCGCCGGCACGGCGTTGTATCGGGCGTTGTCGATGGCCTTTTCCTTGGAACTGCCCTGGGGCTCGCTGACCGGCGTCCGCCCCGTCAAACTGGCATCGTGCCTGCTTGACGCCGGCATATCGCAGCAGGAGGCCAGGAGCCTGCTGTCGGAACGCACCGGCATGTCCGCCGAAAATGCGGCACGCCTGCTGACGGTGGCGACACACGAGCGGCCCTTCCTGGTACCGCCTGCGGATTCCGTCAGCCTGTATGTCGGCATCCCCTTCTGCGCGACACGCTGCCTGTACTGCTCGTTCACCGCCTATTCCGTCCATCGGTACGGTGGGATGGTTCCTGATTATCTCGATGCGCTTGGACGGGAGCTCGGCTTCATCGGCAGATGGATGGCGGAGCATGGGAAGCGGCTGTCAGCCGTCTACATCGGGGGTGGCACACCCACCGCGCTCACATCCGATGAACTGGCCCGGCTGCTTGACCGGATGGGGCAGACGCTGCCGCTTGCATCCGCCCTCGAGTTCACCGTCGAGGCCGGCCGGCCCGACACCGTGGATGCCGGCAAACTGGCTGTCATCCGGGATGCGGGGGCGTCCCGCATCAGCATCAATCCCCAGAGCATGCAGGAAGCGACCCTGCGCCGCATCGGCCGGGCGCACACGCCCGAGCAGGTGGAGCACGCATTCCTGCTGGCCCGCGAGCTTGGGTTCACGAACATCAACGCCGACCTCATCGCGGGTTTGCCCGGAGAGACGCCCGAGGACTTCGAGGGGACACTCGCGCGGATGGCGCCGCTCGGACCGGATAGCCTGACCGTGCACACGATGGCGGTCAAACGCGCTTCGCGGCTTCACGCGTCCATGGCGGAAGGCCGCGCCGAACCGCAGACTCCGGACACGGAGGTTGCCATGATGGTCGCGCAGGCCGCCCGTTTCGCCATGGCGCAGGGCTTGCAGCCGTACTATCTCTACCGGCAGAAGAACATCCTGGCCAACCTAGAGAACACCGGGTATGCGCGACCTGGTGCGGCATGCCGCTACAATGTCGAGACCATGTCCGAACGGCAGACCATCCTTGCGGCCGGCTCTGGCGCCATCACGAAGGTCTCCCACTCGGGGCGGAATCTCGAACGCGTGGAGAATGTGCGCGAGCTGGCGCACTACATCGGCCGCATCGACGAGATGATCGAGCGGAAGCGGGCGCTTTTGGCCCGGCATTTTTCCGAAATGGGGCGGTAGTCCCGAACTGGTGCGGAGACGTGATATGGCCGGTTGCATCCGCCAGCATGCAAATCGGAAGATTCAACCACATGCGGCCGTCATGCGCGTTGTTCCGCGTGCATCAGTGCGATAGGATGGTAGGGGTGGAGTCGCGCGGCCTTTTCGCAGTGAGAAGGGACACACAGGCGCGACGACGGGGAAACCCGTTTCCTTCCGCCCAGGAGGAACGTCATGCCGTTGCGATTTGCCAGAATCGAGGACCAGAACCGCATTGAGGACATGCTCGCCTACTGCTTTCCGGACATGCGGCCGCACATCGAGCAGCGCCGCGCCGAACAGGCAGCGGGGCGCATGCCGGCGGAAACGACCGAATCGCTTCGGCGAAAGGAAGAACAGCTGGCCTGCGTGCTCCTCAAGGAGGAGGCGGACGGCCGGATCGGCCAGCATGTGCAGATTGTGCCGCTCACCATCCATCTGGATGGAACCCGGCAGAAGATGGCCGGCATCGGGGCTGTCGCCTCCCTGCCGGAATACCGGTACGGCGGTGGCGTGATGGAGCTGCTGCGATGGTCCCTCCAGATCATGCGGGAACGCGGCTTCGTCTTTTCCGAGCTGGCGCCCTTCAGCTTCGCATTTTACCGCAAATGTGGCTGGGAATGGGGCTTCCGCTGGCATGAGCTGGAGATTCCTATGAAGGAGCTCGAACGCTTCAAGGCCGATACGGGCGCTTTTACCGCGCTGACCGCGCGGGACCGGAAACGGGCCCTCGCCGTACGGAATGCGCATGCCTCCCGATTCAACGGGGGCGAGTACGACGCCGCGACGGAGGAAAATGACGAAGCCGGCACGGGCGAAGGGCGGGACGAGGAGCAAGACGCGTTCCCGCGGAAGGGGCGGCTCTGTTATGGCGTGGAAGGCGCAGACGGCGCGCTTGACGGCTATGCCGACTTCGAGATCCGCGACGGGGCGCTGCGTTGCCGCGACTTCTTCTACCGCAGCCATCAGGCCAAGCGCCAGCTCCTGCACTTCTTCTATCGCCACAATTCCCAGGCGCAACGGGTCGTGCTGACCGTTCCGGAGAGCGACACCCTGCCGCACCTGCTGTCCGACCAGTATCTGGACGTGAAGGCCCGCGCCGGCATGATGGTGCGGATCGTGGATGTTGCGGCCGCCGTTGCCTGCGTGGCGGCGCCTGTGGAGGACGTAGCGCCCCTGGTGCTGCAGGTGACGGACGAAGCTGCGCCCTGGAACCAGGGGAACTGGCAGCTGTCGTCATCCGGTGATCGACTCCATGCGGAGCGCGTCGAGAACCGCGAGCCGGATTGCGTGATCTCCATCCAGCGGTTGTCGCAGCTCGTCTACGGTTTCCTCTCCGGACAGGACGTCATCGATGGCGGCATGTCCGAATGGCGCAATGAGGCCGCGCAGAACGCCTTTTCCCGCATGTTCCGCAGGCGGCCGACCGCCCAGTGGGAAAGCTTCTGAATAACGCCGCACAATGAATCAAAGCCCGGTATGGCAGAACAAACGTTGCCGTACCGGGCTTCTTTTCTCATGCGACGCAAAACCCTATCATTCATTCGCGGACGCATCAGTGGTTCTTGATTCCATTTTCCGTTTCGATTGCAGGCGGACGGAAGGTGCCGTAGAATGAGCTTGTCAAAAAAATCACAACAACGCGCCAGGATAAAATGTATACAGTATTCGAGAAATCGATTCTGAGTGATGGCGCAATGCATCGTTTATGCTGAGAAAATGATTCGTTTCGGTATTACATGAATACAAAATGCAACACTAGATCACAGTATGGCTACGGGAGAATCAGAAGGAGGCTAACATGAACACACCCGTCATCGACCAGTCTGTTGTGAATGACATCGTGGAGCGGCACGGCAATGCCCCGTCCTCCCTCATCGCGGTGCTGCAGGACATCCAGCAGGTGTACCGGTATGTGCCCGAGGAAGCGATGGTGGCCGTCGCCGGCAGGATGGGCATCTCTCCGGCGAAGGTCTACAGCGTGGCCACGTTCTATGAGAACTTCTCGCTCGAACCCAAGGGCAAGCACGTGATCAAGATCTGCGACGGGACGGCCTGCCATGTGCGCAAGTCCATTCCGATCCTCAAGGCGCTGCGCGAGATGCTCGCCCTTTCCGAAAGCAAGCATACGACCGACGACATGCTCTTTACGGTTGAAACCGTATCCTGCCTTGGCGCGTGCGGTCTGGCTCCGGTCTTCACCATCAACGAGAAGGTCTATGCGAAAATGACGCCGGAATCCGCCCGGGAAGTCATTGACACCATCCGCAGGGAGGAAACGGTACAATGAGCGCACGGTTGAACCTCCGCGGCTTCGAGGAGCTTGCGGACAAGGCACAGAAGGCATTGAAGGCACAGCAGCGGAAAATCCTGATCTGCGCCGGCACCGGCTGCGTGGCGGGCGGGTCGCTGCAGATCCATGCCCGGCTGAAGGCGATGCTGGAAGCGAATGGCCTGACGACGGAGCTCGTGCTCGAGGCCGAGGAAAGCGGCGCCTGCGGCAATCGGAAACTCGACCTCACACCCTCCGAGGCCCATGCGGCCAACCGGGCCGTGATGGCGGAAGCCCGCGACGCCTCCCCGCAGGGAACCGCGCTCCGCCAGGTCGGTCTCAAGAAGAGCGGATGCCATGGTTTCTGCGAAATGGGCCCGCTGGTGCGCATCGAGCCGGAAAACTGGCTCTATGTGAAGGTGTCCGTCGACGATTGCGAACAGATCGTCCGCGAGACGATTCTCGAGGGCAGGGTGATCGATCGCCTGCTGTATGCCACCGAGCAGGGAACCTGCGCCGTGCAGGAGGAAATCCCTTTCTACAAGCGGCAGACCCGGCTCGTGCTCGAGCACTGTGGCGGCATCGACGCCGAATCGCTGCCCGAGTATGTCGGCAAGGGCGGATACGGCGCAATGAAAAAGGTGCTGTTCACGATGCACCCGGCCGAGGTCTGCAACCAGGTGGCGGCCTCGAACCTGCGGGGCCGCGGGGGCGGCGGATATCCGACCGGTCGCAAGTGGCTCCAGGTACTCAAGAACGACAGCGATGTCAAGTATGTCGTCTGCAACGGCGACGAAGGCGATCCGGGCGCGTTCATGGACCGCAGCGTCATGGAGGGCGACCCGCACCGCATGCTCGAGGGCATGATCATCGCCGGCTATGCGGTCAAGGCGACCGAAGGCTACATCTATGTCCGCGCCGAATATCCCCTGGCGATCGAACGCCTGCAGCGCGCCATCGACCAGGCGCGCGACTATGGCCTGCTGGGTGACGACATCCTGGGCAGCGGCTTCTCCTTCGACATCCGCATCAACAAGGGCGCCGGCGCGTTCGTCTGCGGGGAGGGCAGCGCCCTGACCTCCTCGATCGAGGGCGATCGCGGCATGCCGCGCGTCAAGCCGCCCCGTACGGTCGACAAGGGCCTGTGGGAAAAGCCGACCGTGCTCAACAACGTCGAGACCTTCGCCAATGTGCCGCTGATCCTGGAAAACGGCGCGGACTGGTACAAGGCCATCGGACCGGAGAAGAGCCCCGGCACGAAAGCGTTCGCCCTCACCGGGAATGTCCGGAACACAGGCCTGATCGAGGTGCCGATGGGGTCCACCCTGCGGGAGATCATCTTCGAGATCGGTGGCGGACTGCCCAACGGCAAGCGCTTCAAGGCCGTGCAGATCGGAGGTCCGTCCGGCGGCTGCCTGACGGAGGAGCACCTGGACCTGCCGCTGGATTTCGACTCGCTCAAGAAGGTCGGCGCCATGATCGGCTCCGGCGGTCTGGTCGTCATGGACGAGGACTCGTGCATGGTCGAGGTGGCCCGGTACTTCATGAACTTCACCCAGAACGAGTCCTGCGGCAAGTGCGTGCCATGCCGCGAGGGCACCAAGCACATGCTGGCGATCCTCGAGCGCATCGTGGCCGGCAGCGGCACGGTGGCCGATCTCGACCTGCTCGAGGAGCTGGCGGACACGATCAGCGCGACGGCGCTGTGCGGCCTGGGCAAGTCCGCGGCCGGACCGGTCACGTCGACGCTGCGCTATTTCCGTGACGAGTACCTCCAGCACGTCGTGGACAAGGTCTGCCCGACCCGCACCTGCAAGGGCCTGACGCGGTATGCCGTGGAGCCGTCGATGTGCAAGGCCTGCACCAAATGTGCCCGCGTGTGTCCGGTGGGCGCCATCGGAGGCAAACCCAAGGTGGTCCACACCATCGACCGGAACACGTGCATCGGCTGCGGCGCCTGCGTGGAGGCGTGCCCCTTCGGCGCCATCCGTGAAGCATGACCGCGTGCAGGCGTAGATCTTGGAAAGAAATAACCTGCTCTATGAAGATCCCGAAAACATTGGCCAAACCTGCCATTCTTTTCGGGAAAGAAGCAGGGAATTTCTTTCCGGCGACTTAGTCCCCTTCCACGCAACGCCCGCACGCACCCGTGACGGCACCATCCACGAAGCATTCGCACAGGAGGAACATTCCATGGGAACCATGTACATCGATGGCCAGCCGGTGGCCTTCAGCGACGAAAAGCAGATCCTCCAGGTGATCCGCAGGGCGGGCATCGACCTGCCGACCTTCTGCTACCATTCCGAATTGTCCATCTACGGCGCATGCCGCATGTGCATGGTCGAGGACGAGTGGGGCGGTCTGATGACCTCCTGCTCCACCCCGCCTAAGGACGGCATGAGGATCCGCACCAACACCCAGAAGCTGCGCCGCCACCGCCGCATGATCCTGGAGCTGATTCTTGCCAGCCATGACCGCGACTGCACCGTGTGCGAGAAGAACGGACGCTGCAAGCTGCAGGAGCTGGCCGTGCGCTTCGGCGTGAAGGAGGTGCGGTTCGACAACGACCGCAAGGTCCGTCCGCTCGACACCTCCAGCTGCGCCATCGTGCGCAATCCCAACAAATGCATCCTCTGCGGCGACTGCGTGCGCATGTGCGCCGAGGTGCAGGGCGTGGGCGCGCTCGGATTCGCCTGGCGCGGTTCGCACATCGAGGTGTCCACCGCGTTCGGGAAGCCCCTCGCGGAAACGGACTGCGTGGGCTGCGGCCAGTGCCGTGTGGTGTGCCCGACGGGTGCCCTGATCATCAAGAAGGACATCGATCCGCTGTGGCAGGCGCTCCATGATCCAAAGAAACGTGTGGTCGCCCAGATTGCGCCGGCCGTTCGTGTCGCGCTGGGCGAGGAGTTCGGCATGAAGCCGGGAGAGGCCGTGCTCGGCAAGACGGTCGCGGCGTTGCGCAAGCTCGGCTTCGAGCAGGTGTTCGACACCGGCATCGGCGCCGACCTGACCGTTATCGAGGAGTCCGCCGAGTTGATGGGGCACCTTGCATCCGGTACGGACCTGCCGCTGTTCACCTCGTGCTGCCCGGCCTGGTTCAACCATGTCGAAAAGCGGCATCCCGACCTGTTGCCCCATGTATCCAGCTGCAAGTCGCCGATGCAGATGTTCGGCGCGGTGCTCAAAACCCAGATGAAGGGGGTCGACCGGCTTGATGGCCGGGAAACCGTCTCCGTCGCCGTGATGCCGTGCACCGCGAAGAAAGGGGAGGCCGCCCGGGTCGAACATGCGCAGGACGGCATCCGCGACGTCGATCTCGTCATCACGACACAGGAACTGGCCCTGATGCTCCAGGAGGCGGGCATTGCCTTTTCGGAACTGGAGGACGAGGCGGCCGACATGCCGTTCGGCCTGACCAGCGGTGCGGGGCAGCTGTTCGGCTCGACAGGCGGCGTCACCGAGGCAGTGCTGCGCCATGCGGATCCCGACAAATCCCCTGCCGGCCTCAAGACCATCACGTTTTGTGGCGTCCGCGGCATGGAGGGCATCCGGGAGACGGAAGTGGCTTTGGGCGACCGTACGGTGAAGGTGGCCATCGCGCATGGTCTCAAGCACGCCGACGACCTGGTGCGCGCCATCCGCCGCGGTGATGTGCACTACGACTTCGTCGAGGTCATGGCCTGTACGGGCGGGTGCATCTGCGGCGCCGGACAGCCGCTGCCCGCGAACGACCGGGTGCGGCAGGAACGCCGGCACGGCCTGCACAAGGTGGACGGCACCGCACAGATCAAGCGGTCCGAGGAGAACCCGGCCATCGTCGCCCTGTACAACGGCCTGCTCAAGGGCCGCAAGGGCATCCTGCACCGGAAGGGGGCGCATCACGCATGATCGATCTGTATGTCTGTGTCGGCAGCGCCTGCCACATCCGTGGCGCGTACAACGTGATCCACCGGTTCCAGTCACTCATCGAACACCACCGGGTGGACGGCGCCGTGACCGTGAAAGCCGCCCTCTGCCTTGGCGCCTGCTCGGACAAGGTGTCCGTGCGGGTGGATGAGGGACCGGTGTTCGGATTGTCGGAGGCGGACGTCGAATCGTTTTTCAAGCGGGAAATCCTGACAAGGGCGTGAAAACCATGGAAGCGAGGCAGGGGTGCGCCTGTTTCGCAAATGCGTTGCCTGCCGCTGGATCATGTCGTTTGGAGAGTGCCCGTGAGAGTAATAATGCATAATGTATACAATTGAGTTGACCCGGGATCCGTCCCGTGTTATCATGAGATTGTTAAACTAATAACGAAAATTCATTCACAAGTATCCGGCGCACGGGAAGACCAGCAGCCGGCGGTACCGCCGCCCGGGAGGCATCCATGCTCGAAGTGCAAATCTGTGTTGGCAGCTCCTGCCACATGAAGGGCTCCTATCCCATCATCCGCATGTTCGAAGGCTGGATCAGCCAGTACGGACTCGGGGACCGCGTGCTGCTCAAGGCGGCATTCTGTCTGGGCGAATGCACACGCGGCGTTGCCATCCGGGTGGCGGGTGAGCCCGTGAACGGGCTGTCGATCGACAATGCGGAGGAGGTCTTCCGCAGCCAGGTGCTTTGCCGCCTCGGCATCGAAGCGGGAGGAGGCGCACAACCATGAGCATCATCCGGTTTCGGGAGGCTGATTGCAAGAACTGCTACAAATGCCTGCGCAGCTGTCCGGTCAAGGCGATCACCTTTACGGCGGAGCAGCAGGCGCAGATCAATGACAAAAGCTGCATCCTCTGCGGCAACTGCCTTTCCGTCTGTCCGCAGAACGCCAAGATTGTCCGCAATGACGTCGAGAAGGTCCGCGGATGGCTGGCCCGCAGGGAAAAGGTGTATGTCACATTGGCTCCGTCCTATGTCGCCGCATTCGACCGGGTGGATCTCGTGGGCATGACAGACGCGCTTCGACAATTGGGTTTCGTACAGGTGGAGGAGACAGCCGTCGGTGCGGCGGAAGTGTCGAAGGAATACCTCCGTCTCATGCGGGAAAAGGAAATGCCGAACATCCTGTCGACCGCATGCCCGACCATCGTGTCGCTGGTCGAGAAGCATTATCCGGAACTGCTGGGGCTGCTGGCACCGGTCGTGTCACCGATGGTGGCGCACGCCCGGATGCTGCGTGCCACCTACGGTCCGCGTATCCGGGTCGTGTTGATAGGACCCTGCCGGG